>CAZRIE010000044.1:0-31409 GCA_964600075.1 uncultured Flavobacteriaceae bacterium
AGTATTGAGCCCTTTCCAGACAATAGTCCCGCTCTTTTGTACTAAAACCTTTGGCCGGAATGGTTTGTGCCGATGCTATGGGTGTACAACAAATCGGAAGTAATACAAGTGCAACCTTTTCCACGGGTACCGTTAAATGATAGGTGCTGAAAAAAAAATCTACTAGAAAAGAAAAACCCGCAAAAGCCAGGTTTTCATATATTGTCATTTGATGACATCATTACTCCCAAGAATCGATATGCCCGTTCATGTCATCAAATTTATAGTCGCCAACCATATCCTTCCGGTATTTGATGGCCAAAAGTGTTATCCCTAAAAGAACAATTTGTAAAACAAGTATTAAAATACCAACTGGAAAGAAAGTTGGCGGTATAACGTGATTCGAAAAATCGGAGTATGTTGCAAGAATCATTATCGTTTGAAAAGCCTTAAATAGATATACTAAAAAAATTATATACAGTACATACTCGATAATTCGCATTCGGGGGTCGGTTTCTTCATCTTCTTCGATTTTGAACCATAGTACATATAAAAAAGTAAAATGTACCAAAGTCAAAAGAGGGAAAATAAAATTACCAGGTTTAAGTACGGGAAACCCATTCGTGTAAAGGCCATAAAAACTTAAAATTATCAATAACGTTAGTAGCGCTATAGAAATTTGTATAACCTTTTTCCAGGGTAATATGCGTAAGATATACTTCATAAAGTTGTTGTAAAGATTCGCAAAAGGGCGATATAACTATCAACGTACTTGAATTTGGTTTATTTAAAATATTCGATGAACCGCAACTTTTGTTGTGTAGGCAATATAAGCCGTTGCAAAATCATTGTTTTTGTAATTTTTTGGTGTCCGAAAAATTAATGCTTAAATAAAGTACCCCACCTCACAAAAATTTATGAAATATAACCTTTTTTTTCTGCCCATTTCGCAAACCATACTAGCAAGATGCCTATTAGGATTACCATAATTGGTAGAAACATGGCCTTGGAGCCTAAAACCACAAACGTATTGCTCATAAAAAATTGGTGTGCATTTTGGGCAAGAATACCGATCAACGAAATCAAAAGTAGGATATTGGCCCACTTCTTTCGCATTAATAGGGCTATACAGCCTAGTGCACCTCCCCAAACAGCAATGGCGTATGCTCCGGTTGCCCAGGCCGGTCTAGACTCATAAAGTAACCGATAATCTTGGCTCATTTTATCAAGGTCTTCGACACTCATAAAAGCATCGTTTAAATAGGCACCGACTCCGAGAAGGTTCCAAAGAAGTGCAAGCACGCTTACTATCCAAAACCAAACAGGCGGTTTTTTCAGGTTAGTTGCCATATCTTTTTTATTTAGTGGTTGTCTTTACAAAATACAAAAAAATGGCTAGTTTGGTATAAAAGAAACTCGTATGCATTTAAAACGTCATTCGTATTTGGTAGGGGTTCAATACTTGGGATTTCGATATAGCGGTTGGCAAAAACAACCAGAACAGAAAACTATTGAATCCATGCTGGTTAAAACATTAAAATTCGTGCTGCCAAGCAGAAAGCTCAAAATTTTGGGTGCTGGGCGTACAGATGCCAAGGTTTCTGCCCTTGATATGGCTTTTGAACTTTTTTTAGAGGGAGAGCCCATCGAGAATACGGGCTTATTTCTAGAACTTTTTAACTACAACCTTCCGCCCGATATTCGCGCTTTAAGCCTAAAGGAAGTCGATGCTTCATTCAATATCATCAAAGATGCAAAGCTAAAACACTATATCTACCTGTTTTCTTATGGCAAAAAAAACCATCCGTTCTGTGCTCCATTTTTGGCCAATATATTAGACCTACTGGATATAAGGGCCATGCAAGTTGCTGCCCAGCTTTTTGAGGGCACCCACGATTTTTCGACCTATACTGCGAGGCTACAAGAAAATACAAAATCGGTACGGACTATTGTTTCATGTGAACTAAAGGAAAATGAGTTGTTAAAGGCGAATTTTTTTCCTGAGAAAAGTTACGCTCTGCATGTAAAGGGGCAAGGTTTTATGCGCTATCAAATACGTATGATAATGGGTGCTCTGATACAACTAGGAAAAAGTGAGCTCTCCATTACAGATATTCAAAATTCTCTGGAAAAGAGTAATAACCTTGAACTTACCTTCGTAGCACCAGCTTCTGGATTGTTGCTCAATAACTTAGATTTTCAATAAATTCAAAAAAAATGACTACATCTTGTTATATTTATCAGAATTAATAGAAGTAATGGGTAGAAGAAAAACGCTGAGTAAGATTATCCGAAGAAAGCCATCCAAGTTCCAAAAGAAAATGGGTTCGGCCCCAGGTACGGTTACCTATATGGGGGGTAGAGAGGGCGGCGAAAGTATCGTAACTATCTTAGAATACAGCGACAACAAATTTGATGTACACACACCTCGAGACATAGATGAGATTTTAGCCCATAAAGAACCGGCGCAAGTATCGTGGATCGATATCGTAGGATTAAGCGATGAAACCTTCATCGAAAAAGTAGGCCAACGTTTCGGATTGAATTCCCTTATTATGGAAGATACCGTTAATACCCATCAAAGACCAAAAGTCGATGTATATGAAGACTATATTTTCGGGGTTTTCAAAATGTTATACATCAATCGAGAAAACGAATTGATTTGCGAACATGTCGCCATGGTACTATTAGAAAATTGTGTTTTGGTTTTTCAGGAGTTGGAAGATGATGTGTTCAATGGAGTTAGGCAAAGGATAAAGACGAAATCAGGCCGTATTCGAACGAGAGGGGCAGACTATCTGTTTTTTGCCTTGTTGGATGCTATTGTCGATAATTATTTTGTTGTTTTGGAGTATTTGAACCATAAGATTGATAGCTTAGAAGAATTGGTCTATGCCAATCCGACGCCAGACGTAGCACAACAAATACAACAGCTAAAAAAAGAGATTTTAAGGATTCGAAGATGGATTTTTCCTGTAAAAGAATTAATAAGCCATTTGATAGATTCTGAAAATCCGTTGATAAAGAAGGATACCAAAGTTTTTTTGAGAGACGTGCTCGACCATTCCTTGGAAATTAATGAAAGCCTTCAAGTTTATCGCGAAATGTCCATGAGTCTTATGGAAATGTATATGAGCAATATGAGCAACAAAATGAACGAAGTAATGAAAGTACTGACCATAATGGCATCTATTTTTATACCATTGACTTTCATTGCAGGAATTTACGGGATGAACTTCGATCATATGCCCGAGCTACATTGGGAATATGGTTATTACATGGTCTGGGGAATAATGACTGTTTTATTTATCGGTATGATAATCTATTTTAAAAGGAAACACTGGCTATAATTTTTTCTTTGAAAAAGGATATTACTCTATTTTTGTCGAGTATAGAACCCAGCCCTTACTTTTTTTACTCGAACAAGTCGGAAGAAAGATAACGATCGCCTCGATCGCAGATGATAGAGACAATTACACCGCTTTCTAATGTAGCTGCCAGTCTTAAGGCCACTGTTGTAGCCCCACCGCTACTCATTCCTGAAAATATACCTTCTTCTTTGGCCAATCTTTTTGCCATTTTACGGGCATCTTCTTCACTGACTTCTATAGTCTTATCGACTCTTTTTGGGTCAAAAATTTTCGGCAAATACTCTAGTGGCCATTTTCGAATTCCTGGTATACTAGAGTTATCGGTCGGCTGAACGCCGACAATCTGAATTTTATCATTTTGTTCCTTTAGAAATGTTGAAGTCCCCATTATAGTTCCGGTCGTACCCATTGAAGAGACAAAATGGGTAATTTTTCCATCGGTATCGTTCCAGATTTCGGGTCCAGTTGTTTTGTAGTGAGCTTTCCAATTATCATCATTAGCGAATTGGTTTATCATAACAAAACCGTTGTTTTTGACTTTGGCTTCTGCATAATCCCGTGCGCCTTCAATACCAACATCGGCTGGTGTCAGGGTCACTTTAGCTCCGTAGGCACGCATGGTCTGAACGCGTTCTTTTGTAGCATTTTCGGGCATAACTAATTCAATATCCAATCCGAAAATACCTGCTATCATGGCAAGGGCAATACCCGTATTTCCACTAGTCGCCTCAATCAATTTGGAAGTGGTGTCAAAATCACCACGGTCAAGTCCGCTCTTAATCATGTTAAATGCTGCACGGTCTTTCACACTACCACCAGGATTATGGCCTTCCAACTTAAAATATAAGCTAACGTTCGGGTTACTATTCAATACCCGGGATTCGACTAATGGCGTATTACCAATCAAATCGAGAATGCTATGAGACATGTGGAAGTGTTTTGATTTTGATTTCAGGCGTATGAAACACCGTAGAGTTAGGTGGTACCGAAGAAGTTAACCAAGCATTGCCTCCGATAACCGAGTTCTCGCCGATAACCGTATCACCGCCTAAAATAGTGGCGTTGGCATAAATCGTAACATTATTCTCTATGGTAGGATGCCTTTTAGTTTTCTGTAAATGCTTGGCCACATATAGGCCGCCTAAAGTAACACCTTGATAAATTTTCACCATATTCTTGATAATAGCCGTTTCTCCAATGACGACACCAGTACCATGATCAATATGGAAGGAACTACCAATACGCGCACCTGGGTTAATATCTACTCCGGTTTGTCTATGGGCATATTCAGTCATTAACCTTGGCACCAATGGAAATCCCTCTAAATAAAGCTCATGGGCCAAACGGTAAATGGCAATGGCGTAAAAACCAGGATAGGCCATATAAACCTCTTCAATGGAAAGAGAAGCCGGGTCGCAATTTACCGTGGCTTCGGCATCTAGGTTTAGACGTTCCAATATTTCAGGAAGCTTTTCTACATAACCTTCCCAAACCTTTTTACATGATTTGTCGACATCCCAACAGGCCAGGTTTAGTAGGCCATCGAATTGTAATTCCAACTTGTCTAAATTCTTTGCAACGGCCGTATCGATATCAAAAAGGGTGTAAAAAAGTAGATTTGTAAAGGTTTCCACCTTTTCTTTAAGCTCATATCTTAGATTAGGTTGCTTCTTGTGCTGTTTGATTTTTTCGACGACCGAATTCTTGTCCATATTTGATTGCTATAAATTCAAAAATAGTCATTATTGCAAAAGTCAATTTAGCAAAAAGGTTAACTTTAGCATAAATATTGTCCTCAGCTCCTCCCTCCATTAAGGAGAAGGTGGAATTCGGAAAAAATTTAATATTAGGTCGTATGTTACATCCCATAATTACTGAAGAAGCATTACATTTTCTTGAAAAGTTAAAAAAGAACAATACTCGAGAATGGTTTACCGACCATAAAAAAGAGTTTAAGCAACATGAAGCGGATGTTAAGGACTTTTTTACATTGGTTATGGATGGGCTAAGTGTGCACGACGAAATCGATAAAATGAAGATGTTCCGTATTTATCGCGACGTGCGCTTTTCAAATGATAAGACACCATACAAATCACATTTTGCTGGTTCTTTCTCAAGGGCGGGCGCCCAGTTAAGAGGTGGTTACTACCTTCGGGTCAAACCAAATGAAACCTTTATCGCCATAGGTTTTTGGGGTCCAAATAAAGAAGATTTACTGCGTATTCGAAAAGAATTCGAACAAGATGCCACGGAAATCAGGGAAATCATCAACAAGAAATCCTTTCAAAAGATTTGGGGAGAAATGCAAGGCGACGCCGTGAAAACCGCTCCAAAGGGTTTTGACAAAGAGCATGTGAACATCGATTTAATCAGAAGAAAACAATTTATATTCGTTCGAAACTTTTCAGATAAAGAAGTATTGTCTTCCAAATTTATTGATGAAATCGAAAAATCCTTCAAAGCAATACGACCCTATTTCGATTATATGGGCGACGTGCTCACTACCAATCTGAATGGAGAATCACTTATAAAATAAATATTTCTTGAAATCGACCGTGAGCTAGGTAGAGCCCATCGGGAAATTGTTTAAATCAAAACTCCAATTTCAAAAAGTTGAATCTGGTCCTTAAGGCGATTAGTAACCATGCGCATCATACGTTTATTGAGAGCAGATGAGTTTTTAATATAGATTTCATATTCTTCAAATGTAAAGTGACCTATTATAATTCCCTTTAGAGCATTCCTGAATTTGATATCTTTCTGAACGGCATTTTCGATATACTCAAACCGTTTCTCCAAGGTTAGTTCGTAAAACGAGTTTTTATACTTTGAGATATAGTTTTTGAATACCACTACGAGCATGTGGTTCTGAAATTTCAGTATTGGGCGCAAGGTGCGGTTCTGAAACAGTTCCTCATCACTCATATTCTCAGTTACTCTTGCAGAAGGAATTTCAGGGCGGATGCCAAGAAGATTCCGGGATCTATCGCTCATCGTATTGCTTTTTATAAAGGTAATGATTAAGCTACAATTGCTTTTTCTCAAACTATATAGTTTTGAACGGGTTATGAACAGCTTGAAAACATCGAACTTAAGTGTTGAACTTGTCATGTTTTTTTTAACCCCAAAGATTTATAGTATTTTTAATACGATTGAATTGAAGTCTATATGAAATATTCTAGAAAAAGATTTTTGGAACGCCTTGGTTTTATTATGAAATTGAATCTGTTAGTTTTAGTGCTCTTATCACTATCGAGTTCAAGTGAATATTTAAATAAGGAGCATATACTGACCGTAACCGGAACAATCAAAAGTGAACTTCTGGGCTTTGCATTGACACACGAACATGTGATGTCTAATTTTGGTGCAGATCCAGAAAGCGCGTCGCAGTATGACGAGACAGCTTTAACGGGGCAGGTCGTTCCTTATCTTAAAAAACTGAAATCATTTGGCGTGACCTCTATTCTTGATTGCACTACAGCCTATTTCGGACGAAATGTAGAACTTTTGAAAAGAATATCTGAACAGTCGGGAATACAAATCATCACGAATACTGGGTTTTATGGTGCTGCAGACGACCGATATGTTCCAACTTTTGCTTATTACTCCACTGCGGAAGAAATAGCTCGACTATGGATTTCAGAATTTAAGGAGGGTATTGACGGTACGACTATTAAACCGGGATTCATCAAACTTGCCTTTGACGATGGCGAACCTTCCGAAATTGACATAAAACTTTTCAAGGCCGGAATCCTTACGCATTTGGAAACGGGATTGACCATAGTAGTTCATACTGGAAATAACGCCAAGGCAGTAGATAAACAATTAAATTTATTGCAGAAGTATCGTGTGGGACCAAATGCCTGGGTATGGGTACATGCCAATAAAGTGGAAGATGGGCAATTGTTGATAGCGGCCGCCAAAAAAGGGGCTTGGATTTCTTTAGATGGGTTCAATGCTTCAAATATTAAGGAGTACACAGAAAAACTGGATTTGTTCAGGAAACAAAAATTACTTCACAAGGTGTTACTTTCGCACGATGGCAATTCTTTCCCAAGGGGAGGCGAAATACGTGAATACCATGCTATACCTACTATTTTGATTCCTGCATTACGGCAAATGGGTTACTCAGATAAAGAAATCCACCAGTTGACTATCGAAAACCCTAAACAAGCATTTTCTATCAAGAAAAAAATCTTTTAAAAATCTTTAAAAATGAGATGGACGATTACTTATATCTCGATACTTCTTTGGGTCGTAATTCCGAATAGAACAAATGCACAGATAATGACCGTAAACGGCCCTATCGAACCCGAAAAAATGGGTGCAGCACTTATTCATGAGCATGTGATGGTAGATTGGATCGGGGCAGATAGTACGGGCTATCATCGTTGGAACAGGAAGGAGGTAGTGCTACGCGTGCTGCCCTTTCTCGAAGAAATAAAAAAATACGGCGTAACCACTTTTTTTGACTGTACACCTGCCTTTCTTGGCCGCGACCCTTATATTTTAAAGGAATTATCAGATAAAACCGGACTACATATCCTCACGAATACCGGTTATTACGGAGCCCAGAATAACAAATTTGTACCCAAAATTGTTTTTAAGGCTTCCCCGGAAGAAATTGCGGAAAAATGGATTGATGAATTCGAAAAAGGAATCGATTCCTCCGGTATACGACCGGGCTTTATGAAAATATCCGTGGATAAGGATAACAAATTATCGAATCTTCACGAAAATTTGATACGCGCCGCCGCATTGACCCATTTGAAAACAGGTTTGACTATTGTGTCGCATACCGGCCCTCAAGGTCCAGCAATGGCCCAAATTAGCATTTTGAAACAAATGGGCGTATCGCCGAGAGCTTTCGTCTGGACACACGCGCAGAGCGGTACGATGGAAGGATATGTGAAGGCCGCCGAACAAGGAGCTTGGATTTCCTTGGACAATGTAAGTACAGAACCTGAAAGAATTGGATGGTTCATAAAAACACTTTCTAAATTAAAAGAAAAAAAATTACTTTCCCATGTTCTCATCTCCCACGATGCCGGATGGTATGATATAGGCGAAGAAAATGGTGGTGGCTTTATGGGTTATACTTCCATATTCACCAAACTTATTCCCGAACTCGAAAAAAGAGGGTTCTCAAAAAAGGATATTGACCTACTGTTGCGCGAAAATCCAAAACAGGCTTACACCATAAAAATAAGAAAGCTTTAGAAATATTCTCACAAACCTCGTTAAATTCCTATTAACTTCTTCTGTTTACAATTGGTTATTGTTAGTTTTAGTACAAATATAAATAGGTAAATGAAAACGTCGGTCAATCCATATAATGGGGAAGTTCTTTATGAATTTAAAGAATTGAATAAAAGCGAATTAGAAGGGAAGATTAAAGTAGCGCATAAAGCTTTTTTAACTTGGCGAGAGTCTTCTTCCAGTGAACGCTCTAAACTAATGATGAAAGCTGCGGAAGTACTAAAAAAGAATTCAAAAAAATATGCAGAGGTAATTACCAAAGAGATGGGCAAACCTCTCTCGCAAGCCATTGCCGAGGTAGAGAAATGTGCTTGGGTCTGTGAATACTATGCCGAAAACGCAGAACAACATCTGAAGAACGAGGTTATTAAATCGGATGCGAACAAAAGTTACATCAGTTACGAGCCTTTGGGCGTTGTATTAGCCGTTATGCCATGGAACTATCACTTTTGGCAGGTATTCCGTTTTGCAGCTCCTAATCTGATGGCGGGTAATATTGGAGTCTTGAAACATGCTTCCAACGTGATGAAATCAGCCGAAATGATAGCGCAAGTGTTCGATAAGGTCGGATTCCCTCCAGGTTGCTTTCAAAACTTAATCATTAGTAGCGATAAAATTGAGTCCGTAATCGCAAATCCCGTCGTAAAGGCGGTATCCCTGACCGGTAGTAAACCAGCCGGTGCATCGGTAGCATCAATTGCAGGGCAAAACATAAAGAAAACCGTTCTTGAACTTGGTGGAAGTAACGCCTTGATTATTTTTAAGGATGCAGATTTAGAAAAGGCTGTGGATATCTGTGTACAGGCCCGTTTTCAAAATACGGGACAAAGTTGTATTGCTGGTAAGCGGTTATTGGTACATGAGGCTGTTACGGACGAGTTTCTAGAAAAATTTTCAGCAAAAATCATGGAGTTGAAAAGCGGAGACCCTATGAATAAAGATACCTATATCGGCGTATTGGCCCGGGAAGATTTGGCCGAAGATTTAGAGAAACAAGTCAACAATTCGGTTAAAATGGGAGCCGAAATTATTCTGGGAGGAAAACGCGACCGTACTTATTTCGAACCGACCATTTTGACCAAAGTAACCCCTACAATGCCAATTTTTAAAGAGGAAACCTTTGGTCCGGCGATTGGGGTGACTACTTTTAAGAATGAAAAAGAGGCGATAGAACTTTCGAACAATTCCGATTTCGGGTTGGGCGTATCCATTTTTACTAAGAGCTTAGACAGGGTAGAAAAATTGGCCTCTCAATTTGACGAGGGAGCCGTGTTCGTGAACGAACTTGTAAAAAGTGACCCAAGATTACCTTTCGGAGGCATTAAGATTTCGGGGTATGGTAGGGAGCTCTCGTCGGAAGGCATCAAAGAGTTTGTTAATAAAAAAACAGTTTACATCAAAAAATAGAGTTACCAAATTACTTGGCTAATATTTCATAAATAATAACTCAGTAATTCAAAAACTAAATAACAGAACCCATGAAATTCGGAAAAGTAGAAAACCCTGAACATATCGATTTCAGCATCCCCGAAGACCATCCCGCTACCGAAGTAGTACTCTCAAAATCCAAAGGCGATATACCATTTAAACTATATGTAGGCTGCGCTAAATGGAACAGGCAAGATTTAAAGAATTTCTACCCAAGGGGGACAAAAGATGAGTTGGTCTATTATTCTTCACAATTTAATTCTATTGAATTCAACGCTACATTTTACCGTATTTTTCCTGTTGAGCAATATGAAAAGTGGTATGATAAAACTTCGGAAGGTTTCAAATTTTTTCCGAAAGTCGCCAACAATATTAGCCATCTACGGCGTTTAAACGATGCTGTCTATCCCATTGTTGACCGGTACCTAGAAGTGACCTCAAACTTAAAGGATAAATTGGGCACGATTTTTTTACAGATGCATAGCAACTTCGCACCGAAGAATTGGGATAGGGTAGTGCGCTTTGTTGAGTATTGGCCCAAAGAGTTTCCTTTGGCCATGGAATTTCGCCATACCGATTGGTTCAACGATGCAAAAGTGGCACAAGAACTATATTATTTGCTACAGGAAAACAATATTGCCAATATTTTGGTAGATACTGCGGGTAGAAGAGATATTATGCATATGCACCTAACCAACAATGAAGCTTTTGTAAGGTATGTCGGCTCAAATCATGAAAGCGATTATACCCGCCTTGACGATTGGGTCGAAAAATTGGCCGATTGGAAGGCTAAAGGATTAAAAAACATCCATTTTTTCGTACATCAGAATATGGAATTGGAGTCTCCGTTGTTATCCGTTCGATTTATTGATAAGTTGAACAAAAAATTGGGAACAAATCTCGTAATTCCGAAAACGCTTCATAATTAAAGACCAACTTTATTCTGAGCCAATGATCTTTTATAATTTTACCAAGAATAAGTTAATGATGTTCTAATTTCAAAATGATACGGCTCAAAAAAGTGGAATCTCAATGTGACTATAAATGGGCAAGAGAATTATTTTTTGAATACACCTCTCAGCTAAGTTTTGATTTGGGTTTCCAAAATTTTCAGAATGAATTAGAACGTATTGACATCAACTATGCAGAACCACAACGGGCGCTTTTTATTGCTTATAACAAAGAGCAGCTTTTAGGTTGTGTTGGTGTCAGAAAAATAGATGATACCATCTGTGAACTCAAAAGAATGTATCTACGAAGAGAAGCTCGGGAAAAAGGAATAGGAAACAGTTGTTGGAAAAGTCAATTACTGTTGCCAGAGCGTTAGGATATAAAAAAATGAGAATGGATACTTTGCCAACGATGCACCAGACAATCGGATTATATAAGAAAATAGGATTTTATGAAATCGATCCTTATTATTTCAACCCTATCAGATGGGCACTATATCTGGAGCTAAAATTAAACGAGAAGCAATAATAATTATTTATAACCCAAGTAAAATATACAAAGTCATATGCGTTTCCACACTAGAAAATTGGTCAAACCCGGAGATTTAAATTCCAACGAGACACTTTTCGGTGGACAGGTATTGGCATGGATAGATGAAGAGGCCGCCTTGTACAGTATCATTCAATTGGAAAACAAAAGGGTGGTCACTAAATATATGTCTGAAATCAATTTTATGAGCACAGCGGTAAAAGGCGATATCGTAGAAATTGGAATAGAAGTTGTCAAGTTCGGGAAATCTTCCTTGACCTTGAACTGTGAAGTCAGAAACAAAATGACCCGGGAAACGATAGTTACCGTCGATAATATTATTATGGTGAACTTGAGCGAGAATGGCAAACCTGCAACGCACGGTAAGACTAAGGTTGAATTCGTAAAAGACCGATTGTCGGGTGAAGAATGAACCGAGCTGTGAATTCATTCAGAATTTTCGGGACAAAGCACCAAATTTCAAAAGAAAGGTTAAGTTCAAAATACGAAGCTATATTTCTTTGTCCAAAATATAGACATTAAATTCGGTAATTGACAAGAAGCATTGGAATAAAATCAAGGGCGTTTAAGAATATTTTTTTGTCTATTAAGTTATGAATTTGCCACAAGAGTTTTATCAAATACTGATAATAGGAATTTTGCTATTTTTTGCAATAGGCCGAGTTAGTTATATTACGAAGGAAAGTAGGAATCGTAAAAGTAGAGCCAATAGGAATAGACATTCATAAACATAGGAAATTAAAAAGCGGTAGATTTTTTCAGCTTTTCTTTATGTAGTCAAGACTTCGGAAGTTCCGCTGCCACTAGCTGTACTTCATCCAATACCCGCAATAGATTTCCGCCCCAAAGTTTAGATATTTCCTCTTCGGTATAACCGCGTTTGACTAACTCAAGGGTTACATTGAATGTCTCTGAAGCATCTGACCAGTCTTTGATTCCGCCTCCACCATCGAAATCGGAGCTGATACCCACATGGTCGATTCCGATGAATTTGACCATATAGTCAATGTGATTCACAAAATCTCCTACGTCCACAGCTGGTGGTAGGTCGCTCATGGTTTCAGCCTTGGTATCCACAATAGCTCTAATCTGCATATATTTTGCAATATAAGAATCACGTTCATCCGTAGGTAAAGCCAATACTTCTTTTCGTGATAAGGAGGCCATTTCTAAAGAATCCATAACCACTTTTTTTATTATCTCAACCTTTTCATTACGAGATTTATACTTATCTGTATTTAAATAAGAACTAAAAGCTACTGTTTGAACAACACCACCATTTTCCTTCAACATTTTAAGTTGTTCATCGTCCAAGTTTCTACTATGATTGCAAAGTGCTCTTGCCGAGGAATGAGAAGCGATTATCGGTGCTTTAGACAAAGTAATCATCTGCCTAAAAGCTTCTTTCGAAGGATGCGAGACATCAATCATAATTCCAAGTCTATTCATCTCTTTTACAGCTTTTTTACCCATATCACTTAAACCTCTGTGTAGCCAAACACTGTCTTTCTCACCCGTATTCGAGTCACTAAATTGGCTATGCCCGTTGTGAGCAAGGGAGACATAGCGCGCACCTAATTTGTGGTATTTCTCAAAGTTGCCAAGGTCTTCGCCCATGGGGTAGGCATTCTCTACACCAATCATCGCGACCTTCTTTCCGGCCGCATCGATTCGGCGCACATCTTCTGATGTTAACGCCATTTCAATTTTTTCAGGAGCGAATTCTTCACAAAGCCTGTGTATAGCATCGAATTTATCCATCGCATTTTTTTCTGCCTTGGCATAGCCTTCTGCGCTTAGCGTATCTTGACCGGTGTAAACAATGAGCCAAGTCACATCGAGACCGCCCTCTTGCATTTTGGGTAAATTTACTTGGGTTTCCAACCGCTGGGAATAATTTACACTATCTGTGAAGTTGTTGATATTAATATCGTTATGGGTATCTATCGTAATTATTTTTTTATGTATTCTTTTGGCCTTATCCTCTAGCCTTTCCTCAACTTTTTTTTCGGTTTCACCACATGACACTACCGATAGAACTCCCAATAAATAAATAAAATACTTCATCTTGTAAGAATTTATACCTACAAATAAAGCACTTTGACAACATATATAGAAGCATAGGTAACATTTAATTGCGAGCCCTGCTTTAAATAGAGAATTTTACAATTATTGGTAATAAATTTTTCGAAAAAGAAACTTGATGAATTAAAATCTAAGAATTTTTACCTGACCCAATTTTATTAATCCAAATCAATTTCCAAATTGAAACCGAAAGACCTACTTTTTCAGTTATCCCACCTTGAGTCGCACCTCAAAGATTTTTCCTTTGAAAAATTAAGTACGGAGGAGGCCGACCATTTAAAAAAATCATTTCAAACTTTCAAGAGAAATCTTTTGGAGAAAATTTCGCCATCAAATGCGAAAAACCGTAAAGGTTCTTCACAAATTTTAAAACGAACATTACAGAGTTTTGAAAAGTCGGCCACCGAGCTAGGCGGTTCTATTGCTGATTTAGATATCGGCACCTATGATGCCATTATCGAACATTACAAATCTTATGGGGCAGTACTTAAATCACTTAAAATTGAATCTGCCATGAAAAAGGGAAATCGAAGTACGTTAATCTTCAATAAATCAACTTTGTCTATCGTTGATTCTTCCGAGGAGATAGATTTAAACCCTGTTCTGAAGGAATGCATGGGAGAAATAGAGTTGCTGACCGAATTGGTACAGCTTTATGAACGAAACGCCTTAGAATTCATCGGGGCGGCAAAAATACACTTACAAACCGCTGATTTTAAACAAATAGGTTTGGCAGCGCATAAAATAAAGACCGGTTTGGCAATGATGGAAACAAATGGCCTTCATTCAATAATTGTACAGGTAGAACACACCTGTACTAAAGATAAAGATATCAAGCATCTACGGTTTCTATGTGACTGTTTCGCTGTTGAATTTCCTATGGTGCGAAAGGCCTTGCGGGACGCTCTGGCCGACTTAAGAGAAAATAAAGGCTGAGCATATGAAGAAGAGAAAATTATTGTTGGCCGAAGATGATGAGCTTTTGGCGTCGCTGTTGCACTTCCGTCTAGAAAAGGGAGGCTACGACGTTAGTCATAGTGTAGATGGAAAGCAAGTAAAAGAACATTTGGCCGAATCTATGCCCGATATCATTGTGAGTGATATTATGATGCCCTATTTCTCAGGCATAGAATTAATAGACTATGTAAGAAACGAGCTCAACTCCAAAATACCAATCATTATCATCTCATCGGCTGACAATGAAGAAAACATTTTGAGTGCTTTTGAATTAGGTGCCAACGATTTTATATCTAAGCCGGTTAGCCCATTAGAGCTTTTGGTTCGAGTGGGGCGCGAATTGAACAAAAACTAATTTGTCGATAACGAAACTCACATATCATAATCTTACGCTGATAACAGCTCCTAAAATCGATATTGATTTACTTTGGACTCTAACTTATATATTCATAGGCTTTGCAGCCCTATACTTCTTATCCGTTTTCTTTTTCAGAAATAAAATCTCGTCGGGTTCATCAAGAACTAAAGAACGTAAAAAAGAGCTATCTCCTATGATTAGTGAGTTTTTGTTCTATGAGAAAGATGCCGACAAATTTGAAAAATCTCACTATATCGATTTAAAGATTCAGATTCGAGAATTACTTAAGAACGAGTTTAACAGAACGGTTCTTACAGAAATTTTGTTGGATCTTCGAAAAGATGTTTCTGGTGATACCAAAGAGCGATTGTTCAAGTTGTACCAAGATCTTGGCCTTGAAAAAGACGCTTTTGAAAAATTGAACAGTTGGCGCTGGGAAATAATATCCAAGGGTATTTCGCATCTCACCCAAATGCATGTCGAACCTGCATACGGTTTTATTACAAAATTTATTAACCACAGAAGAGGCACTATTCGAAAACAGGCAGAAATTGCTACAGTTACCCTAAGGGCTGATGGGATAAATTATTTTTTAGACACTACTTGTTATAAAATATCCGAATGGCAGCAATTGAAGCTGTTGGAAGTTATTAGAAGTCAGGAAAATGTAGACCCGCCGCGTTTTAAGATGTGGCTTACCGCTACGAACAAACATGTTGTGCTCTTTGCGCTCCGGCTTATCAAATACTACAATCAAAACGACGCGAATACCTCATTAATCGAATTAATAAAACATAAGAACAACCAAATCAAAGCCGAGGCCATTGGCTGTATTAAAGAATTTTATGTTGTTGATGCGCTCCCAACCCTAAAGCAGGTTTTTTCTAAGTGTAATGTCGATATCAAAATTGCGATTTTAGGGGCTATTGGTGACTTAGGAGCTGCTCAAGATATTACCTTTTTACAAAATGTAGCACAAAGCGAATCTAATTTTTCTGTAAAAAGCAAGGCACTGGCCACTATCAATATGATTATTCCTGGCACAATAATGCCAACAAAAGGTATACAAAATATTGGTGACTATATACAACGAGATACAGATTTTGATAACAGCTATGAAGCCGTTACCAAAGATGCTGTCGAAAAACTTAACAATCAAATTCCAGCAGAAAATCAAGAAATGAATCATGTTAAATCACATAAAGACTTACTTAAAGGAGAAGGTCATGATCAAAAGGAAATCTTATTGGAGAAGGATGAAGAAGTAGTAGTAGAAAGTTCGAAAACGGAAAATGAAGTTGATGAAAACCCGGAGTTCAACAACAATGATGTCAAAGAAACTTCTTCAGTTGATATTCCATTCGAAAATCAAAATATAGAACTGGAGAAAATTGATGAAGAAACTGTGATCAATGAAATTGGTGTAAAGAAAAAAAACGTAATGGAAGAAGATAAGGCCGCTTTTAGTGAAACTCATGAAGTTACAAATGAAGATTCAGAAAACATTGATAAAGAAATTGTTTTGGAACCTGATGAACTAATTTCTCAATTAGCTCGGCCAGAACCTGATATAGTCCTAGAAAAGCTATTGAATGATTCACACAATGTGGACTCCTTACAACTTGACTTCATACCACTAGTCATTACAAACAAATCAAAACCAGTTCAAACTTTACAAAAATACAAACCGATGGCAAAAGCGGATAACCCAGAAACAGAAATCAAGAATATTGAGGTTGACTTTGAAGAAATAGTCACTTTCAAAACGAGTACTGAGCAAGCTTCCAAATCCGGAGGTTTTGATATCTCTGAAATCAATTTTCTGCCCATTGTAGTCAATGCCCATGATGCTAATAGTACAGCCGATAGTCTTAATGATAAAGAGAATAGTGAATCCCCTCCCATACAAATCGGAGTACTCTATGAAGAAGATCACGATATGCCTATTGATAGCGAATTGCTAAGTCTGACAGCCGAAATCAAAGAATTAGATTTTCTGCCAATTGTAATTAACGAAGAAATCGAATCTAAAAATGAACCGGAAGACTTAAACACTTCAAATAATCTTGAAGGCTACACACTTTCAGATTTTGAAGTAAATTTTGAAGAAAACCCAACACCGATTGAAGATGAAATAGCCAAATGCGATTTGGAAGATTCTTCAATTATCGATGAACAAGGTCCTGAGGTTGAAGATGTGATGTCTTGGCTAATGGAGCATAACGAACTTCGTGAAATAGAATTGCAGTATGAGATTGTTTCCGCCACTACTGAGAAAGGGGGCATAACTAGACTGATACCAGAACCCATTTATTACGATGAGCATGAGACCTATATGATGGGGCTTTTAGATGATCTCGAAGAGTTGGGAGATGTTCGTGAAATACCATTTTTGGAAGAACTATTGGCAGTTGAGAAAAAGCAGTTTATAAAAGATCGTATTACCAATCTCATCGAACAATTTTCAATACAAAATGAAACTCGGCCTACAATTAAGAAGAACTATGTACAAGAAGCCGATCTTCCCGCATTCTGTGTTTTTGCAGATCTTTTTAAAAATATTGACGCCGAATCGAAATTAATCTTGCTAGACGAAATCGTTGCCGTAGGTGATGAAAAGGAAATTGAATTTCTAGACGGGCTACTTGAAGACCCAAACCTTGAGATTAGAAAAAAAGCACAAAACGCTCTAAAACTATTAATGGCAAAAATCACGCATTCCAAGGCAGTGGATAGCGATAAAAAAAAACAAGAAGCTGAAGTGTTACCGACCAACCTCTTTGACGTTCATCCAGCTCCAAAGCGTCCTAAGGAAGATGCTAAAGTAGATGAAAATGACCATATTCAAAATGAAGTGGAGATACAACCTTCTGTTGACGAAGAAATCTTCGAAATAGACTTTGAATTGAGCGAAGTTTTGGACAAGGAATACGACAACCAAATATTTAATCTCCCGGTAATTGCCACTGAGGTTGCTCCAAATGGGGCTTCTTTAATTTTCCAGTTACGCCATTTTCCGAATAATATTATTAAAAAGTTCAATGGATAGCACTCTATTCCATATCATACTTGAATATATAAACGTTGTTTTTTTAGTGTTTACAGTCGTTCTGTTTACCCTTTTCAGCGTTATGGGCTACTTGTCTACACGGAATTCCATTCATTATCGAAAAAAAAATAGTTTTGGCGATTTGTCGAAAATCATGGCATCGCCGTTGTCACCAAGCATTACAATTATCGCCCCGGCCTTCAATGAAGGGATGACTATCGTAGAGAACATTCGTTCGCTAATGTCTTTGCGCTATGTGAATTACGAAGTGATGGTGGTAAATGACGGTAGTAAAGATGATACACTTCAAAAAATGATCGACGCATACGATTTAGAAAAGATCGATCAAGAAATCGATCCCAATTGGCAAAACAAAAGGATACGTGGCGTTTATAAATCTCCGCACCGAGCTTTCTCGAAACTTACTGTTATTGACAAGGAAAATGGAGGTAAATCCGATGCCCTGAACACGGGTATGGCTCTTTCTGGTAATCGCTATGTAGGTTGTATTGATGTCGATTGTCTTTTGCTACCGGACGCCCTGCTACATGTGGTCAAATCATTTTATCAGAGATCCGAAAAGAGGGTTGTTGCAGTGGGAGGTGTAATTCGTGTGGCAAATTCTTGTATCATTCAAGGTGGACAATTGGAAGAAATTCGATTGCCCAAAAACTGGTTGGCCCGATTTCAGTTACTCGAATACACACGATCGTTTATTCTTGGTCGAATGGCTTGGGGCCGTATTGACAGCCTTTTGATTATATCGGGTGCTTTTGGTTTTTTCGACCGTGAAATTGCACTGGCCGTTGGAGGTTATGACACCGGTACCGTCGGAGAGGATATGGAAATTGTCTTTAAAATCCGAAGGTATATGCATGATCGTAAAGAGCCGTATACTATAGAATATATTCCCGATGCCTTATGCTGGACCGAAGTACCCGAAGACCTAAAAATTTTGGTCAACCAAAGGGACAGATGGGCACGCGGAAATTTGGAGACCCTTTTCAAACACAAAGACATGTTTTTTAATTCGAAGTACGGTCGCTTGGGGCTATTAAGTTATCCGTATTGGTTCTTTTACGAATGGTTGGCTCCTTTGATGGAGTTTTTCGGATTCTTTACAATTGTCGTCTTCGTTTATTTGGGCATCTTGAAATGGGATTTTTTCATAGCCATAACGGCAATGGTCTATGTGTTCTCCGTAATGTTTTCATTTTACGCCATTCTTTGGGATGTCTATAGTTATAACCAGTATAAAAAAACGAAAGATATTTTGATTTTAATGTTTTGTTCTCTAATAGAGCCCATATTTTTCCATCCAATTGTAGTATGGTCCGCAGTACGCGGGAATTTTAAAAAATTGTTTCGGGTCAAATCAGGTTGGGGGTCACAGAGGCGTAAAGGTTTTGCAAAAGCAACTTAGTATAAATTAATAGTCAAACGATAAAACTAAATTTTGAAACGGCTAAGGCTAATAAATTGATATGATGCCATTAACCAATAGTGATTAACAGCAAATGAATACAAGTCAACTAGATAAGTACTCCCTGAAGCATTATACAAGATTGATTATTTCATTCTTTGGTATCCTGTTCGTGCTTACTATCTATCAATACACAACGCTCTATTACAAGGGCGTGGTAGACATCATATTTGGCACTAGTTTTCTCATTGCTGCAGTACACCAAATTGGTTACGCGTCATTGATAGGGGTCATCCTGGCGTTTCCTTTTAATTTTTGGGAAAACTTAAGACCCAGATACGGTTTCAACCTAATTTTCATTGTATTGATTCTTTTGTTGATTATCGAAGCCATGCTAATTAGTTATTTCTGTACGGCACTAGTTCCGTTAGGGTCTGATTTGTTAGGTTATAGTTTTGAAGACATAAAGATGACTATCGCCAATTCGGGGGGAATATCCATTTCGATGGTTATGGGCTTCGTTGTCATAATAGGTATGTTCTTCGGTCTCTATAAGGTGACTTCAAAACACTATCATCGCCTCAGCAAAATGTACCCTTTTACCATCATCTTGTTCAGTATGTTCATAATGACCCTTTTTATAGAAGGTAAACCAATCAACCAGAACAAGACCCAATATTTGGCCCTGAACCTTTACGATACGTCTACTGAAGATACATCGTACGATTCTAACGTAGAGTATCCGCTAATAAAATCCCAACAGATAGCAAACGTTCTGGGCGAATATTTTGATTTAAAGGATGAAAAACCCAACATTGTCTTTATCATGGTCGAAGGGCTTGGAAGAGATTTTGTCGGTGAAGGCGCTGAATTTGGTGGATTTACTCCTTTTATAGATGACCTAACTACAAAATCGTTGTATTGGGAAAACTGTTTGAGCAATACGGGTAGAACATTTGGGGTGCTTCCTTCTTTAATGGGATCTCTACCCTTTGGAAAAAGTGGTTTTATGGAACTCGAAAAATACCCCAACAAATTGACCCTGTACAGCATATTGAAAAACAATGGGTACCATACCTCGTTTTATCAAGGCACAAACAGTTCTTTTGATAATGTCGACCGGTTTCTACTTAGTGAAAATGTAGATTTTGTTTTGGATAAATCCGGTTTTGGCAATAAATACGAAATGCAGGCCAAAGATGCCGCAGGTTCTTCCTGGGGATATCCTGACAAAGAACTTTTCAAGAAGAGCATGAGTCTGCCTCGAGATTCAAAGCAGCCTAGAATGGAAGTATATATGACCATTAGTACACATGAACCCTTTATACCACCACAAGAGGAATTCTATGAAGATAAGGTAGCTCAAATCTTGGCTACTGGCATCCATGAAGGCAGGACCAGAAACGTAATCGAAAAAAACGATAATGTTTTTGCCACGCTTTTATATACCGATGATGCCCTAAAGTATGTTTTTGAGGAATATAAAAAACAACCCAACTACGAAAACACCATTTTTATAGTAACTGGAGACCATAGACTTATTCCTATACCGCAGCGAAACAATATAAGCCGTTTTCATGTGCCGTTGATTATGTATAGCCCTATGCTAAAAACCGTAAGAAAAATGAGTGCGGTAAACTCACATTTTGATGTCACCCCCACCTTACTGGCGATGCTTGAAGGTAGATACGCACTTAAAATGCCAAAAAAAGCAGCTTGGATGGGAAGTGCTTTGGATATGAATACTGAATTCAGGTCTACTAAAGATATTCCGCTAATGAGGAATAAGAACGAGTTGAAGGAGTATATCAGTGGTGAAAAGGTATTCTCCGATGGGTCTGTTTTCACTATTGATGAAAATATGGATATGGGCAGTTCTTTCGGCGGTTCGAAAGCTGAGTCTAAGCTAAAAGCCTTTAAGTCGATGAACGCTTATGTTACTACGAACGACAAAATAATACCGGATAGTCTCGCGATTTTTACAGTTCAAAAAGAGAAATTTACCGATGAGGAAATCGTTTGGATCAATAGTGTATACAATGGCCAGGATTCAGACAAGGGTTATTTTATTGCTCGGGATATCGCTTTTGACAATGAATACGATAAGGCCTTGTTGCTTTGCAGGTATATTCTAACAAATGCTCCCAGTCACATTGATACGAAGATATTGACCGGTCGCATTAATGTTTGGCGCGGCAATTACGATACCTCCATCGAGATATTGAAAGCTTGTATAAAAATGAATCCCAATTACATTGATTCTTATTCCGCCTTGTTTGATGTGTATTTTTGGTCCGAAAGATCCAAAGAAGCCTTGGAACTAATAGAATTGGTAGAACAAAACAGTTCGAGCGTTAATGAAATTGCAGATAAGATTGCTAGGGCCAAAAGACAGGCTCGAAAAAAGCGAATCGCTTCATTCGATAAAGGACATAACCAAAAAAATTTAGAGACCGCTTCGGTATCTTTTGAAGAGTAATGTTAAAAAAGCACATATATCTGATTCTGTTCTTCATATTGCTAGGTTTCTTTGGCAATGGCCAAGACATGGCATATAACGACCCCTCGGAAACTTCATATCAAAAGGCACACAACCTCGCCTATGAGGGAAATCACCGGTCGGCCAAGGAAATGCTAATCAAAGTACTGTCCGGAAATCCAGATAATCTAGAGGCTCGTTCACTCTTGGCCCGCACCTATAGTTGGGGCGGTCATTACGCGAAAGCTAGAGATGAATTCAACTCCATAACATCAAAACATCAAAACAATCAGGAGGCATGGGTATCCGCCATTAAAAATGAACTTTATTCAAAAAATGATGCCACTGCATTGGGTTTGGCTAACAAAGCTCTTTCTTTTGTTAAAAATGACACGGTAATAAAAAGGCTTAAAACAATTGCGGAGGAGCGAATAAATAATAAAAAATATTCTGAAAAAGGGTGGTTCAATCAAGAAACTGTCATAAGTACCGCCAACGATTCAAAACCAAAGCAGAATACCAAAGCGGCAGAAAATCAGTCTGAAGATAAACCAACTGTAGTTGATAGAGAACCAAAAGGCCCAGCGTACAAGGAAACATTGAACAATAGGTTGGCTATTAGAAACGCTTTTACCGTATTTGATCAACGTTACGACCCCATGATTTATTCTAGCGTTTCCTTTAGAAGGCAGACATTGGCAGGAAGCATTATTCCCCGCATTAATTACAGTAATCGATTGGGCAAAAATGGGATTCAGTACGATTTAGATTTTTACCCAAAGTTCTCTAAACGATTTTATGCTTATTTGAACTATGGTTATTCCAGCGCTTCTATTTATCCGAAGCATAAGCTGGGTGGCGATTTGTATGTGAACCTTCCCGGAGCCGTTGAATTTTCAGCCGGTGGCCGATATATCAGTTTTGAAACCAGAAATGTTGCGGTAGTAACGAACTCATTGGGCCATTACCGAGGAAACTATTATTTCTCTTTGCGATCTTACATTACCCCACAGCCGGGTAACTTGACACGGGTATCAGGTAATCTATTGGTGCGTAAATATTTAAAGGACGCCGAAAATTATTTTGGCGTGAATGTGGGTATGGGTTATTCTCCCGAATTGCGACAGTTAATATCAGAAGACGAACTATTGGCCGAGACGCTGCTCTATGTTGAATCACAACGATTAAGTCTGGAATATCAGTTTACCGGTAAAAAGAATCCGAATGCTTATCGAGCTAATGTAAGTGCTATGCGACAAGAACTGGCATTTGCACCAGGAAAGTTCTTTTACGGGATTTCCGCGGGATTGACTTATCAGGTGAAGTTTTGAGAGGTTTTTCTAAACTAATTTTTGGCAACTACTTTGTACTAGTGAATACTCGAATGTGCATTTTTCTTTAAGATGCTATGTGCTTTGTTCCTTCCCTTAAATCAGTAAGAATTGATTATAGAATTAGTATATCTCCTTAAAAATATGATTGTTAGCAACTGGATAATTAGCTTATTTTGAAGGCTTTGGGGAATAATTATCAAAAGCCCATTTATCAGCGTACATTCCGTAAACGAGTCCGATTTCGTTCTCTTGAACATATTTTTCATCCTTACCGGGATCAAAGTTTACATTGTACACATATACTTTAATGCCTTGTTCCTTCAACTTCAGCATCAACTTTGTCTTGTTCGCTATAATCCTTCGGGAAACAGCGACATATTTCACATTATTAATCGCTAAATAGTCAAGCTTATCGCCAATGATTTTCATCAACGGTTCTTGTGAAATCATGGTCTGGATACCATTTTCAGAAGCTTCTTCCACGGCCATAAGACTGAACAGTTCCATAACTAGTCTACTCTTGTCTACAAACGCATTGGCAAAAGCGATAGGGTCGTTTACTTTGTCTGTGAAAAGTATGGCGTCAGGATGCGTCTTGAACCAGGTATTAATTCCTTTTAGGTCAAGGGTTGTATAGTCTCCGTATATTTTATGTTTTAGAAACTCCGCATGGCTTGGTGGAAGTACTCCATTATAGTCCGTGAAGCGCGCCCACATTTTCCAATCGTGCGCGGCTACCAATTTTCCATCGGAAGTCTCGATAATATCCAATTCAAAAAGCCGGAAACCTTTTTTATAGTTCGCATCAAGGGCATGTTTGGAGTTCGTAGATTTCACTCCGTTCACCTCACCACCGGCATGTGCGATGTACCTATTGTTGTTTGGCTCGAATTCATAATGTACTTTAGGAAAGTAAATTCTTTCGTCGGATACATTGTCAGGAATTTCGAGAGTTAAAGCTTCAGAGGTATCATTTACACTTTCATAAATAGTACCATTGAAATTATGCATGATATACGCCTGTCTGCTCTTTAGGCCCCTTAATTGGGTAAACCCGTTTTTCTTTAATTTTTCTGACAAATCCAAGAAATTGTTTGAAGCAGAGTCATGTGCCAGAATGGCAAAAATTGCATTGTTTTCCATAAGCTGGTCCAAGATCTCGACAAGCTGCCCACAGGCTTCTTCACTAGAATAGGTATCGAAAGTTCTGTATTCGAATTTTTGAACAGTATTGAAATGTATAATAGTGAGACCCCTTTCGATCTGCTCCGTTTGTCCGGCAATTGAAAAACTGCTTCTTTTTTTTGCATTAAAACTGTTACTGTTTAGCTCAACAGGTTGCCCTTCTTCGGTAGCATTACTAATAGGACAGGATTCGCTGTGGGCAGAGGCAACTTGAAAACTACCTATATATAATATAAGACATGTAAGTGGTACAGGCAATTTGGCCAGAAAAAGTATGTTTTTGTTTT
The DNA here is from genome assembly GCA_964600075.1 of uncultured Flavobacteriaceae bacterium. Taxonomy (GTDB): domain Bacteria; phylum Bacteroidota; class Bacteroidia; order Flavobacteriales; family Flavobacteriaceae; genus CAZRIE01. The sequence goes on from CAZRIE010000044.1 coordinate 24,695, forward strand.
TCATTGTTTCGGACTTTATCTATACGACCATACAAACAAATAGATAGTGTATGAAAGTTACTTATATCATCAACGTTTTTAAAGGGGGCTTATTGCAGACAATTAGTTATACGGGGCACTACATAGAAGCTGTTAATTCGATAAAAATTTCAAAAGGTTTCGAATATCAAAAAAGGGGTTGACAACTCTGATAAAATTGTGTAAAATCAAGGTTATCGATTGCTTTAGGGGTGGGGTAGTTTACTGAAAGTGCTATTAGTTCCAAAAACCTCGATGAAATGCATTTTACGCTTGCCCATAAAAACATGCATTACAAGATTAATGGGTTTTACAACAAAAATTTGCGATTACACCACATTTAATTGTTTGGGCTAGAGGTTATCTATAAGTTTATACTATAATTATTGAGACCCAAATCACTCCCGAAGTTTCGGGATTAACTTAACCTAATTACATCATGCTTTACGATACCTACGGAGAAGAATACCTATCATTTCTTCAAGAACTCAACGAAATTTTAAGCTTAAACGAATTGGTTGAACTGGATTATATGTAATCCGAACCCAAATCTTTCAATTTTTTTAAATCCTACTATTATGGCAAATCAAGAAAATGCAGCGTACATGAATTTTATTGAGACTCTCAATGAAATTCTAAAAAGTGAAGAAATTAGCAAATTGAACTATTCTTAGTGTTTTTAGTTTAGTTGTAAAAAAAGGCCCTGACAGCAATGTCAGGGCCTTTTAAAAATATAATTGGTATGTTGGCTACCCGAGATAGGTTTTCAACAATTTACTTCTAGAATTATGGCGTAACTTACGAATGGCCTTCTCACGTATCTGACGAACTCTTTCTCGTGTAAGGTCAAAAGTCTGTCCGATTTCGGCAAGGGTCATCGACTGTTGGTCACCGATGCCATAGTACAATTTGACTACATCGGCCTCTCTAGGGGAAAGTGTTTCCAACGCACGATTGATTTCTGTGTTCAATGATTGCTGCATCAACAACTTATCCGGACGTGGCGATTCTCCCGAACGCAAAACATCGTAAAGGTTAGAATCCTCACCTTCGCGCAAAGGCGCATCCATCGAAACGTGCCTTCCTGAATTTTTTATAGATTGTTTTACCTCACTAACGGTCATTTCAAGCTCTTTGGCAATCTCTTCTGCGGATGGTGGCCGCTCATGAGCTTGTTCCAAATACGAAAACGTTTTTTTTATTTTGTTGATGGAACCGATTTTGTTCAAAGGAAGGCGAACAACACGGGATTGTTCGGCCAATGCCTGAAGAATCGATTGCCGTATCCACCACACCGCGTATGAAATGAATTTGAACCCACGGGTCTCATCAAAGCGTTTTGCAGCCTTTACTAGCCCAAGATTACCCTCATTGATCAAATCAGGTAACTTTAAGCCTTGGTTTTGATACTGCTTAGCGACGGAAACTACGAAGCGTAAATTAGCGGTGGTTAATTTTTCAAGAGCGGCTTGATCTCCGGCACGAATCCGTTGTGCCAGTTCGACTTCCTCAGCTGCATTGATCAGATCGATTTTACTAATATCCTGCAAGTATTTGTCCAATGATTTCGATTCTCGATTGGTTACCTGCTTGATAATCTTTAGTTGCCTCATATATATAGCTTGTGTTTAGGATTACTACAAGTTCTCATAATACATTTTTATTCGCTCTTTTCCAAAAAGATGTCACTATTCTTATACATAATTTATGAGAAGTTTAAGATTTACTCCGTTGAACTGCCCTAAATATTGTGCTTTCAGCTATTTTTGGCATCCATAACGTTGGAATGAGTAAAAGAAAACTGAAGAAATACCTGTCTGAATTAAAAAAAGATGCTCTTGAGGAGCAACTACTCGATTTATATGAACGTTTTCCTCTAGTAAAAGAATATTATGATTTTATCTTCAATCCGAAGGAAGATAAATTGGTACAGGAAGCAAAGACCAAGATTTCTAACGAATACTTCCCCGTTAAGCGAAGAAGACCTAAAGCTAGACGTTCCGTTGCTCAAAAATTTATCAAACATTTTTTAAAACTGGGTGTTGAGCCACATTTGGTCGCTGACATCATGTTGTATAATTTAGAGGTGGCCCAACTTTTCGCTAAAGAAAAGAACGTGCCCGATGCCTTTTACAAAAGTATGTTGAACTCTTTCGCGGAAGCTGTACAATTTATTTCAATCAATTCACTTTTACCTGATTTCAAACAACGTATTGTTAAAATCTACACGGAAACACAAGAACAAAACTGGCAATTTAGTGAGGGGTTTTCCCGAGCTTTAGATATAATCGATTGATATGGCTATTGTAATCATACGACAAGACGGAAAAATTGAACTGTGGAAAAAGGCCTTATTGGACCACTCACCAAATTTGGAGGTCTACAGCTATTTAGAAGACCATCCGAAAGAGGCTATCGATATGGCATTGGTATGGAAGCATCCGAATGGAGCACTGACGGATTATCCCAACTTAAAATGTATTGCTTCTAACGGCGCGGGAGTAGACTTCATTTTTAAAGACCCAGATGCCCCAAAAGACCTTCCAATCACCAGGGTAGTCGATGATAAATTGGCACAAGATATGTCGGAACACGTATTGGCCGTTATCCTAAGTCACCTTAAAAACCTTGACCGCCACAAAATCAATCAAATGAAAGGTATTTGGAAGCCTATGCAATACCGACGCATTTCAGATTTCACCGTCGGTATTATGGGGCTCGGAGCTTTAGGAAAAGTCTTGGCCGAAGATTTGGTCCGTTTTGGTTTTAAAGTTCAAGGCTGGGCCAATTCCGAGAAATCAATAGACCATATGACTTGCTTTGTGGGAGAAGAAGGTTTCTCATCCTTTCTTGCTTCGACGGAGATATTGGTCTGCCTACTGCCTCTGACGGAACGCACAACGGGAATTTTGAACAAAAATATTTTTCAAAAACTTCCCAAAGATGCTTTTGTAATCAATGTAGCCCGTGGTGGGCACTTGGTCGATTCCGACCTAGTGGAAATGCTTGACAATGGTCACCTTTCAGGGGCCGGACTTGACGTTTACCATGAAGAACCGTTACCTATAGAACATCCTTTTTGGTTACATTCTAAAGTGCATATGACGCCACATTATGCCAGTGTTTCCGATAGCGGATCGGTAGTGCCACAAATCTTGGAGAACTACCGAAGACTTAAGGCAAATGAGCCCTTGATGAACTCTGTTTTAACGAACCGGGGCTATTAACGAGTTTTCCGCTTAACCTGTTATGGTAACTAAACAACGTGAGACTTTCAATAAAAATTGAAGTTATGTACTACGTTGGCAAACAGATAAATAACGATTCCAAGTATCGATTTCCTAAAGATAAATTTCGCCCAAGTACAAATTTCGTTTAATTTTGCAAAATTGAGCCATAAGCAAGTCTCTCAATTCAAAGAACAGAACGTTAAACCCTGCCACCTACTTGGAATTACAAAAAGACACCACCGAAAAAACGCTATACGACTATCAGACCGAAGATCTGAATACGATTTTCGAGTACCTTGAAGACGACACCGAAAATGGTAATTTACTTTACCAGTTACCTACAGGAGGCGGTAAGACTGTAGTTTTTTCTGAAATCGCCAGAAGGTATATCGCCAGAACAGGAAAAAAAGTAGTAGTGCTTACCCATCGCATCGAACTGGGCCTTCAGACCTCAAAAATGCTAAAAGGCTTCGGAGTCAAAAACAAGATCATCAATAGCGAAGTCAAAGAACTCTCTGATCAAGACAGCTATATGTGCTTTGTGGCCATGGTAGAGACCTTGAACAATCGGCTGCAAGAAGAAAAGGTAGAAATCAATAATATTGGCTTGGTCATTATCGATGAAGCGCATTACAATTCGTTTCGAAAACTGTTCAAGTTTTTTAAGGCTTCCACAATCTTGGGGGTTACTGCGACACCTTTGAGTTCGAATATTAAACTTCCCATGAAAGACAACTACCAAAAGTTGATCGTGGGAGAGTCTATCGGGGCGCTTATCAAAAAGAATTTTTTGGCCAAGGCGAATATGTATAACTACGATGTTAGCCTACAGAGTCTTAAACTAGGAATTAGTGGGGATTATACCGTTAAATCTTCCGACGAACTTTATGGCAACCAGAGCATGTTAGGCAAATTATTATCTGCCTATAAAGAAATTGCGGAGGGCACCAAGACCTTGATTTTCAATAACGGAATCAATACATCGCGCTATGTTTATGAAACCTTTAAGAAAGCAGGATACAATATTCGTCATCTGGATAATAAAAATACCGCATCGGAACGGAAGGATATCTTAGACTGGTTTACGAACACTCCCGAGGCGATTTTGACTTCCGTTAGTATTTTGACCACCGGTTTTGATGAACCGACCGTGGAGACTATTATCTTGAACCGCGCGACACGTTCGTTGACCCTTTACTTTCAAATGATAGGTCGCGGAAGCCGTATTCTACCGGACAAAGACAAATTTACCGTGGTCGATATGGGGAATAATGTTGCCCGCTTCGGCATGTGGGATGCCCCTATCGATTGGCAGGAAATTTTCCATTTCCCCGATTTTTATTTGGAGAACATCAAGAACGACGAAGATATCGAGCGGGAGTTCGTTTATGAAATGCCAGCGGCGCTTCGAGCGAAATTCTCCAAATCAAAGAATATCGAGTTCGATATTAAGGCGGAATATAAAAAAGTCTTCGCCCAAGGCCTTAAATCAAAAATAGTCTTGGAGCGAAGCATAGAACAACATGCCGAGATAAGCGTCGAAAATGCCGAAGATGTGTTCGATGCGCGCATACTTGCTAAAGAACTTAAAGAGGAAATCTCCTATCGGGTGCGCCAATACTCTTATTGCATCATGAACAATACCAAGAATTATAAAGAATGGTTAGAAGAGGATTATGAACGTAAACTGCGCTCCAGTATTTCCCGAAGGTTCGCTGCAAGGATGTAATTCAGAAAAACGTCTTTGCAAGAGAAGCACGTCAATCTGTTGAACCCTCCGAGAATGTTGAACTGATTGGCATGTAGCGAAAAATGCTCCTCGCAATTACGTTTTGATTCTCCTTTATTATAACTTAAAACTTGCAAAAACAACTTCTTATAATAGCCCTAGTCTGGCCAGAGCCTAATTCTACAGCTGCGGGAAACAGAATGTTGCAACTGATTCAGTTTTTTTTGGAACAAGCATATGACATTACCGTTGCAAGCACGGCATCAGAATCTGAACTTTCGTTTGGCCTTGATACTATGGGCGTTAAAAAAGCTTCTATTCAGTTAAACCATTCGAGTTTTAATGATTTTGTTGCAAGGCTAAATCCAGAAATCGTTTTGTTCGACCGTTTCTTGACCGAAGAGCAATTTGGTTGGCGTGTTGCTGAATTTGCTCCCAGTGCGGTACGTATTTTAGATACCGAAGATTTACATTCCCTCCGAAATACCAGACAAACGGAATTTAAAAGCAACAGACCGTTTACTACGGAGGTATGGCTACAGAATGATATCACCAAAAGGGAAGTCGCCAGTATCTACCGCTCTGATCTCTCGTTGATTATTTCAAGTCATGAAATGAACTTGCTGATGGAGACACTTAAAATTGCCTCAGGCCTTTTGTTGCATCTGCCATTTATGCTACCGAAAATACAGGAGCAACAGATTAAAAGTTGGACTCCCTTTGAAGATAGAAAAGGCTTTATCTGTATCGGCAACGGCAAACATGCCCCGAATATTGATGCCGTTGTTTGGTTGAAAGAGAAAATATGGCCAATAATTAGAAAAGCGCTTCCCCAAGCCGAGCTAAATGTATACGGTGCCTATCTGCCACAAAAGATTAGAGAAATGCATAGTTTAAGGCAAGGTTTTTTGATAAAAGAATGGGTCGCTGATGCCGAAAAAGCGATGAGCGGTGCCAAGGTAAATCTCGCTCCTTTACGGTTCGGGGCAGGAATGAAAGGAAAGCTGATTCTAGCGATGCAAACGGGAACCCCAAGTATTACAACTTCGATAGGGTCAGAAGGCATGCACGACGGCTTGCCATGGAGCGGAACCATAGACAATAACGCAGACAGCTTTGCAAAAGCAGCCATTGAACTCTATAACAACAAAAACGAATGGCTCAAGGCTCAGCGCAACGGTAGGGTCATTATTAACAGCTTGTATCGAAAAGAAAGGCTTCACGACCATTTCAACACGAAGATAAAAGACCTTCTACAAAACTTGACAAAATACCGGAACCAAAACTTTATTGGTGCGCTATTACGGCATCAAACGGTGCAAAGTATTAAATACCTCTCAAAGTGGATTGAGGAGAAGAATTCATGATTATAGATCAACAAGGGCTTGATGAATTTGCGGTATAGAACCCAGCCCTTAAAGTAGCCTTCTAGATTATTTCTCAGATTTTTCAAAGCCCTAATTAGTATCAGAAGACAAACTACAAACCAAAATAATATGATTTTTTGGCCATGGTTCGATTTACGCTATTCCTTTTATGGGTTAGAGTCGTACTCAATACGGCACTCGTCATAGACTTGCGCTAGTGAGGGTATTGTTCCGACCAAATGATGCAAAGCACAAAATACCTTTTTAAATGCATTGAGGCGAAGAATAGGGAGAAATGAAGTTTCGTTATCGGTTTGTGATCGAGTAGACCAGGGGAATTTCACCCCAAGCCTCTCACAGAACCGTGCTTG
>CAZRIE010000045.1:0-31331 GCA_964600075.1 uncultured Flavobacteriaceae bacterium
ATCATTTAAGATAACGCCATTTTGGAGTTCAACGACTTAAAAGAGACCCTAAAAACACTAATTATAATTGAATTTTTAAACGCTTAAACGTAAAAAAAGGTGGTCAAATGGATAATTTTAACATAAATATTGCTGAAATGAGGTTAAACCTATGAATTTTTACTAAGTAGTTTTGCTGAACTTTTACAGAACTTTGTCGGTAATTATGAACCCTTAATCGAATCTGTTATGAAAAAGTCGCTAACCTACAACCTGCTTTTTGCCTGTGTTATTACTTGTTGCTGTAATTCAATTACTGCGCAGTATTCAACGAACTCTAACTCTCCGAATATCCATCAAGTCAATAAAAAGATGGATAACTATCGGTTTCTGAAGAGGCAAGGATATAAGGATAAAGAAATCTTTGAAGATTTAGGCAACGCAAATTTTTTAAAAGAAAACTATGTAGCTGCATTGTTTTGGTATGAAAAATTGAAGGAAACCAATAAAGGAGCTTCGTTGGGCACCAGCTATCAAAAGCGTTATGACTATGCATTGGAAAAGTCTGTTAAATCGACCTCATCGAAGGGTTCAAATGAGAAAGATTGGCTCGCACAAATCGAATCGGATTACAAAGTAAAGAAGGAACCTTTGCAAAACCTATTGGATAGGCCCCTCGCAGAAAGATATAGGGAGCTAGACTTTCAACGCAAAGATGGAAAATTCATAGTTGATGATCAATCCATGGCTGAAAATAGTCTTAAAGCTTTGATTGGTGAGACCAATGACCAAAATGAGTATTCTTCCCCAGCGGCAGTTACTCCTGACGGTAGCACAGCATATTTTAGTAAAACGGTCTACGAAAAACCGTTATATGGTCTTTTTTCGAAAAAGGAGTTGGCACATAAAATTTATAGAGCCGACAAAGTAGAAGGCGAGTGGAAGAATGTTAAAGAAGTTGCCGTATCTCCCAAGCATTCCTCTTCAAAACACCCTGCAATCTCGGCAGATGGAAAGCGTTTGTTTTTTGCTTCCAATATGCCCGGTACTTTTGGTGAGTACGATATATATGTATCCAACATACAAAAAGACGGTACTTTGGGCATCGCTAAAAATCTTGGAAGAAAGGTTAATACGAAGAAGAACGACCTTTATCCCAATGTGGTTGGCACAAATACTTTGTTTTTTGCTTCCGAAGGGCGCGATGGCCATGGCGGGCTTGATGTATATATGACCCAAGTTGGTCAGAGAAAGGTTGATTTGGCCGTAAATCTAGGAAACCCCATCAATAGCGGAGAAGATGACTTCGCAATTTCCTTTACGACAGAAAACGGTAAAGGATATGTAATGTCGAACCGTGGAAATAATAAAAACTCGGTTCAACGAGTTGCTTTCTCATATACCGAGAAGAAGAATATATCTGAGGAAAAAAGTGAATATAATTTATTGGAAGCTTTTAATCCTGACTCTAAAATTCGGTACACCACTTCTATTTTTGAAGACGAATGATACCAATCGGATAAATACGTAGGCCGTTCGATTACCGTCTTCGACCTACGCTCCGAGTAATATTCTTAATTGATGTCCATTTTGAAACTGGGTCTTATCCCAATCGAGTCATGATGCTTTAATTAAAAATAAGGATTACCCATAAGTTAACCCCCAATTTGCACTACCATGAGTAACAAAAGAAATAATATCAACAGCATAGGCATACTACTTCTTCTTTGTACCATATTCGGCGCACAACTTAGTTATGGCCAAGAAGCGACCACAGAGATCAATTCAAATAGCACGTATCACAATCAACTGTTTTTCAATAGATTTCTGATTAACCCAACATTTTCATTGGTGCGCGAAACAAAGTCATATATAAACGTTCTTCATAGAAATCAGTATGCAACTTTCGAAGACAATGACCAGAACTATTTTCTTGGTTTCAGTAACCGGTTGAACGACCATACGGCTTTGGGAATTAGCGTATATAGCCAATGGTCTGGAGTAGTTCAGGAATTTGGTTTTAATGCTAATTACGCAACTTCGGTGAAGTTGGGCGATAAAAGCAAATTGACCTTTGGTACGAACCTAACATATTATACTGAAGGCCTTGATCAGAACCGTGTCATAGCCGCTGAAAACGATACTAAGATTCTTGAGTCGAAAAAAGAAAATAAAGTTGCCATTCAACCAGGTGTCACCCTCTCAACGGGTCGATTCGATTTCGGACTGTATGCTACTGATTTATTCAAATACAACCAGACAACAAATAGTTTTCTGACTAATTTAAGCACGAAAAGCGTTAAGGCGTCAGTGCAATACACACACAGTTTTCTTGCGAATAGAGGGCTTTTTGCCAATGCGAGATTAATGCCTATGTTGCAAGTAGGCCAAGATCAAAATGGTAGTTTAGATTATGTAGGCTCTATAGTATTAGACCTTCCTGAATACGGTTGGCTGCAGACTAATTTTGATGATGACTACGGTCTTTCTTTAGGGCTTGGTTTCAATCTTAGCAAGAAAATGTCATTGGGGTATCTTTTAGAAAAAGATTTATTACAAGACGATGCCGATTTAGGGTGGAACCATGAAGTTTCGCTTGCCTATACCTTCGATACGCATGGTACTGGTCCGAGTGGCTATGTAGATAGCTCGAATGATGCTAAAATCGATCGTATCGTAAGAAATTATGAAGAACAGATTCTAAGGTTGACAGCGGAGAACGAAAAGGCTAACGCGGTCGATAAAAATACGAGTAAGGTTGAGCAAGAAGATCAGTTCGAAATCAAGGAGGATGTTAACGCAATGGCTTATGAAAACCGTTTGATTTTAGATGAATTGATTCTAAGGCAAGATTCTATTGATAATGCACGAACTGCGGCATTCGAGGAGAGGCTTGAATCATTGGTAGATGTCCTTCGAAATGAGATAAAAGAAAATATGAATTCTGAATCTGAAGATTCTAGACCTGCTATGAATACCGCTTTGGCTGTAACCGAAGAAATTCCAACAATTTTAAACAACCAACCAAAGACTGTTGGTATTGAAAAAACTGCTACTGAGTTACCTGAAAGCAATAATTTGGCGGTAACCAAATCTGAAATTAGTTCTTTAGAAGAGACCGGTGATCTTGTAGCTGAAAACGAAATTCACGAATCGGTTGATGCCTTTTTCAATTCTGGAGCTATTTCCGAGGCACCGAAAAAAGTTGAATTGATGTTCACTGACAGCGAGACTATGCCCATTGTAACTAAAAGGAATAATACCGCTGCAATTAAAGATTATGTAAAGCTTCCCATCAAAAGAATGAATCAAGCGGATATTGTCGGGGTTAAATCTGGCTTCTATTTAATAGCGAATGTGTTTAAAACTAAAAAGTATTTAAATGCTTTTATGGAAAACTTAAAACAACAGGGCTTGAATCCAAGACAGTTTTATAACAAAGAAAATGGACTTAATTATGTTTACCTGGCCGATTATAATTTTAAGGAGGAAGCAGAAATGGCGTATGTTTCAAACCTTAATGGAAAGTATAATGATGAAAAATGGATAATGCAAATAGATGATCATTCGGCAATTGTTGACAATATGCACGAAAATCAATAGATATTAACTTATGGTTAGTGGGACCTGATTTTTTTTGGTAGAAAAATTAGGCAAAAACAGCGGGGGAGGCTCCGCTGTTTTATTTGTTTAAATTATAACGTTTTGATATTTAAAGATGGTGGTATGACGTGCCATTTCTAAATTCTGAATACTGAAAAGGGATAATTAGGATATACTAAAACCCCGACGAACTGCATAAATACGGGGCCTTTCTTTGCATTTGAACGAAAATACCTACTGAAGAGATAGGCGTATCCGAAATTTCAGTAAGTTTGAGAACCATAAAGAAATAAAGCCTATTTATTAACCCCAAATCCCATTTGCCATGATTTACTACCTACAAGATTACCGCAAAAAAAGCACTCGAAAAATACCTGAGAAGAGTGCAGAACCTCAAAACTTCCAAGAGGTGTTTTAGCGATGTAAAATCGCTTTGGTTTTACATACTTACCTATAGTATGGAAATCACCAAATTTCTAAAGTGTAAAAAATACTATCGGTTCCGGTTTCTTTTCGATGCCTGACAAGGTTGTGCCTTGTTCTAGTTTTCGATAAGAGTTTGTGTTCAGATAGGGTGGCCTCAAAATTGATTTTATCACTGAGGCAGTGCCTACTTACGCTTAATTTTAAGATAATCGCTCATCAAGCGGTTATCTGTTAATTGAATTTATCCCAAATATAACCTAGATAGATCCTTGTATTTCAATTAAATGCATAGGAATATCGTCAAATCCCCACTACCATGAATCCTAATATTTCAAAAATCATTGTGATAGACAATGACCTGACATTTCACGACAAGTATCAGCGGTATTTTGAATCGTATTTAGACTATTCGCTTAATGGTATCCATATTTCAATTTCAGAGGCCCTAGCCGAATACGATTATTTACGACCGGACATTATTTTTTCTGAAGTTGCTTTAACCCATGAATGTGGCATTGAAGGAATTCGGCGCTTTAGAAAAAAGGATCCGAACGTAAAAATTATTATGCTAAGTGCACATAGCGATATTGAATTGGTCAAAAAGGCATTTAATAATGGAGCCAATGGATACCTTTCCAAACCGGTAACAGAAAGGACCCTTTACAATGCATTGGATTCAATTATGAGCGAAGGCGCTACAATGAGCAATGATATTGTCAGCAAGATCATTTCAAAATTCCAGCGAAAATCGTATGATTTTTTCTCCGAAAGAGAAAATCAAGTTGTCGAGTATCTAAGTCAGGGTGCCACGTATAAAACTATCGCTGAAAAATTGTTCGTAACGGCAAGTGCCATCAACTTTCATGTACAGAATATATACCTTAAGCTCGATGTAAATTCAAAATCAGATGCCCTAAGAAAGCTGCAAGAATTGGAATACTCAGAGGCCATAGCGTAAGTAAATTACTTAAGATTCGATTTGTTCGGGTTTCATTCAGTGAATCCCTTTTCTGTGCCGAAAAAGCTTTACGTTTAACGTAAAGCTTTTTTACTTTTCAAGGTGTCAAGTATGACTTTTTGAAGCTACTTTTGCACCATGAATGAATGGTACCAATACGTGTTGTTAGTAGGGGTAGGTTTTCTTGTAGGATTTATAAATACTGTTGCCGGGGGCGGTTCATTGCTCTCCCTTCCCGTATTGATATTTTTAGGCCTGCCTCCGAGCGTGGCTAATGGTACAAACCGAGTTGCAATAGTGATACAGACCGCATTGGCTACTGCTGGGTTCAAGAGCAAAGGTGTAACTACATTCCCTTTTAATATCTATTTGGGCATTTCCGCATTATTGGGTGCAATTATTGGTGCTTATATTGCTGTTGACATTAAAGGTGAAACCTTCAATCGAATATTGGCCATTATAATGATTGTAGTAGTTTTCATTATTATTTTTAAACCCAAAATCAAGATTGAAGAACTTGAAGAAAGGCTCACGGGTAAATACCTTTGGATAGGTATTATCGCTTTTTTCTTCTTCGGAATTTATGGTGGATTTATCAATGCAGGGCTAGGCTTTATAATTATCTTATTTTTGCACTACATAAATCGAATGACTCTGGTTAGGGCAAACGCCACCAAAGTAGCTATTGTATGCATTTATACCCTTTCGGCATTGGCCGTATTTGTATTAAACGACAAAGTAAATTGGAAAATAGGCCTGATATTGGCCGTAGGTAACGGATCAGGAGCTTGGTTGGCCAGCCGCGTATCAGTAAAAAGGGGCGACGGTTTCATAAAGACTTTTTTGGTTATTATGGTAGTGGCTATGTCGATAAAACTTTGGTTTTTTAATTAAGACCTTTTAATTGTCATTCGCGCAAAGTCGGAAATTTAATAAGATATATGACAGACAGTATAAAAAATTTAGAATGGCGCTATGCCGTTAAAAAGTTTGATAGCGATAAATTACTTCCTGAAGAAAAGGTAGACGGCCTAAAACAGGCATTTAACCTTACAGCTACGTCGTATGGGCTACAGCCAATTACTTTGTTGGTTATCAAAAATAAAGTATTGCAACAGAAATTAGTACAGCATTCCTTTGGGCAACAGCAAGTTGCGCAAGCATCGCATGTACTTGTCATATGTATTCAAGATGCAATTGATAGCCAGTATATATATCGCTATTTTGATAAAATAAAAAAGATTCGTGGTACAAGCGATGAAGTTTTAAATCCGTTCAAGGATGCACTGGTTGACGATTTTTCCAAAAAGGATGTCGCCGAAATCAAGAAATGGTCAATAAATCAAGCGTATCTGGCACTGGGAAATTTACTGACAATATGTGCTATGGAAAAAATAGATTCATGCCCAATGGAGGGTTTTGTGCCATCTGCATACGACGAAATTTTAGCATTGGGTAAAAGGGGGTTGGCATCGGTTTTAGTATTACCGGTGGGGTATAGGTCCGAAGACGATGTGTTTTCAGATTTCAAGAAAGTACGAAAGGATTTAGAAGATAGTGTAATCGAAATATTTTAACTGGTTTCAAGTGTCTCTAGTTTCATTGAGCTTTAGAGACCGGAGGTCGGAAATCAGAAACTAGAAACTAGAAACAGAAGATAATGCCAGGATTCGAGTTATTTGGGGATAAGGAAAGAAAACAAGTAGAAGATGTACTAGAATCAGGGGTATTAATGCGCTATGGTTTTGACGGAATGCGTAATGGTCATTGGAAAGCTTTGGAGCTTGAAAAAGCACTGACCAAACGAATGAAGATTAAACATGCCCAATTGCTCAGCAGTGGCACGGCAGCATTGACGGTTGCTTTAGCAAGCGCTGGAGTAGGGTCAGGTGATGAAGTTATCATGCCTACGTTTACATTTGTTGCTAGTTTTGAATCGATTCTGGCCCTAGGGGCAGTTCCTATTCTTGTCGATGTTGATGATACCCTAGCACTTAGTCCAGATGCTGTCAAGAAGGCTATTACTAAAAGAACCAAAGTAATTATGCCTGTTCATATGTGTGGTTCTATGGCCGATTTAAGGGCTTTGAAAAACCTATGTGACCAACATGGACTTTTATTAGTGGAAGATGCCTGTCAAGCCATCGGGGGTACTTTTCAAGGCAAACCTTTAGGCAGTTATGGTGACTTGGGCTGTTTTTCGTTCGATTATGTTAAGACTGTCACTTGTGGAGAAGGGGGTGCTATAATCACGGATAATGAGCAATTCAAAATTAATGCGGACCATTATTCAGACCATGGTCATGACCATGAGGGAGGAGATAGGGGAGCGGAAACACATCCTTTTTTAGGTTACAATTATAGGATTTCAGAACTACACGCCGCCGTCGGATTAGGACAAATAAGGCGTTTGGACGAATTTTTGGCCATTCAAAAAAAGAACTATACCATACTACGTGAAGCTTTGCAAGTTATTCCTGAAGTCAACTTTAGACGCGTTCCCAAAGGTGGTGAGGAGAGCTATGCATTTTTAAATTTCTTTCTAGAGGATACGCAGACCGCTAAAAAAGCACATGCCGCTTTAGGAGCCGCTGGCGTAGATGCCTGTTTTTATTGGTATGACAATAATTGGCACTATTACCGAAAGTGGGAACATCTGCTTCAAAAAAAATCGTTGGGCAAGCTGCCCACTGAGGTACTTCAACAACTTCCAGATTACTCAAAATCTGATTTTTCGTTGTCAGATTATTGGGTGGGCCGCAATATTTCATGTCTTATTAAATTAGGTTGGTCAGATGCTGAGGTAAGGCAAAGAGCCGCTAATATGGTCGCTGTCTTGAAGAGTCTATAAAGTAGTAAAACGTTTTTCGTAACGGATTCTAAAATTACTTTTCGGTTTGAATGAAGGGAAACAGGCGCAGACTGAATTAGATGCGTTTTAACAATTTGTTTAACGAGATATTATTATATTTATTTTTTCAAAATTCAAAAAATATATTTCTAAGATGAAGTTCTTGAAACTGCCCATTTGCATTATGGCTATTATTTTTTCAATTCAAGTGAACGCACAAAATGGCCATTCAAGCAAACCACCGGCAGAATCACCGATGCCCATGAAATCTCAAATGACCGAAATCTGGGAACCGGAAGTAGAGATAGTGACCCCGGCAAAGGATTTGGGAGATGCCCCCTCGGATGCGATTATTTTATTTGACGGCAAAAACCTAGAGCAATGGGTAAGCCAAAAGGACAATACAAAACCCGCTCCATGGAAAATTATTGATAACAACCATATGGAAGTGGTACCCGATTCTGGGGGCATAAGTACGAAAATGAAATTCGGTGATTGTCAAGTGCATATCGAATTTAGTGCTCCTGACACTGTAAATGGTGAAAGCCAGGGCAGGGGTAACAGCGGATTGTTTCTCCAGGATCGTTACGAACTTCAAATATTGGATTCGTATAATAATCGTACTTATCGTAATGGACAAGCTGGCAGTATTTATAAAGATTATGCACCTTTGGTCAATGCCATGCGCAGCCCGCTCGAATGGAATACCTATGATATCATCTACAGGGCGCCTCGATTTAAAGAAGATGGCCGTTTAGATTCAAAAGCTGAGATTACGGTATTGCACAATGGTGTATTGATTCAGAACAATGCCGTAATCAATGGCAATACTTACAATACTGGTTTGCATGACTACCCGGAAGCACATGGTGAGGATGTAATTTCACTTCAAGACCATGGGAACAAAACCCAGTTTAGAAATATCTGGTTGCGAAAACTTTAGGCCTCGTACTCTATGAATAAATTGTTTAGCCCAGACAGACAAGTATTTGTTTGCCTCCCTTTATCATCTAATTTGTCTCTCATGAAATCGAGTTTGACCCGTTTTCCGGTACTACTTTTAATTGTTTGTTTGATTTTGACTATGAGTTCATGTACTGATACTTCAGTAGTTGATTCTAAAAAACAAGAACCAGTAGATTTAGTTTATCCACTACTTGACACTGAAAATTCCCGTTGGTTTTTCTTTGCTTCTGCTAATCGTCCTTTCGGAATGGTAAATCTTAGTCCAGATACTGAAGTTGATGGTGCATGGGGCAGCGGTTATCGACATAAGGTAGATACGATACGTGGTTTTAGCCATATTCATGCTTGGCAACTTTCAGGTCTTTCTGTACTTCCTGTGACTATCGGTGAAGCTAATAATAAGATTGTTTTTAAGGATTTCAAATCAAAATTCAGTCACGAAACCGAAAAGGTTTCTCCAGGATACCATCATGTTGAACTCGATAGATATGGTATTGCTGCTGAGCTGACCAGTACAAAACGGGTCGGCTTTCATCGGTATACCTTCACAAATAATGAGCAACCTGCCATTTTGTTTAATTTGAACGGTATACTGGGGCCAAACCAGACCACTGATGGCGTACTTCGTAAAATAAAGGATAAGACCTTTGCAGGTGAGCTCGTAATCGCACCGACATATCGCAGGCCAAAACCGGTCAAATTATTTTTTCATATTTCCTTAAGCACAAAAATAAAATCTATTGACCGTGATCCCGAAACAGGCAACTATTTGTTGAAAATAGAGGGTAAGGAAAAAACGGTTTTGATGAAGGTGGGCATCTCCTATACATCTGTAGAAAATGCCGCACTCAATAGTACAACGGAATTATCGCACTGGAATTTTGATAAAGTAGCAAATGCCTCAAAAGAAAAGTGGAACGATGTCTTAGGGAGAATAAGAATCGATGGCGGAAACGAAAATCAGCAAAAACGGTTCTATACCGATCTATGGCATGCGCTTCAGGGTAGAAGAACGATAAACGATGTGAACGGTGCGTATCCTGATAATACGGGAAAGGATTTTCGAATTGGCCAATTGCCCATGAATGCTGACGGCAAACCTAAATTCAATCACTACAATTCAGATTCGTTTTGGGGTGCGCAATGGACGATAAACACTCTTTGGGGGCTGGTCTACCCTGAAATTATGGAAGATTTTTCGCATTCGCTACTTCAATATTACAAAGATGGAGGTATCGTTCCGCGCGGACCTTCGGGAGGAAATTACACTTATGTTATGACCGGTGCTTCGTCTACGCCATTTATTGTGAGTGCGATCCAAAAGGGAATTATCACAAAAGATTTGGAAAGTATTTACCAAGCCTTAAAAAAGAATCATATGACCGGTGGGATTATGGAAAAAGCGGGTTACGAACATAAAACAGCCCTTGGTGGCGGATTTAAGTATTATTTGGAAAAAGGTTATGTTCCGCATCCCATTCCAGAGGGAAAATTTGGAGGCCACCAAGATGGTGCCAGTCTTACAATGGAATATGCCTACCAAGATTGGACTTTGGCACAGCTGGCCAAAAAACTTAATCATTTGGAAGACTATAGCTACTTTCTGGAACGATCAAAAAATTACAGGAACGTTTTCGATACGAGCATAGGTTGGATGCGCCCAAAGGATGTCGATGGTATTTGGAAAGAAAATTACGACCCATACCAATACGAGCAGGGCTTTAACGAATCTAACGGGGCACAGTCCACTTGGTTCGTTCCCCATGATATTCAAGGGCTTGCTGAACTTATGGGTGGAAATGAGAGAGCCGTTGAAAAACTGAACAGTCAATTTGAAGCCTCGGAAGCACTTGGTTTTACTTCCGGTAGTTCACATGATAAAGAAAGGCATCCCGAATACAGACGGATTCCCATCAATTATGGAAATCAACCTTCGATGCAAACGGCTTTTATATTCCACCAATTGGGTAGGCCAGACCTTGCCCAATATTGGTCGCGAAAGGTCGTAGACGAAGTTTTTAGTGGTTTATCACCGGCAACTGGCTATAACGGAGATGAAGATCAAGGCCTTATGGGTAGCTTGGCCGTATTAATGAAAATGGGGCTATTTCAGATGAACGGTGGTACGGAAGAAAACCCGCAGTATGAACTGAGCTCACCTTTGTTCGATAAAATTACTTTGACACTTCCAAATAGTAAAAAATTGCTTATCAAAGCAAAGCGACAATCAAAAGATAATTTCTACGTTCAATCGATTAAATTTAACGGAAAAGTTGTTGAAGGTTATACTTTAAACCATTTTGATTTACTGGAAGGTGGCATTCTTGAATATAAGTTAGTAGCACATCCGACGACAAATAAATGATTGCAATAACCTTTTTCAGGCGAATTGTTGGTTAAGAGTACTTAGGGAATTTTAAATTAGATTTTCTGTAGTTGAAAACAGGCTAGGCTCTAAAAGAAAAAAGTTGCCTAGTACGGTACATACTCTACGATTTCTAAACCGTAGCCCACGATACCGACGCGTTTGGTTTTCGGCGAGTTCGATAGCAATCTCATTTTGACAATATCCAAGTCATGTAGAATCTGGGCTCCGATACCGAAGTCACGTGCGTCCATATCTATTTTAGGGGCTTTGTAGATACCTTCTTGTTGTAACTCTTTTAGTTCGGCCAATCGCGCCAACAAATTGAGTGATTCCGAATCTTGATTGATGAAAACAATGGCGCCCTTGCCTTCGATGTCGATGGCTTTGAACATATCTTCTAATTTTGCGTCAGGGTTGTTTGTCAATGTTCCTAAAATATCATTATTGACGAGCGTGGAATTTATGCGTGTCAAGACTTTTTCACTTTTATTCCAATTGCCCTTGGTCAGCGCTACATGAATATGGTTGTTTGTTGTTTGCTGATATGCATGTAAACGAAACTTGCCGAAGCGTGTAATAATATCGAAATCTTCCTTTTTTGAAATAAGACTATCATGCTCCATGCGATAGGCGACCAAATCTTCAATAGAAACAATTTTGAGGTCAAACTTTTCCGCTACCTTAGAAAGTTGAGGAAGTCGGGCCATACTGCCATCATCGTTCATGATTTCTACAATGATTCCGGCAGGCTGTAGTCCGGCTAAGCGGGCAAAATCAATGGCGGCCTCTGTATGGCCGGTACGGCGCAGCACACCACCTTCTTTTGCGACAAGAGGAAAAATATGGCCGGGTCGTGCAAGATCATGCGGTTTTGTTTCTGAATCAGTGAGCGCAAAAACCGTCTTTGCCCTATCGGAAGCCGATATACCAGTTGTGACGCCATTTCCACGTAAGTCTACCGAGACTGTGAATGCCGTCTCTAAAGGATCCGTATTATTGTTCACCATCATATGCAACCCCAGATCTTTGCAACGACCTTCGGTAAGTGGTGCGCATATAAGCCCTTTTCCATGGGTGGCCATAAAATTGACCGTTTCGGGAGTGGCAAGTTCAGCTGCTGCCAAGAAATCGCCTTCGTTTTCACGGTTTTCGTCGTCGACTACAATAATCACCTTGCCTTGTCGAATGTCTTCAATAGCTTCGGCTATCGTGTTCAATTGTATGTTTTTTTCTGTATCGGTAATCATTCAGTAGCTTCTTTATCCTTTTTGGCAAAAACCCGCTTGATTCTATCAATAGCGTTTCCGAAATTCATCATTCCCCTGTCGGCCGTGGCTCTCTTAGTTAAATAAACACCCAAAGGTAACATTATCATCGAAGATAACCATGCGCCCAAAATAGGGTGAATATTCCCCTTGTAAGAGTAGTTTTCGGCAAATACCCCTAAAAAATAGTACACTAGAAACAACAAAATGGCGACCACCATAGGTAGCCCAATACCCCCTTTTCGAATGATGGCACCCAATGGAGCACCAACAAAAAACAAAATAATGCATGAAAGGGCCAAGGCATATTTCTCGTGTAACGAAAAAATATGTCTTCTGTGAATCTCGTATCGTTTATCCAACTCATTCTTTTTACCTACTATCGAAGTCATAATGTTTGATACTGTATTCTTCGCGGCATTAAGTACCTGAATTTTTTGCCAAGCTGGAAAAAGGTCGACCACATTTCCAGAGAACGGTTTCTTGGCTATTTCTTCTAGGACTAACAAAGAATCTTTTTGTTTTTCCGATAAGTTTATAGTGTCATTTAGAGTAGCCTTAAAGAAGACGGAATCTCTGGTTCTTTCGACTATTTTTTTAGCAAGAGAACTACTATCCAATGCTGCTAAAGGAACAAAGGCGCCCATGCGATAGGTAATGTTTTTGGAAAAAGCCTTGACGATCCTGCGATTATCCTTTTTTAGGGAATCCATATCCTTTAATAAACGAGACACGTTTTTCATTTTTTCTCGATTGGACACACTTTCTTCTTCAAGATCCTGTTCCATTTCAGGAATCTCAATGTTCATACGATAAATCTCGAAATTAGCTTTTGCAAAAGGTAATTTACGTTTGTTGTTACTGCTTTTGGTTTCCACGTCCCTATAATAGTGGCCATCCCTTAAAACCAATTGAATAAGTTCAGAAGCTTCACTACTGATTAGTTCTCCCGTTTTTGCCTTGATAACGGTACTGTTTACATTGGTCTCCGTTTTTTGGTGGATGATTACATTTTTTAAGAATCTGTCTTGCTCCCCATATTTCTCATCTACTTTGATACTCATTCCTTCAAAATCGCTAAAAACCCCTTTCTCTATTGCAGCAGCGGGTTTCACTTTGGCGATATTCCGGCGCATATTATAGATTTTTTGCTCCGAGGCCGGTATAACATTATTGGCAAAGTAAAATGTGACGCCACCTAAAACTACCATTAATATAATAAGGCTCAACATCGATCGCTGTAAAGATATACCCGATGCTTTCATTGCAGCGAATTCATAATTTTCGGCAAAGGTGCCAAAGGTCAAAATTGAAGCGAGTAACACTGTTAAAGGCAGTACCTTTTCGGTAAGACTTGGCATCATGTAAAAAAAGAACTTTCCGATAATACCAATATCAAGGCCTTTCCCGGCAAAATCATCTATAAATAGCCAGATGGTTTGAAATATGAAAATAAACATCAATATTACAAACGAACTTAAAAAATTGTAAAGGAATCGTGATAGGATATATCGATCTAGAATTCTCAATGCTAAGTTGTTAATTTCTTACGATGTAGTAGCCTTCATCTTTATATTTGGCCTCATCAAAAGTAAACAAGGTTTTCGACAAAGGTTGGTCAGTTTTGAAAGAATTAACTGTAATGGCAGTGGTAGTGTCGTTTTTACCGGTCTCGATAAGCTTGTAGATATGCTTGGTTTCCGCATCGATACCCAATAAAATAGATTTTATTTCTGAATTCGTATCGATAGGCGTCAACTTGATAAATTGAATTTTTCTACCCTTAACATTTTGTAGAATATCCATCTCATAGTTATGGCCTTCTCGGTAGAATGTAAGCATCTTGGCAGGTGTTAACGCATTTTGGTCTTCCGACTTATCTTCTATGGTCACCTCTTCATTTTCAGGAATTATGGTGTAGACCTTCGTTCCATCGAACAATTGCGTTGTGCCGAAAAAATTACCGATGTACTTGTCGCCTTGCAACGTCACATCACCTCGGGTCTCTTGGTTGATACCAGCTTCTAAGTTGTTTAGCACGTATTTGAAATCGACGAAAATATTGTCGTAGCTCTTCACTTTGCTGTACACTTCGTCTAAAAGTGCCTTGGCCTCGGCAGAGTTCTGGGCCAACGACGAGTTAAAAAATAAAAGAATGGTTACTATTAACAAAAACTTCTTCATTATGTTGCTTTTAATTATTGGCCCGTATTAAGAACCTTCATTATTCAATAGTTGATCTAGGGCCACTAAGTCGGTTACCAATACCTGTCTGGCCTTACTGCCTTCAAACGGCCCAACGATTCCTGCTGCTTCTAACTGGTCTACGATTCGCCCCGCCCGATTATAGCCCAATTTTAGTTTTCTTTGGATGAGGGAGGCCGAGCCTTGTTGCGCAATAACGATAACTTCGGCAGCGTCACGGAATAGGGCATCTCTATCGGCGATATTATAATCAATACTTGTGCCAGAATCTTCACCTGAATATTCGGGTAGTTCATACGCATGGGGATAAGCCCGTTGAGAACCAATATATTCGGTAATCTTTGCTACTTCGGGCGTATCTACGAATGCACATTGAATTCGGGTCACGTCATTACCTTGGGTAAAGAGCATGTCTCCACGACCGATCAATTGATCAGCGCCCTGAGCATCTAAAATAGTGCGTGAATCAATTTTGGAGGTTACACGAAATGCGATACGTGCCGGAAAGTTGGCCTTAATTATCCCAGTAATTACATTGACCGAAGGGCGTTGTGTCGCGATAATCAAATGAATGCCAATCGCACGTGCCAATTGCGCCAATCGTGCAATGGGTGTTTCAACCTCTTTGCCGGCCGTCATAATCAAATCGGCGAACTCATCGATGACCAACACGATATAGGGCAAAAATTTATGCCCGTCGTTAGGGTTTAGTTTTCGAGCCTTAAACTTTGTATTGTACTCTTTCAAGTTCCTTACCATGGCCGTCTTAAGTAGCTCGTACCGATTGTCCATTTCAATACAAAGGGAATTCAATGTATTGATAACCTTAGCGTTATCGGTTATAATAGCCTCTTCTGAATCAGGTAATTTGGCCAAAAAATGTCGTTCTATCTTGTTGTAGATAGATAGTTCTACTTTTTTAGGATCCACCAAAATAAATTTTACCTCTGCAGGATGTTTTTTGTATAAGAGGGATGTCAATACGGCATTCAAACCAACAGACTTACCTTGACCCGTTGCACCTGCCATTAGCAAGTGCGGCATTTTAGCTAGGTCTACTACAAAAGTCTCATTGCTAATAGTCTTACCAAAGGCTATAGGTAGCTGCATTTCGGCTTTTTGAAATTTACTGGAAGCGATTACCGAACGCATCGATACTATCGTGGCATTCTTGTTGGGTACCTCGATACCAATAGTGCCCTTACCCGGAATCGGAGCGATTATACGTATACCCAATGCCGCTAGTGATAGTGCGATATCATCTTCTAGGTTCTTTATCTTGGAAATGCGCACCCCTGCCTCGGGCACGATTTCATATAATGTAACCGTTGGCCCAATGGTTGCCTTGATCTGGGAGATACCAATTTTATAGTTTTTAAGGGTTTCAACAATTTTATTCTTGTTATTCTCAAGTTCTTCTTGATTTATGGTAATACCCCCTGTAACCCCGTGTTGGTCTAAAAGTTCTAAAGTAGGAAACTTGTAATTACCCAATTCTAAGGTCGGGTCGAATTCTCCAAAGTCTGCGACAAGTTTATCCGCAATGTTATCTTTTTCTTCTTTTTCTTCCACTATTTTACCGACCTCCATGGCAAGCTCGTCGGTAGTTTCTTCCTCTACCGGAACGGTTACTTCGAATTCGTTTTTTAGAATTTCCTCTTTCTTTAAAGGGGGAATATCTTTTTTATGGGTGTAGGTATCTAAAATAACCGGAGTTTCCTTTTCCGTTTTCAAGGGAATATCTAAAGACGAAGTGGATTTTACTTTATTACTTCCTTTAGACTCAGAGGCCATGGAAGTGGTTTTCTTCTTAAAGAAATGCGCCATACCATCGGGAGTAAATTGAAAAAAGCGCACCAATATAAATGTCAGTCCGAAAAGCAAAATGAGAACAACACCGATTTTTCCTGTGTAATCTTGAAGAAAATCGTTCATTTCATAGCCCACCACTCCACCGAGCAAAGGTTTTGTGTCTGCTAAGAAACCTAAGGCGATCGATATCCAAATCATAAAAACGAGCCCCCAAATCCATTTTTTTAATAGCCCTTTTCGATCCAAACTTAAAAACATATAAAGGCCCGTAATACAAAGAAGGATGGTAAATATCAAAGAAGCGACTCCAAAACCTTTATAAACAAAAAGGTAGCTCACCGCTGCACCGAACTTATTGAGCAGGTTTTTGGCCTGTTCGTTTCTATCCGCAAATTCGGTCGACAAGCTTAGGTCGTCTTGCCATGTAAAGTAGAAGGAGACAAATGAAAAAAACAGAGCCATACTTAACAAAATCAGTAGGCTACCAAAAATAATCTTGTTCTTCTTTGATGGCCTAAGGCTCATCTTTTTAGAACTTGTTTTTTTCTTTGTTGCTGTTTTCTTTGTTGTTGTTTTCTTTTTGGCCATTGAGTTATTATAAAACACTTTGGCCTTTTGGCCAAGGTCTCTGATTTACCTCTCTCTGAAGGAGGTCAGAACTGCTATTTTCAGTAGTTCTGGGGAAGAAAAATAAAAAATTCATTTTTGTTCTATTAATTGGACTAAAACCGACGAAACTCCCAATTTGATTATTTTTTAGTTGTTAGGTTTTATTAAATTTTTTATTTCCGCTACGTACAAAAATAGGGATTCCGAAGTTTTCGGCAGGTAGATTACGAAAAGTCTTTTTTAGATTTTCTAATACCAACACCTAAATTATCGTACATAACTATTCTTTAACTGGCCTAGAATCAGCGTCTAATCTACCTTCTACAACTCTATTCATATAGTCTTGTACAAACCCTTTGGCCATTGTTTCCATTTTTTGAGTTTCTAGTTTGTTTTTGGTGGCGATGTTTTTTTCGAGCCCTTTATCTACGAGGTTATAAAGCCCTATGGTTTTTTCGTCGTCCCTAACTAAAATAAGACTATCCCTTAAAAATAGAAAATTCGTTCCAGTATGTGCAATGGCATAAGGCGTCTGTATCGAATCGCTGATTAGACTTCTTCCCCAGCTTCTGAAAGGTTTGTTGTAACCCATTATACTGGTTAACGTAGGGTAAATATCGAGTTGTTGGGCCAGTTGATCATTTTCTCCTCTATATTTTTCCTTAGGGTCATAAATAAGTATCGGAATTCCATAGCGATTGACCATTTTATTATACTCCTCATAATGTATTTGATTGCCATGGTCCGCAGTAATTAAGAAAACTGTGTTGTCGTACCACGGCTCTTTACTCGCCTTATTAAAGAATTGTTTTAGCGCATAGTCGGTATAGCCTACAGTTTTGTGTATGTCTAAATCCCCTTTTGGAAACTTATCCTTGTATTTTTCCGGTATAATGTAAGGGTGATGTGAAGAAACTGTAAATATCGTTCCGAAAAAAGGTTGTTGTTTTTCAGATAGGATATCAGCAGTAAAATCTAGGAAGGGTTCGTCCCATATACCCCAAATACCGTCAAAGTCCTCGTCATTTCCATATTCCGTCCTTCCGTAATAATGGTTGTAACCTAAAACATTCCCAAAACCTTGAAATCCCATGGAACCATTAGGGGCGCCATGAAAAAAGGAGGTATCATAACCCATACTGTTGGCTGCCGATATTATTGATTCGATTTTTTGATTGGCATAGGGCGTAGAAGTATATGCGGTCTTGAACGAGGGTATACCTGCCAGTATGGAAGACATCGCATGAATTGACTTTCTACCGTTCGCATAGGCATTGGTGAATATTAGACTATGATTCGCTAATGAATCGATAAATGGCGAATACCCCTTGTAGTTCTCTATATTTCTATTTTTGTTGAAACTACCCACATACTCCCTACTAAAGCTTTCTAATATAATAAGAACAATATTCGGTTTCACCAATACCGTGTCGTTATATTGTTTTATAGGATGAAAGGTGTTTTCGACAACAGCTTTAGGAACCCCGTTCTGTTTTTTAAAACTTGTAGCATTTATTGTGCGAATAAAAGCGAAAGGCGTGTTCAGTACAATATTGGCATGTTCGGGCATTTTAACATGTCGGCTTGCATCGACCATATTGATAGGTCTGGTACTGTGGCTAAAATCACCTCGTATACCACCGATAATCAAAACACTGACAATACCTAAGGCTACTAAAGAACTTAAAAAATACTTTATTTTATTGTTATACAATGTTTTACTTATACTTATCAGCTTATATAGTTTAATCCATAAAAAAGCACAAATAAAGAACAGCAGGAAAACATGCCAGTAGTCCCTGACGAACGAAAGTACCAATCCGGACTGGTTAGGTTCATTTTGAATGGATTCAAAAGCCACCATGGTCGAGCGACTGAAAGTGTACTTGTAATAGATGAAATCAACGAAATTGGTGGCATAAGCAATCAGATTGGTCACGAAATATATCCATAACAATAATCGCTGATAAATTTTGGTCGTGTTGACCACTAGTGGCAGAAAACTTAGGAGGATAAAAAGGAGATTTATATAGAGTATTGCCGTGGTGTCAAAACTCAATCCCCAAAAACATAGGGCCAGAAAATCGATTGTTCCCGACAAATCGAACAGTTCTTTGTTGTACAATAAAAATAATAGTCTGGCTATGAAATAGAAAATATAGACCAAGACAAGACGGTACAGCGTAACCGCATACTCTTTATGGCGATATGAGTTTTTTTTGACTAACAATTGTCTTGTCCGTACGGAATGTTTTCAACTCGATTAAAGAATCTTGGGAAGATAGATGATAAGCCCTACAATAATGGCTCCTACAGATACTAACATTACAGCACCGGCGGAAACATCTTTAATAAAACCTATCTTCTTATCGAAATCTGGATGCACGAAATCGCATAGTTTTTCGATAGCGGTATTGGCACCCTCGATTCCAACAACCAAGGAAACTGCGAGTACCTGGAAAATCCATTCTGTAGACGAAATTTCGTAGTAAAACCCAGCTAGGGTAACCAGAATACCCAAGCAAACCTGAATTTTAATACTGGCCTCGGTACGAATCAAAAGAAGGGCTCCGCGTACTGCAAAGCCCACACTTTTTATTCTATTTTTTAAGAACGATTCCTTAGGCATCGGCTAATACTTCTAGTGCAGCCTTATAGTTGGGTTCGTCAACTATTTCTGGAACTTGCTCCGAATAAATAATAGTGCCAGATTCGTTGAGAACAACAACTGCTCGTGAATGTAACGGCATCAAAGGCCCATCGGAAAATGCAAGGTTATAGGCCTTACCGAAATTACCATCACGAAAATCGGAAAGCATTTCTACATTTTCGATACCCTCTGCGCCGCAAAAACGGGCTTGGGCGAAAGGTAAATCTTTAGAGATACACAAAACGACAGTGTTGTCAAGTTCGGCAGCTTCTTCGTTGAATTGTCGCACCGATTGCGCGCAGGTACCGGTATCGATACTAGGGAAAATATTTAAAACTACTTTTTTTCCAGAATAGTCGGAAAGCGAGGCGCTTGAAAGGTCATTTTTGGTCAATTGGAAGTCTGGAGCTTTGCTTCCATTGGTCGGAAGGATTCCTAAAGTGTGTATTTCATTTCCTTTTAAGGTGACTGTTGCCATAGTATATTTAAATTATTAAGTTCAGGACGAAATTATAAAATAATTAGGTAAAAGGAGTGTTCCCCGAAGAAAAAAGGAATTTCAGTAGGTCGCTTTAAATCTCTTGTTTTTCCTTTTTGATGGAACTAGGGGTCGAAGCAGCCAATTGTTTTATTTTAATGTGCATTGCCGCAAATATTAAAGTGGTTATAGGGCTAAGCCAGTTAAAGACAGCGAAGAGGGCATATTCGCCTGTTCCGACTCCCAAAACCCCACTATGGTAAGCGCCACAAGTGTTCCAAGGCACAAGTACGGAAGTTACCGTACCTGAATCTTCTAAGGTTCGGCTCAAATTCTCTGGGGCCAAGCCTCTGTCTGCATACGCCTTGCTAAACATTTTTCCGGGCACTACGATAGCTAGATATTGATCGGATGCAGTAACGTTCAAGGCCAAACAACTACCAACTGTGCTGGCAAAAAGACCAAAAGTGGTTTTGGCCATGGCCAACAATGATTTTGTTATTCGATCTAGTGCGCCAATACCGTCCATAATTCCGCCGAAAACCATAGCACAAACGATAAGCCATATCGTTCCGAGCATTCCGGCCATTCCTTTTGCCGAAAATAGGTCGTTCAATGTTTCGTTATCGGTAGGTATGGAGGTTTCCACAGTAATGGCTTTTAATACACCTTTGTAACCCGATTCAAAAGATAGCGTTTCGGCATTGGTGATTCCAGCTACGATATCCGGCTGAAAAATCAATGCGAAAAGTGCCCCCAAAAGAGTGCCGATTAATAGGGCAGCCAAAGGAGGTGTCTTTTTTACAATCAAGAAAATGACTGCTGCTGGTACCAGAAACAACCAACCATTAATTGTAAAAGTCGCATCTATAGAAGTCAATAGGGAATCAATATCCGCGGTGCCGCTGGTATCGATATTCAATCCGATAACAATAAAAACGATAAGAGCTACAGTAATCGTAGGTATAGTGGTATACAGCATATATTGAATGTGGTCAAAAAGCTCGCCCCCCGCCATGGCCGGGGCAAGATTGGTCGTGTCGCTTAATGGAGATAGTTTATCCCCGAAATAAGCGCCTGAAAGAACTGCTCCAGCAGTCATCCCTGGTGAAATGCCCAAGGCATCACCGATTCCTATTAAAGCTATACCTACGGTGGCTGAGGTTGTCCAGCTACTTCCGGTCGCTATCGAAATAATGGCACAAATAATCACACAAGCGCCCAAGAATATGGTCGGATTTAAAATCTGGAGTCCGTAATAAATCATAGCAGGAATGATTCCGCTAATCAACCAAGTGCCGGCCAAAGCGCCCACCATCAATAAAATCAAAAGGGCACCTGTAGTTGATTTAACATTCTCGGCCACTTCTGCCAGCATCTGTTTGTAAGACGCATTATTTAGAAACCCTACGATGGCAGCCACTGCGCCTCCAAGTAAAAGTATGAACTGGTTGGATCCGCCGAGTGCCTCGTCGCCGAAAACATAGACATTGTAAGCTAACATGATCACAAGGGCAATAACGGGTATTAGGGCTTCAAAAATGCTAAGCTCTCTATTTTCAACGATATTTTCGTTCTCTCTATGCTTTCCAGATTTTGGACCCTTCATAAATTATGGTTTAGCTATTTCGTAATATTACGATTTTGGTGACGGTTGTGCAACTCCTGTTCATAAATGCCAGAACCGTTCTGTAAATCGGAAAATAGTGCTAATTTTGTTCTTCAATTCAAAGACAATTTTATGAGTTTATATGACGTAGCTATTATCGGTTCGGGCCCAGGAGGATATGTAGCCGCAATTCGTTGTGCACAATTGGGAATGAAGACTGCGATTATAGAAAAGTATAGCACTTTAGGTGGTACCTGCCTTAACGTTGGCTGCATCCCTTCAAAAGCGTTGTTAGATTCTTCCCACCATTACGAAGATGCCGTGAAGCATTTTGAAGCGCATGGTATCGAGATTCCTGGGGAAGTAAAGGTGAATCTCGAAAAAATGATTGCTCGGAAGCAGTCTGTAGTCGACCAAACCTGCGATGGGGTAAAGTTTTTGATGAACAAGAATAAAATCGATGTTTTTGAAGGATTAGGCAGCTTTAAGGATGCTACCCATATCGATATCAAGAAGAATAATGGTGATACGGAAACCATTGAAGCAAAGAATACTATCATCGCTACCGGAAGTAAACCTTCAACTTTACCATTTATCAAAATCGATAAAGAACGCGTCATCACTTCTACCGAGGCTTTAAAACTGAAAGAGATACCTAAACACATGATTATTATCGGTGGCGGGGTCATCGGATTAGAACTCGGTCAAGTCTATAAGCGTTTAGGGGCCGAGGTTACCGTTGTTGAATATATGGATCGAATCATCCCAACTATGGATGCCGCACTTTCGAAGGAGCTGATGAAGGTGATGAAAAAACAGAAGGTGAAGTTTAACCTATCCCATAAAGTGAAATCCGTCGAAAGGAAAGGGAATGAAGTATTCGTAAAGGCTGATGATAAAAAAGGGCAAGAAATAGAATTTAAAGGCGATTATTGTTTGGTTTCCGTGGGAAGGCGTCCCTATACAGATGGTTTGAATGCCGATGCTGCCGGAGTCAAAATCGACGAGCGGGGCAGGGTAGAAGTAAACGAACACTTACAGACTACCGCATCTAACATTTATGCTATAGGTGATGTCGTACGGGGGGCCATGTTAGCACACAAGGCAGAGGAAGAAGGCACTTTAGTCGCCGAACAATTGGCGGGACAAAAACCACATATCGATTATAACCTCATTCCCGGGGTAGTCTATACATGGCCAGAAGTGGCCGCAGTCGGAAAAACCGAAGAAGAATTGAAAGAAGCGGGAGTAGCATACAAAGTAGGGCAATTTCCGATGCGCGCTTTAGGTCGTTCTAGAGCGAGTATGGATCTCGATGGTTTTGTAAAAATCTTGGCCGATAAAAAGACGGATGAGGTTTTAGGCGTTCATATGATCGGTGCCCGTTGTGCCGATTTGATTGCCGAAGCGGTTACAGCGATGGAATTTCGTGCTTCTGCCGAGGATATTTCCAGAATGAGCCATTCGCATCCCACTTATGCCGAAGCTGTAAAAGAAGCTGCGCTAGCGGCTACAGGCGATCGGGCTTTACATATTTAATTACTTTCTTTTGAAAACTCAACAGATTTGATAAGGCCCCCAAGGTTTTAAAACCTTGGGGGCCTTATCGTATTAGTTTTTATGCGAACCATCGCAATACGGTGGATTGCTAGTCTGTTTACAGGTACACAACCAAGCCTCTTTTTCTTCCTTAACTTCAAAAACAAGTGGGGGAGTAGCTTTGTTCGCCCGATGTGTACCGTCGCAGAAAGGTTGCTCGCTACTAAAGCTACATGTACACCATGAATAACGTTTGTCGGATTCTAAATCGACTTGAATAGGGGAATATGCCTTTTTTTCACTCATAGCTAATTTTATTTATTTTGAGTGAAGATACTAAAAGAGCGAGGAACGATTAATTTTTAACCCTGCCAAATACACGCAATAGACGTAAGAAATTGGTTTTAATAAATTCAAAAGCAGTGTTTCCCAAAGTTTCAAGTTGGGTAAAGGCCAATTTTCCTAGTACAGCGATTTTTCCTTTAATAACCACTTTGTGTTCTTCATAACGAAGGGCGATATAGGTGCTGACTACCATAAATGCTATGGCTCCAGAAATAGTAACAACTGGTCCCAATGAATGATGGAAGAAGCCGTAAAATCCTAATCCTGTGAAGCTACCGTACAAAATTATAAAATGAACAACATAAACGGATAATGTGCTTTGACCGACTTTTAAGAGAGTGCGGTTCTCCATTAAACTTCGGAATACCATAAATACAGCGAAGACGACCAACACGTCTCCTAACCTAATGAATAAATAGTTGTTAAAGAAAATATCGGCGAAAAGTTGAATTCCTGTCCAGCCCGAAAGGGCCAAAAAGAAGTCTGAAGAAAAGAAAATTAACGTTAATCCAAAAGCTGCTGCTGTTGTAATTGCAATGGGGTATAGATAGTTTGAGTTCTTGAATTTCGTGAACAGTATGGAAAGAAACCCACCAAATGCAGCGTAACCGAACCAAGGTATAATCGTAAATACCGAACCATTGGTTTTGGTCAGGTAATTGGCTATGGCCTCCGGTAAGAAGGTGAATTCCCAGTATTTGTAAATCGGTTCAAAAAGAAAAAGTAGGCCCGTGATACCGACTAAAGTTAGCGAAAATAAGTATTTTTTTCGATTTTGGGTAAGCAAGTAGATACTAATGATTCCTAATATTGATAGGCCTATGCAGTGCAACACATCCACCAAATAAAAAGAAGTATAGATTTCGCCTTTTAATATACCGAGAAGGTTTATGCGCAGTAGGTATCCGATGAAGAGTAGTTCCAATCCGCGTTTGATTCCTTTTTTTACCCTTGGGTTTTTTAGTCCAGTTTTGTCACCTCTAACCAATAGGTAGGTGAAGATAAAGCCCGAAACTGTAAAGAAAACAGGTGCTGTTATGCCCCTAAAATATTTCCATATATTGAAGGTAATGCTCGAATTGTCACGAAAGGCGGTATCTAAGAGTCCATCTACAAAATGCCCTTGAAGCATCATAAGAATGGCCCAGGCCCTCATGGCGTCAATAAAATACAGTCTTGCAGTTTTGTTGTCCACGAGGAAATTGAATTTACAAATTCGTTAGACCTATATACTTGTCTAACAGGTGGTTTAGGTGTTTCACTTTGCAAAATTAGGTAAAATACTCGCAATTCATTTGTATTTGGCATATTTTCGCTGAACAACTCTTCAAAACATACTATGGCTAAGATTTTGGCATTTG
Organism: uncultured Flavobacteriaceae bacterium; assembly: GCA_964600075.1. GTDB lineage: Bacteria > Bacteroidota > Bacteroidia > Flavobacteriales > Flavobacteriaceae > CAZRIE01. The sequence continues at coordinate 25,025 of CAZRIE010000045.1, forward strand.
CAGGCAGTAACTCATCGACCTCTATCAATTATGAACTGGTAAAATACACGGTTTCGCTTTTAGAAGCCCATGATATACAGTTGTTGAAAATGTCACATTTTCCGTTTCCAATGTACAGTGAAGATTATGAAAAGGAAAATGGGTATTCGAACTCGTTGATAGAACTGAAAAACGATATTGCCAAGTCCGACGGACTTATTATTTCTGTAAACGAACATAATGGTAATCCTTCTGCGTATTTCAAAAATCTTATCGATTGGTTTTCGAGGTTAGAGCGAAAATTTTTAGACCAAAAGCCAATATTGCTTATGTCGACCTCCGGAGGTAAAAGAGGCGGGGCTAGTTCTTTGGAAGTCACAAAAAACCTACTTCCTTGGTTTGGAGCCGAAGTGACAGCTACTTTTTCCCTATCATCTTACTATGAGAATTTTGATGCAGGTAAAGGCATAACCGATACAGACCATGCCGGAGCACATCGGTTAGCCTTGGATGAATTTCTGGCCAAACTATAAATTTATTTCCTTTGCGAATTACGGCATCTTTTACGGTTTCCGATATTGAAAGATTTAAGGAGGAACTGCTACGTTGGGCCCAACAATTCGATGAAGTCGTATGGCTAGACAGCAACGAACAATATAGTAAGTATGGTTCATTTGATGCCTTGCTTGCCGTGGATGGTCTGACATCTATCAGTACCGATCACGAGAGAGCTTTTAAAGATTTGAGGGAGTATCGAACAGCGGTCAAGGATTGGATTTTCGGTTATCTAGCTTATGATCTAAAAAACGATGTAGAGCAACTATCCTCTACTAATCCAGATAGCTTGAATTTTCCAGACCTCTATTTTTTCCAGCCTAAAAAAATAATAAGAATCACCGGAAATACTGTCGATTTGGTCTACCTGAAAATGGCAGAAAATGAAATTGAAAACGATTTTGATATGATTTCCAATGGAAGTTTCCACAAAGCGGATGCCATTCAAAACTCCACCGACATCCGTATAAAGCTGCGTATTTTTAAGGATGAATATTTTCAACAGGTCAATTCGATATTAGGGCATATAAAAAGAGGCGATATTTATGAAGCCAATTTTTGTCAGGAATTTTATGCCGAAAACACCAAAATAGATCCAATAAGAAGCTATCAGAAGCTAAATACGCTATCAAAAACACCCTTAGCAACCTTTTTGAAGCTGTCCGATAAATACCTTCTCTGTGCTTCGCCTGAACGCTATTTACGCAAAGAAGGAAACAAAATCATATCACAGCCAATCAAAGGGACTGCTAAACGCGCAACAAACAAGGAAGAAGATCGTAGGTTGAAAATCGAGCTTGAAAAAGATGCTAAGGAACGGGCCGAGAACATCATGATTGTTGATTTGGTACGAAACGACCTTTCAAAAAGCGCTTTGAAGGGGAGTGTAAAGGTAGAGGAGCTTTGTAAAGTGTATACCTTTGAACAAGTGCATCAAATGATTTCAACGGTTGTGGCTAGCGTAACCACTGATAAAAACCCGGTCGATATTGTCAAAGAAACCTTTCCTATGGGCAGTATGACCGGAGCACCGAAAGTATCTGCTATGCATATCATTGAACGGCACGAGGCTTTTAAGCGGGGACTCTATAGCGGGGCAGTAGGTTATTTTACACCAGACGGTGATTTTGATTTTAATGTAGTCATCCGCAGTATCCTCTACAATGAGACAGAAAAGTACGTGTCTTACTCGGTGGGAGGGGCAATTACAGCAAAGGCAATACCTGAAAAGGAATACCAAGAATGCTTGCTAAAGGCCAAGGCGATGCGGGAGGTGCTTGAAAATTAGAAATAGAATAGTCTCTAAAACAGTAATCGGGGATTACATCTTCATAGTCTATAAAAAATGCACAATAGTGAATTTACTTTCGAATCTTATAATACCAAAATCTATGGGCGTTCTACTCAACCATCTCAGGTACAAGGTGTTTTAGTGCTAGTACATGGTTTTGGCGAACATTCGGGAAGATATTCAGGCAATATAGTGCCGGTATTAAACAATTTAGAGCTAGCTGTAATCGTATACGATAATATCGGTCACGGAAAATCGGGCGGTAAACGGGGGCATTGCCCCAGCTACCTTGCCCTCATCGATATTCTCGATAAAGTGGTCGATAAGGCTAGGGATAAATTTCCCGATAAGCCTTTGTTTCTTTATGGGCATAGTATGGGCGGTAATTTGGTGTTGAATTACGCGTTGCGCAGGGATACCAAGTTAGATGGAATTATCGCAACAAGTCCATATCTGCGGCTGGCTTTCCAGCCTCCGGCTTGGAAAATGGTGTTGGGCAGGGTAATGATGAAAATAATGCCGTCAATAACTTTACCGTCAGGACTTGACCCTAACGGTATCTCAAGAATTCCTGCTGAAGTTGAAAAATATACTTCCGATGCTTTGGTGCATGATAAAGTGAGCCCAATGTTTTCCTTTCCGATTATGGAGGCAGGGGAGTGGGCCATTGCAAATGCCGGCAGACTGAAAGTTGATACGCTCTTGCTACATGGCACGGGAGACGCAATTATCGATTATCGCGCTACGCGAGAATTCCATGGAAATTCAAATAGAACAACACTGAAATTATTTGAAGGCGGGTATCACGAATTGCAGCATGACTTATGTATGAATGACATGCTTGAAACGGTCCGGAATTGGTTACGGCAACAACTTTGAGTACTTTTACAAGGTGTTCACGGAATTCAAAAAACATATTGAAAAACAGTTTCCCTGCCTAGGGGAAGAACCTTTTCTTTTAGCGTGTAGCGGAGGTTTGGATAGTGTGGTGTTGACACATTTATGTGCAGAATTCGGTTTGGCTTTTGAACTGGCCCATTGCAACTTTCGACTGCGTGGCGCTGCAAGCGACGGTGATGAACAATTCGTACGACAATTGGCTATTGAATATAACAAAAAAATTCATATAACCCATTTTAAAACAAAGGTATACATTACTAAAAATAAAGTATCACTTCAAATGGGTGCTAGAACGTTGCGCTATGATTGGTTTGAAGAAATCATGAAAGAAAATGGAATTAAAACCTTGGTTACGGCGCACCATGCCGATGATAATTTGGAGACCTTTCTCATCAATCTTTCTAGAGGAACAGGCATTGATGGTTTGACAGGAATACCCGAAAAAACGGATGCTATCGCTCGACCTCTTCTTCGGTTTTCAAGGGAACAAATTTCAGCATATGCCGAAGTCCATAATTTAAAATGGAGGGAAGACAGTAGTAATGCCGATACCTTATACCTTCGAAATAAAATCCGACACGATATTGTGCCGCTGTTAAAGGAACTGCATCCTGCTTTTTTGAAAAATTTTCAAAAAACTCAAGGATATCTTTTTCAAACAGCAGAAATTGTTGAGAGCCAAATTAATCAACTGAAGAAAGAGTTCTTCGAAGAAAAGGGGGATATCGTGCGAATTCCAATCGCCTCATTTACAGATTTGGTACCGGCTCAGGCCTATATCCATGGCATTTTTAGGGAATACGGCTTTACGGAATGGGATGACGTCATAAATCTTTTATCTGCCGTTAGTGGCAAAGAAGTACGTTCGCACACGCATCGTTTACTAAAGGATAGGGATTTTCTACTTCTTACCGAAATCGGTAACATCGATAACAAAATATATCATATTGAAGAAGGTCAAAAGGAAATCAAAGAGCCGGTAAAGCTTATGATTGAAGAAGTAAAAGACTGGAAAGAAAAAGGGAACCACATACTTTATATAGATAAAGAAGCGTTAAAATATCCCATTACGATAAGGAAATGGGAAAAAGGCGACTACTTTTATCCTTTGGGTATGGAGGGTAAAAAGAAACTTTCCAAGTTTTTTAAAGATAAAAAAATCGATGTACTTACCAAAGAAAAACAATGGTTGCTTTGTTCCGACGACGAAATCGTTTGGGTCATTGGAAGACGTGCCGATGATAGATTCAAGGTATCGAACAGTACAGCTACTATATTAAAATTTGTATTAGATTGATGAGGCAGATAACACTATTTATACTATTATTTTTCAGTGGGTTAGCCATTTATTCGCAAGATGATGAGAATCCTGTCAAGTGGGTAACCGAATGGAATAAAATTTCCGAATCGGAATACGAACTTACTTTAAAAGCCGACATATTCGAGGGCTGGCATATCTATTCGCAATATACTAAGGAGGGTGGCTCGTTGCCCAGTGAGTTCACTTATAAAAAAGTTGGGGAAGACTATGAACTTATAGGCAAAACCGAAGAAAGCGAAACCGTAACGGAATACAGCGATATTTTTGAAGTGGACGAAACCTTTTTTAAAAAGGATGCTGTTTTCACTCAAAAAATACGACTGCTTAAGTCCGGAATTGACCAAATTGATATCAACTTGTTCTATCAGGTCTGTAAAGAGGTCTGTATTCCCGTTGACCAAGATTTTAGTTTTGTCCTTGATGGCGGAGTTGCTGTTAAGGTCGAAAAGACGGTAGACGATCGCAGTCTTGCCATGGGTTCTGCACTAAAACTGAATCTTAAGAACAAGGATTTGCTAGGTAATACAGCGAAAGCATTGGAAAATGGTTCGAGTCTGTGGATGATTTTCGGACTGGGTTTTTTAGGCGGGTTGATAGCACTGCTTACACCATGTGTGTTTCCCATGATTCCCTTGACCGTATCATTTTTTACTAAGCATTCACAGAAGAAGTCAAAAGGCATCGCAAACGCTCTTCTATATGGGTTCTTTATCGTGCTTATTTATTTTTTATTGAGTTTGCCCTTTCATGTGTTCGATTCGATTGATTCACAGATACTTAATACGATTTCTACGAATATTTGGTTGAACATTTTATTCTTCTTGATTTTCGGATTTTTTGCTTTTTCGTTTTTTGGTTATTACGAGTTGACTTTACCAAGTTCTTGGGCCAATAAGATGGATGCTGCTTCTGGCAAGGTCGGCGGAGGCATAGGTATTTTCTTTATGGCCGTCACTTTGGCTATCGTCTCTTTTTCATGCACAGGCCCTATTCTTGGGGGATTGTTAGGGAGTACGGTTTTGGAGGAAGGTGATGTCGCCATGAATCTTTCAGCGGGCATGACCGGCTTTGGTGTTGCCCTGGCCTTACCTTTCGCTCTTTTTGCCCTGTTTCCTGCATGGTTGAATTCCCTACCCAAATCTGGTGGATGGATGACTACTGTAAAAGTGGTTTTGGGTTTTTTAGAGCTGGCCTTGGCGTTAAAATTCCTTTCTAATGCCGATTTGGTTGGTAATTGGGGAATATTCAAACGAGAAGTTTTCCTAGGAATATGGGTTCTTTTGTTCGTTTTACTGACCCTTTACCTTTTTGGTGTTTTCCGTTTTCCGCACGATGGACCGAGACAAAAGCTGTCGTTGACAAGAAAAGCGGCTGGTTTGGTCAGTGCCGGTTTTTCTATCTATTTGATTTTTGGGCTATTTAATATTTCCAATTTAAAACTGTTGAGCGGTTTTCCGCCCCCAGCTTTTTATAGCGTGTTCGAAACAGAGAGCGACTGTCCTCTCGGTTTCGATTGCTTTAAGGATTTCGAGGAAGGGGTAGCCTATGCAAAAGAAGTAAACAAGCCTATACTTTTGGATTTCACGGGATGGGCCTGTGTCAACTGTAGAAAAATGGAAGAAAACGTATGGAGCGAAGACGATATCTACCCGCTGATAAAGGAAGAGTATGTATTGATTTCCTTATACATCGACGACCGAAAAAAGCTTCCGGAAGCGGAACAGTTTGATTTTAAGTTCGATTCCGGTCGGGTCAAACGAATCGAAACGGTGGGGCAGAAGTGGGGCACGTTTCAGACCCTTAATTTTAATGCCGCTTCACAACCGTATTATGTATTGTTATCCCCGGATTTAGAAGTCTTGAACAATGCCGTGCAATATACCGACAGTGAGACCTATAGAAATTGGCTAATGCAAGGGCTTGGAAGATTTAACGAAAGCAATACCGATTTAACTATAAAATAACTCAGAGACAGTTTTGATATATGTGATTAGAATTTTTATAGATCATTTTTAGTGCAATATGAGGCGGAATTTTTAAGCATAGCCATAGCTACGGTTCAAAATTTTAACAAAATAGTGTGCAAAAAAGGGCACAAAAATTATCGGAATATTTCAAAACTGTCTCTCATTCAAACTCGTTCATTTTCGGTTCTGGATTCTCTGCCCGTCCGGCAGATAAGTTGTTCATGATTTTATTAGTTTATTTCAAAACAAAGGTTTTCCCTACAAAATATTTTTTATGTTTACAGTTAAATTATA
>CAZRIE010000046.1:0-31273 GCA_964600075.1 uncultured Flavobacteriaceae bacterium
AGAACGTGATTGTAATCAACTGAAAATCAGTCTATTTTAAGTGGACACTAGTGATGTTATCTTATGAAAGATACATCAAATGTCATTAAGTAGCCTGGAGTCTTTGAAAACTTACTATTGGTCGATAAAAAGATTACAATCGTAGCTTTTTAAGGTCATTGAATCTTTCCAATTCGGCCCTGACCAGTATAAAAGGAATTCGAACACTGTTTAGATTTTACTTCGAATGCCCATAAACATCGTTGTAGAGGTTCATATATTTTTCCTTGATGATCTTGCGACGCAGTTTCATTGTAGGTGTAAGGTGCCCGTCACCGATGCTCCAAACATCTGGGGTAAGGCGAAATTGTTTTACTTTTTCCCATTTGGCAAATTTTTCATTGGCCATATCGACTTCTTTTTGATAACGTGCCAATACTTTTTCGTTGAGCACGATATCGGAGTTTTCAGGAATGGTAATATTGTGTTCTTTTGCCCAGTTATTAAGGAATTCAAAATCAGGTTGTATCAAGGCTGCTGGCATTTTTTCGCTTTCTCCTACCACCATAATCTGTTCAATAAAACGGGATTGTTTGAAACGGTTTTCCAACAGTTGCGGAGCTACATACTTTCCTCCGGAGGTCTTGAACATTTCTTTTTTGCGATCCGTTATTTTTAGGAAGCCATCTGCGTCGATTTCGCCGATATCCCCAGTATGGAAATAGCCATCTATAATAACTTCTGCTGTTTTTTCTTCATCCTTATAATAACCCAACATTACTTGTGGCCCTTTGATGCAGATTTCTCCGTCGTCAGCAATTTTCACCTCGGTGTGGTCGATGGGCTTGCCCACCGTGCCTATTCGAAAACCATTGTCACGCATATCGTTTACTGAAATTACCGGAGAAGTTTCTGTGAGTCCGTACCCTTCCATCAAATTGAATTCGGCGGCATTGAAGATTCGTGCCAATCGTGGTTGCAAGGCAGCGCTTCCAGAGGCAATTAGGCTTAAGTTTCCACCAAGGCCTTCTTTCCATTTACTGAAAATGAGTTTTCGCGCAAGTGACAACTTTTGCTCGTACCACCATCCATTTTGACCATAGGGTTCAAATTTTAACCCCAAATCTATCGCCCAAAAAAAGAGTTTCTTTTTAATACCGGTAAGCTCTGTTCCCTTAGCAAGAATTTTGTCATACACTTTTTCCAATAACCGAGGTACCGCGGTCATTACATGCGGACTTATTTCTTTAAGGTTTTCACTTATTTTATCAAGTGATTCGGCATAATAGATGGTAACGCCCCTTAACTGGTAGAGATAAATCAACATGCGTTCGTACACATGGCACAGCGGCAAAAAACTTAGCGATTTGGTTTTACCGTCCACAATGGGAAAGCGTTTGGAACTCTCAAGTGCGTTGCTGACCAAATTTTCGTGTGAAAGCATTACGCCCTTGGGCCTTCCGGTGGTGCCTGAAGTGTATATCAGCGTGGCCAAATCGGATGGTTTTACAGCGTCTTTTATACTATCGACCTCATCTTGATTTCCCGTATCGTCCCCTAATTCTAAAACTTCTTTCCAATTCTTACAGTCCGAAAGCTCATCGAAGGAATATACTTCTTTGAGATGAGGTACTTGGTCTTGGATGGCCGTTATCTTATCGTAGACTTCCTCACAGGAAACAAAACAGTACTTTGCTTCGGAATGGTTCAGTACATAGGCGTAGTCCTCTTCTGAAATCGTTGGGTAGATGGGCACATTCTGTGCGCCGAGCTGTAGGGTTCCGATATCTATAATGTTCCACTCCGTTCGATTAGCCATTGAGATTACGGCGATTTTGTCGTTGGGTTTTACTCCCATTCGTAGAAGCGCACGACTAATGGTATTCGATTTTTCTACATATTCTTTTGTGGAAGTAGCTACCCATTCACCATTTTTTTTGGTAACGAGGGATTTTTTCAAATTGAATTTTTCCAATTGGTAATACGGAAAGTCGAAAAGTCTGGTGATGTTTTGCATAGTAAGTTTCGTATAGGTAACTGCAAAATAGGGAAAGAACACGGGATTATAAAACGGGTCTGATACAAACCTATGTTAATTGTTGTGAATATTTCAATCGAGTAGGTGAAAGATTAAATAATGGGTAGTCTTTGTATTTCTGATTTCTAGGATAAATATAATTTCATCCCAAAATGACTGGACGTAAAGCCTAGCTTCTCGTAAAACCGCAGTGTTTTTGGTCGTTTTTTATCCGTTGTCAGTTGAACTATGTGTGCTCCTTTTCTCTTTGCCCGTTGGATGGCCCATTCGAATAGTTCTTGCCCGATACCTTGGCCTCGATAATCTTCATGTACCCGAACCGCCTCGATTTGTGCGCGGATACCGCCTTGATAGGTCAAGTATTGAATAAATGATACTTGTAATGTGCCAATTACTTGGCCGCTTTCCTTCTCAATAACCACCAACTCTTGATTGGGGTCAACGGCAATATTAATAAAAGCATCATAGTATTTTTGAGGAAGCGGTGCTTTGTAATCTTCACGGAGTTTCCCCAGTTCATCGTTGGCAATCATCTCGACGATTGCAGGAATGTCTTTTTTTGTTGCCGGACGGATGGTCATTTTTTTAGCTTTGCTTTTTCTCAACCCACTCTCTAGCATTCACAAATGCCTCCAACCAAGGCGAAACTTCGTCATTTCTATCTTTGGGGTAATACGCCCAGTTCCAAGGAAAGGTAGAACGCTCGATATGAGGCATGGTCACTAGATGCCTTCCGGTTTTATCGCATAACATGGCGGTATTGAAATCGCTGCCATTCGGATTTGCAGGATATCCTTCACAACCGTATTTGGCAACGATGTCATAGTTTTCTTCAGAGTTCGGTAGGCTGAACTTCCCTTCTCCATGCGATATCCAAACACCTAAAGTTGTTCCGGCTAAGCTGGAAAGCATGACGGAGTTATTTTCTTGAACCTTGACGGAAGTAAAATTACTCTCATGCTTATTGGAATCATTATAGGTCATTTTCCCATGCGTTTCGTGCTCGGGATTGATGAGGTCGAGTTCCATAAACAACTGGCAACCGTTGCAAATTCCCACGGAAAGTGTATAAGGTCGGGCAAAAAAGTTTTTAATAACTGCATTCGCTTTTTCGTTGTATTTGATAGCGCCTGCCCAACCTTTCGCGCTTCCTAAAACATCGGAGTTTGAAAACCCGCCAACAGCACCTAAAAATTGAATATCTTCTAAAGTTTCTCTGCCCGATATCAAATCGGTCATGTGCACATCCTTGACATCAAATCCGGCCAAGTACATAGCCTTTGCCATTTCACGTTCTGAGTTGCTTCCTTTTTCCCGCAAGATGGCCGCTTTTGGTCTCCCATCGGCTCCGCTCAAGGAGCGGTTCGGGAGACTGAGCGAAGTCGAAGTAGGGAAAACATATTCCAACGACTGTTCCTTGTAATTTTTAAATCGGTCTTTGGCTAAACCGTTTGCTGTTTGTTTATCGTCTAATAAGTAGGACGTCTTGAACCATGTGTCACGAAGCGAAGTCACATTCAAGCCCATTTCCATACTTTGGTTTTTGATGGTCAAAGTGCCTTCGGAAACTACTTTTCCGATTTTTTTAAAATCGATGTTTTGGTCAGATAAATAAGCTTCGATAGACTCGTCTTTTGATTGAAGAACAATTCCTGCATTTTCGGAGAATAGCAATTTGATAGTATCTGCTTCTCCTAAAACTGATAAGTCTAAAATAGCTCCCAATCCATTATCAGCAAAACACAACTCTAACAAAGTTGTAATTAATCCTCCTGAAGCAATATCATGACCTGCAATTATTTGACTATTTTTAATTAAAGTTTGAATTGAATTAAAAACAGTTTTGAAATATTCATCATCTTTTATGGTTGGCGCCTCGTTTCCGATTGAGTTTCGTATTTGCGCAAACGAAGAACCTCCTAATTTATAACTGTCTTTTGATAGATTGATATAGTAAATGTCACCACCATCTTTATGAAGAACAGGCTCGACTACTTTTGTGATATCATCACAATTTCCGGCAGCGGAAATGACTACTGTTCCAGGGGCGATTACATCACCGTCTTTATACTTTTGTTTCATAGAAAGGGAGTCCTTTCCTGTAGGTACATTGATCCCTAAATTAATAGAAAAATCTGAAATGGCTTGAACAGCTTCATACAGTCTAGCATCTTCACCTTCGTTCTTACACGGCCACATCCAATTGGCAGATAAAGAAATTGATTTCAAACCATCTTTTAAAGGTGCCCAAATGATATTTGTTAAGGCTTCCGCAATACTGTTCTTGCTTCCCGCAGCTGGTTCTATAAGCCCTGAAATGGGCGAGTGGCCAATTGAAGTGGCTATTCCTTCCTTTCCTTTAAAATCCAACGCCATAACGCCACAGTTGTTCAAGGGCAATTGCAACGGACCGACACATTGTTGTTTGGCAACTTTGCCTCCGACACAACGATCTACCTTGTTGGTCAACCAGTCTTTACAGGCTACGGCTTCCAGTTGTAAAACCTGCTCTAGATAGTTATGAAAGAATTCTAATGAATACTCCGGATTTTTATAATTTCTTTGGATGAATGAATCGGTTAGAATCGTCTTTGGGGAGCTTCCAAAAATATCGGATAGGTTGACATCCATCGGTTTCTCACCAGTTTTCTTCGATTCGAACGTAAAGCGGTCATCGCTAGTTACATCGCCTACTTCGTAGATTGGTGAACGTTCGCGTTCGGCAATTCGATGCAGCAAATCAATATCTGATTTGCCAATGACCAAACCCATACGTTCTTGCGATTCGTTTCCGATAATTTCTTTTGCCGATAAGGTAGGGTCGCCCACGGGTAATTTGTCTAAATCAATTTTTCCGCCAGTTTCTTCTACTAGTTCGGAAAGACAATTGAGATGGCCGCCAGCCCCATGGTCGTGAATCGAGACAATCTTATTCTCATTACTTTCGACCATGCCGCGGATCGCGTTCGCCGCCCGCTTCTGCATTTCGGGATTTGATCGTTGTACTGCGTTGAGTTCGATGGATGAACTGAATTCCCCAGTATCGGCGCTCGAAACTGCGGCGCCACCCATACCGATACGGTAATTGTCGCCCCCTAGAATCACGATTTTATCGCCTTCTTTCGGGGTATCTTTTAGAGCTTGCTCCGCTTTTCCGTAGCCAATGCCGCCCGCTTGCATAATAACCTTATCATAGCCCAGTCTGCGTTTGTTTTCGTTCCAGTTTTTCTTGGCATCGAGGTATTCCGGAGAATTGTCCGGAGCTCCGGTAACTTCGTTAACTGGGCTGGAAGAAGCAGAAGTGTCAAGGTGCTCAAAAGTTAAAACAGAACCAGCGATCAGCGGTTGCCCAAATTTGTTTCCAAAATCCGAAGCTCCGTTTGATGCTTTTATAAGAATGTCCATAGGCGTTTGGTAGAGCCAATCGCGCTCGGACATTCCTTTTTCCCATGACCGCCCCTCTTCCAATCGGGAATAGGCTGTCATATAAACAGCTGTGCCTGCCAGAGGCAACGAACCTTTGCCACCCGCTAGCCTATCTCGTATTTCTCCCCCTGAGCCTGTAGCAGCGCCATTAAATGGCTCTACGGTTGTGGGGAAATTATGTGTTTCCGCCTTTATAGAAATGACCGAGTCAAATTCCTGTTCTTCATAAAAATCAGGTTTGTCAGCTGTTTTAGGAGCAAATTGCACCACTTTTGGCCCCTTTATGAAAGCCACATTGTCTTTATAAGCCGAAACGATATCGTTCGGATTTTCCTGTGAGGTCTTTTTTATCAATTTGAAAAGAGACGAAGGCTGTTCTTGTCCATCGATTACAAAAGTGCCATTGAAGATTTTGTGTCGACAATGTTCTGAGTTTACTTGACTAAATCCGAAGACTTCCGAATCGGTCAAAGCACGTCCTATTTTTTTGGAGAGGTTATCCAAATATTTTACTTCCTCTGCGCTTAAAGCGAGTCCTTCTTTATCATTGTAGGCGGCAATATCATCAATATCTAAAATGGGTTCAGGAATCACATCGATTTTAAAGATGTCTTGGCCCAATCCGTCGAATTTTTGAGAAATCATAGGGTCAAAATCGGCAAAGTCTTTTTGAACCTCTTGAAATTCCTCGATACGAACAATTCCAGAAACACCCATGTTTTGAGTAATTTCGGTAGCATTGGTACTCCATGGTGTCACCATAGCTGCGCGCGGACCAACAAAAAAGGCGTCGAGAGACGCCGTGTTTATTTTGGGTAGGTTGCCGAACAACCAAATGAGTTTGTTTATGTCTTCGTCTGAAAGTTTTGTTGTCGTTTGAACGGTAAAAACTTTGATGTTTACATCCCCGAAAAAGTGAATCATGGAATACGTGAATTGTTAGGTTTGAGAAAACGCAAATTTACTACTTTAAAAGGCTTTTTGTATAGGTGCGGAATAAATTATTACTGCTAAAAAGTTAACAGGTTGTTGATTACTTCGAGCGCTATGGTTTTTCTTAGTTTAAGAAGCGCGCAAAAGAAGTGTAGTTGAAGTTTGTTTCTTGAAGCTTTATTTTACGCATATCACACGCCCTGACCCCCTTATTTCGGCTGCGCTCAGCACATGCTTTTTAGAGAGGAAATTCAGACGCTCAACTTTTTTGAAGCAAAGCCATATAAAAACCGTCAAACCCACTTTTTGATGCATAGATTTTCTTTTCTTTGGTCAATGAAAAACCCTTTCCTTCTTCAGACGCTAAAAAAGATCGCACTTGGTCGTTATTTTCCTGTGGTAGAATCGAACAAGTAGCATATACCATTTTACCTCGTGACTTGACAATTTTGCTGTAACAGCGAAGAATTTCTTGTTGTGTCTTGGTGATTCTTTCTAAAAAATCAGGTTGAAGTTTCCATTTTGTATCAGGATTACGGCGTATAACTCCAAGTCCGGTACACGGGGCATCGATAAGCACACGGTCAGCACTTCCATACAGTTTCTTAAAGACTTTTGTCGAATCGATTTCCCTTGGTTCGATATTGTGCGCGCCATTTCTTCTGGCGCGACGTTTTAGTTCTTTTAATTTGCTTCCGTAGATGTCCATGGCGATAAGCTGTCCTTTGTTTTCCATTAAAGCGGCCAAGTGAAGTGATTTGCCGCCGGCACCTGCGCACGTATCGACTACACGCTGGCCAGGTTTGACATCCAATAGTTCCGCGACTAACTGCGAGGATGCGTCCTGGACTTCAAAATAGCCTTTTTTGAAAGACTCCGTAACAAAGACGTTTGCTCGTTCTGGTAAGCGCAAAGCCAAAGGATACCCCTTTATCGGTTCGGTAACGATACCTTCATCTAGCAATGTTTTACGAAGTTGTTCTTTAGAAGTCTTTAAAGTGTTGGTTCTTAATATAACTTCCGCCTGCTGATTCAGGGCAGCACTTTCTACCGTCCATAATTTGGCCCCTAATGCTTTTTCGCAAAGCTCATCTATCCAATCGGGCAGGGCTTCGCGATATTTCCTGATTTGTGAGAGTTCGTCAAACTTTCCCTTGATGCGGCGTTCGGGTGTCGGTTCTAACTGTTTCCAATCAGGTAATTTTATTCCTTTCAAAACCGCCCAAACGGCCCACATGCGAAAGAGGTCAGGTCGACTGTATGGGGCTTTTATTTCGGCTATTTCCGAGTACAACCTTTTGTAACGTACCATTTCATAAGTGGTTTCGGCAATAAAACCTCTATCACGTGCACCCCAGCGCTTATCGAATTTCAATACTTTTTGTACCACCTTATCTGCATATTCGCGCTCGTTGAATATCAAGTTCAACGCATCGATGACGGCAAAGACTAGGTTCCTATGGAGTTTCATTTTGAAAAATTAAGGCTGCAAAGGTATGGTTTTGCTCATGAATCCCTTTACATTTGACAAACTTTATACCTATGCGCCGCCTTGTTTTTTTAATGCTTATTATTTCGGCTTTCTCCTGTTCGGAAATCAAAAAAAAAGCACTCTTTTCATCCGTAGCTATTGAAACGATTTATGAAGATTCATTGAGCATACGGGCCATTGAACTCATGGGTAACAGTATTGCGTTTGCCGCAAACAAAGGTACTTTCGGAACGGTCGATATCGCTTCGGGCAAGGTTCGGTCGAATGTTGAAAAATATCACACGGTTATTCCAGAATTCAGATCTATAGCTACCAATGCGACCGACTTTTTTATGCTCTCAGTGGCCAATCCCGCTTTGCTTTATAAAACAGGCGAAGACGATAAAATGGATTTGGTATACCTCGAAGAAGATGAGGCCGTTTTCTATGATGCGATGGCCTTTTGGAACAATAGGGAGGGCATTGCTGTAGGTGATAGCATGAATGGCTGTTTATCTATTATTACCACACGCGATGGCGGCCATCATTGGAGTAAGCTTTCCTGTGCTGACTTACCGGTTGCCAATGAAGGGGAAGGGGCTTTCGCGGCAAGTAATACCAATATCAAAATAGTGGGAGACAAAACGTGGATCGCAACAACTAGCGGACGGATTCATTTTTCTGCAGATAAGGGTAAAACCTGGGAAGTTTTTCAAACACCTATTATCAACAGTGAACCCACCCAAGGTATTTACTCGATTGATTTCTGGGACGAAAATTTAGGTGTTGTCATCGGTGGTGACTATACGAAACCTGAAAACAATACGTCGAATAAAGCTATCACCAAAGATGGGGGAAAGACTTGGCAATTGATTGCCGATGGTCAAAATCCAGAATATAAAAGTTGTATTCAGTTTGTGCCAAATTCGGGAGGCAACGAAATCGTTGCTGTTGGTTTTACGGGAATATCGTATTCAAGTGATATGGGCAATAGCTGGAAACAGCTTTCTGATGAACCTTTTTACACGATACGTTTTCTTAACGATTCGGTTGCTTATGCAGCCGGAAAGAACCGTATTTCTAAATTGATCTTTAGATAATATTAACAGTTCGAGATCTTTGATTAAGCTCGGGGTAAACTCCGTTGACAGCCTCGAAGTGACAGCCTAACTTGACTATACGTTTACAACGACATAGGTCCTTCCCTTTTTCTTGTACCAAACACCCTTGTATTTATATGCTTTTCTTCCATTGCCAAGTTTTACAACTTTATTTCCTTGAGGTAAGTGTCGTACTTGAACTCCAGCAGGAGCGGCGCAAACCACGGATTTTTTTCCTTTAGGTTTGTGCCAAACACCATCCGCGAAATGAAAGTTAATTCGGTTGTGAACGATAATTTTTGGTTTATGAAACTTGGTAACTATAGTGCCATGTTTGGGGTGTGCTTTCGCGACTTTTCGTTGCGCAGTGGCAAAATTCAAGCTTCCAAAAATCATGAATAAGGCCAAAACAATTTTTAAATTTCCCATCTTTTTATTATTTAGGGAGCAGACCTCTTTGACTATAAATCTCATGGAGGGTTTATTGAAAAAAGAGGCTTAAAGGCCCCTTCTTAAGTATTTTGTCGAATAACTATTATCTGCGCCCTCCACCGTTTTTATTACGATATTGTTTTATAAGCTGACGTTTGAATTCTTCTTCGGAACGCAACAGCAGTAAGGTTTTTTTTGCGGAAATAACTTTGGTTATTTTTTGTATAAAGTTTTTATCGAGTTCTTCTTCCTCTTCTTCGAAACTAAGATATTGTCTTAGGAGGTCGTTCGCTTCTTTTTCGGTTAGACTTTCGGAATCCCTTATTTTACTGCGGATTTGGCTCCTTTCTCTTTTGCGTAGCGCCTCTCGATTTTCCTCATATTCATTATATATGGGCCAAAACACTTGTGCTTCTTTACTGCTAAGGTCTAATCGCTCCGTTATAAACGCGATTTTAAGCGACTTGATTCTATCATTGTCATACCTTTTCTGTGCATAAAACTGAGTCGATACCAAGAGTAACATGCTCAGCACAATTTTCTTTAGGTTATTCATTGCCTTCAAGATTTAGTTCTTCAAAATCGTCTAGATTGTTGTTTAGATAATCAAGCATGTCTTCTTCATTAAACTGGGTTTTTAAAATGTCGCTAATTTCCAGCTCGTCAACAGGTAGCATTTCGGCAATTTCATATGTGCTCAACCCCAATTCAATGTCTTCAAAATAGGTTTCGATTTCAGTATGGGCAAGATCTTCAAAGCCAATTTCTTCCGATGACATAAAGTTTAACCATAATACCACTAAAGTTATTGCCGCAATCGAAGCTGTTGCATAATAATATTTTTTATAGGATGAAATAGAAATGACCTTGATCTCAGATGCCTCTAATTTTTGCCGGATATTCTTGTTCAAATTATCCAAATACCCTTCAGGAATACCAAAGCCATCGTTCTCAGGTATGGTAGATTCTTTATGGGATAGCTTATCCAATAATTTTCCATCGAACTTCTCGAAGTAGCCCTCGGGTGTCTTAAACGGATTATTCTTATTGATTTTTTTCATCTCTTTACTTTGACTTTCAAACGGTTAAAAGGTTTAATCCTCCTTTAAAAAAGCTTCTATTTTTTTTACGGCCAAATGGTACGATGCTTTTAGGCCACCGACCGAGGTTTCCAGAATTTCGGAGATTTCTTCATACTTCAACTCTTCAAAATACTTCATATTGAAGACCAGCTTCTGTTTTTTCGGAAGGGTAGCAATAGCCTTTTGCAATTTCAACTGTATTTTATCTCCTTCAAAATATACGTCCGCTTGTAAATTGTCGAGAACTCTATCTTGCAATTCCTTGTCGCTGATACCCAACCGTTTCGATTTGCCTTTTAAAAAAGTAAGGGCTTCATTGGTAGCGATGCGGTACATCCACGAATACAATTTGCTATCGCCTTTGAACCCCTCGATATTTTTATAAACCTTAATAAAGGTGTTCTGAAGTACATCATCGGTATCATCATGGTTCAACACAATTCTACGGATATGCCAATATAGGCGCTCTTTATGGGTGTCTACCAATACCTCGAATGCGCTTGCCTGGCTGTCGGGTTGTTTCAATTGATCTACTAAGGTTGCCTCTGCAATCAATATATTCGGACTTAAGTTCGCTAGTTGGACTCTAAAGTTAATAAAAGGTTTAATGTGCGGTAAAAATACGGTCTAGGCGACCGCCCGACTATGCTGAGTAATATTTTATTTGAAATATGAGCAATTGCGCTTAGAGCGTCTGCATCTCCACTAACTTTTTGTAAACCCCATTTTTGGCCAGCAATTCTGCATGAGAACCTTGTTCTGTGATTTCCCCTTTTTGAAGTACGACAATCGTGTTTGCATTTTGAATAGTAGAAAGCCGATGCGCAATAACGATAGAAGTGCGATTACGCATCATTTTTTCAAGGGCATCTTGAACCAAACGCTCACTTTCGGAATCAAGGGCAGAAGTGGCCTCGTCAAGTATCATAATTGGGGGATTCTTCAAAACTGCTCTGGCAATCGATAAACGTTGTTTTTGTCCCCCACTTAATTTATTGCCACTATCACCGATATTGGTATGGTAGCCTTCGGGAAGCCCGACGATAAATTCATGGGCATTAGCGATCTTGGCCGCTGCGATAATTTCTTCTTCGGTCGCATTTTCTTTGCCAAGAGAAATATTCTTGGCAACGGAATCGTTGAATAAAATAGAATCTTGAGTTACGAGCCCTATGAGATTGCGCAGTGATTTTTTGGTAATGTCCTTGATATCGATACCATCTATTTTAATCTCACCTTCGTTTACATCGTAGAAGCGTGTTACAAGATTGGCGATGGTACTTTTTCCGCTTCCGGATTGACCTACTAAAGCGACAGTCTCACCTTTTGGAACGGTCAAATCGAATTTTTTTAGTACGAAATCATCTTCATATTTAAAAGAGATATTTTGGATTGCGATTTCTTGGTCAAAAGTCATTTTTTCCAGAGCATTCTCTTTATCATAAATCGGGTTTTCGGTCTCGAGAACTTCCAATACTCGTTCAGCGGCGGCATTTCCTTTTTTGACCCCGTAAGATGCTTTACTTATTGCTTTGGCAGGTGTCAAGATATTATAGGCAAGCCCCATATAAGCGATGAACGAAGATGCGTCTAGGGTTTTGTCAACTAACACCATCTTTCCTCCGAACCATAATAAAACGCCTATGACCAAAATACCTAAAAATTCACCCGTAGGGGATGCTAGGTTTTGTCTATTCAAGAGGGAGTTCGAGAAATGGAAAAATCGTTTGGTAGAATTGGAAAACAAACGATAGAACCTCGATTCTGAATTGAAGGCCTTGATTACACGTAAACCACCCAACGTCTCTTCAACAATCGATAAAAATTCTCCCTGCTCTTTTTGAACCCTGTCAGATTTTTTCTTTAATGATTTTCCGATTCGAGAAATAATAGCACCAGCAATCGGAATGAAAATAAACACGAACAAGGTAAGTTTGGTACTGATACCGAACATTATGATTATCGTAAACAAAATGGTCAATGGTTCACGTACGATAAGCTCAAGAACAGAGAGAAAGGAATGCTGAATTTCTAGCACATCTGAAGTGATACGCGCAATAACGTCGCCTTTTCTTTTTTCGGAATAGTACGATATAGGAAGATCAACTATCTTTTGATATAATTTGTTGCGAATGTCTTTTAAAACCCCATTTCTTAAAAAGGTAATAAAATACATGGCTAGGTAGTTGAAAAAGTTTTTCAACAGAAAGAGAATCAAAACTAGGCTTATGACCAAAACAAGCCCCTTCATTTCATCGTCTCCAGAATATACGGTGATTCTGAAATTTATATATGCCTGAAGATAATCCTTTAATTCACCAAAACCGGCATATACAGGAGCAGTTATAACCCTGTTTTCAGGCTTAAAAAGCACATCGAGCATCGGAATCAGGGCGGCAAAAGAGAGTGCGCTGAACAATGCGTAAAGTATATTGAAGAAAATGTTCAGGTATCCGTATTTGCTGTACGGTCTAGCAAATTGGAGGATTTTCTTAAAATACTCCATTAACCCACATTGAGTTCTCCCAAAATCTTTTGGATTTTAGCATCGAGTTCTGCAGCTACTTTTTTAAAGTTTTCGGCTTTATCGAGCTTAGCGTTCGTACTGATGTAGAACTTTACTTTAGGCTCGGTACCACTTGGGCGTGCTGCGATGCGCGTGCCATCTTCGGTTTCATATATTAAAACGTTCGACTTAGGAATATCGATGGCCTTTTCTTCACCGGTCAAAACATTTTTGGCGATAGCTGTATTATAATCTTCTATCCATTTAACCTTGGAGCCTGCTACTGAGGAAACAGGATTTTCCTTAAAATCTTTTAGCATTAGTTTGATTTCTTCTGCACCGGACATTCCTTTTTTGGTAATTGATACCAAATACTCCTTGTAGAAACCGTAATCGACATAGCAATCGATAAGGTCTTTGTAAAATGAGCTTCCGTTCGCTTTGGCTTGAGCAGCAATTTCGCAAGCAAGTAGGGTAGAGGTCACCGCATCTTTATCGCGAACGAAGTCACCGACCATATAGCCGAAACTTTCCTCACCACCACCGAGAAATTTCGAATCAGGAAAATCTTTAATCATCTTACCGATCCATTTGAAGCCGGTCAAGGCAGTCTTGAATTCAACTCCGTATGCTTTCGCCATAGCTTCCATCATAGGAGTCGAAACGATAGTGGTCGCAACAAATTCATTGCCTTGAAATCCTTTTTGTTTTTGTTTTTCCAAGAGAAATTTGGTCATCAAAATCATGGCTTGGTTGCCATTTACGATTTCCATTTCTCCATCGAGATTACGAACGGCGATACCCAATCGGTCGCTATCAGGGTCGGTGCCTACAACCATATCGGCCCCAATTTCCTCTGCTTTTTTCACGGCCATTGATAAGGCTTCCGGTTCTTCCGGGTTAGGCGATTTTACCGTAGGAAAGTTTCCGTCCGGTACTGCCTGTTCTTCAATGATAGTGACATTTTTATATCCGGCCCGTTTCAAAACTTCGGGTATAGCAGTTATCGATGTACCATGAAGCGATGTAAAAACGATCTCGAAATCATCTTTTCCTTCCGCATTAAAATTTCCGTTCGACACAGATGCTTCGAAAAAAGCTTCGTCGACTTCGGTATCAATGGAATGAATCAGACTTTCATCCGCTTTAAAATTGATATCCTCGAAAGAAAGTGAGTTAATTTCCGATATAATCTCACCATCCTGTGGTGGCACAATCTGTCCGCCGTCTGTCCAATACACCTTATAACCATTATATTCTGGAGGGTTATGAGATGCTGTCAAAACGATTCCTGCATGACATTTTAAATGTCTTACGGCAAAAGAAAGCTCAGGGGTAGTGCGTAAGCTAGAAAATAGGTATACTTTAATACCATTTGCGGAAAATACTTCGGCTACAGTTTTGGCCAGGGTATCGCTATTGTGTCGACAGTCGAATGCTATAACAACCTTGACATCCTTATTGCCGTACGCCTTTATCAGATAATTGCTTAGCCCTTGGGTACTTTTGCCCAATGTATATTTGTTGATACGATTTGTTCCAACGCCCATAACACCGCGCATGCCACCTGTTCCGAACTCCATGTTCTTATAGAACCTGTCTTTGAGTTCGTCGATATCATTTTCCATTAGTCGCTGTACCTCATTCTTTACTTCTGGATCAAAAAAGTCGGTCAACCAGCTTTTAGCGGTATTTAAAATGGCATCCATATGGTGTGAATTAAATAGTGTGTAAGTTAAAATTAGATTAGAAAGTCAATTTACGAAGAATATTGGTTTTACTTAGACTCTAGATTGATTTCTTCGGAAACGGTATAACGAGCTTCATTTTTTCGAGAGCGGATTAAGATTTCCCCTAAAAACCCTGCTAAAAATAATTGGGTTCCGATTACCATAGCGGTGAGGGCGATGAAAAACTGGGGTCTATCGGTAATCAAACGCCCAGAGGTATTGATGAATAATTTATCAATACCCAAATAGATGGCAAAACCAAAACCGATAATAAACATGAGCACACCTAGGGCACCGAAAAGATGCATGGGCTGTCGCCCAAATTTGGATACAAACCAAATGGTAAGTAAATCTAGAAACCCATTGATAAAACGTTCCATGCCGAATTTTGTTTTTCCATATTTACGGGCCTGATGCTGCACTATTTTCTCACCAATATTGGCAAAGCCAGCATTTTTAGCCAAAACGGGAATATACCGATGCATTTCGCCCGAGACTTCGATGTTTTTAATCACTTGTCGGTCAAAAGCTTTTAAGCCGCAATTGAAGTCGTGCAATTTTACTCCCGATGTTTTTCTTGCTGCCCAGTTGAATAGCTTCGAAGGCATATTTTTAGAAAGCACCGAATCGTACCTTTTTTTCTTCCAGCCCGATACGAGGTCGAATTTATCTTCTTTAATCAATCGGTATAATTCAGGTATTTCTTCGGGATTATCTTGCAAATCGGCATCCATGGTAATCGCTACTTCTCCTTTGGCGGCTTTAAAGCCAGCATGAAGGGCTTGCGATTTTCCAAAGTTTTTGGGAAATCGGATACCTTTTACATTTTGGTTTTCTTCAGAAAGGTGAGTAATCAATTGCCAAGAAGCATCGGTGCTGCCGTCATCGATAAAAAGAATTTCGTAAGAGAATTGATTGGATAGCATTACGTCTACTATCCAATCATATAGTTCTTTTAGAGATTCCTCCTCATTGAGAAGGGGTATTATTATGGACAGATCCATGCAGTCTTTCTATAAATCTGAGCCAAAAATACGATTTTGGAATCAATACGCCGGTTTTTGTTTTTTTAAGATTAAGCCAGTAATAAGACCTACAATCAGGCCGATAATAATATTCATTATTAAGATTATAGGATACGTTACCCACGCGAAATTTTTTTGCATTTCAATACCTTGGTCAATCTGTTCTTCCGTTAGTTTCGGATTATCTTCTAACGCCTGTTGTTTTGCAATCTCGTACGTATTGGCCATAAAATCGGGCTCTACCAAATTGGAGAAAACGAAAAAATAGATGAGTCCGAGTATTCCTGCTATAAGGGCAATTCCAGCACCGACCTTTAGTGCCTGAGAAATATTCAGAAAGCCAAGATTTGCTTTTCTGAATTGAATAATACCTAATACAATACCCGCAGCGAGTATCGCAATTTGAGTGCCCTGTACAAACACACCTCGCTCATATTGCATGTCTAATGTAAATAGCATAATGCCAAATACGATGCCCACACCACCAACAAGCAGACCGTAATTCAACGCAAACTTCCCAGTTTTTGGCTCATTTTCTTCCATCTGATAAATAAATTTAGATTCTTAATTAAGGTTAGTTGTGTTTTACCCAACTTTGTTACGTTTAAAAATACAATTTTTTTCGGTCTCTTTTTTGGTATATACATTGTAGGTTACGGAAAAATACTTAAATTTGCAGCCTTAAAATGAGTGCCTGTCGGAATGGGTGCGTTAAATTTTAGCTTAATGAAAAAAGATATACATCCTGAAAATTATAGATTGGTAGCGTTCAAAGATATGTCGAATGACGAAGTGTTTTTGACCAAGTCTACTGCCAATACAAAAGAGACCTTAGAGGTTGAAGGCGTAGAGTACCCTTTGGTAAAATTGGAAATTTCTAGAACGTCACATCCCTTCTATACCGGTAAAGCTAAATTTTTGGATACTGCTGGTCGTATTGATAAGTTCAAGAGCAAGTACGACAAGTTCAAGAAAAAACCTGTCGTGGTTGAAAAACCTGCTGAACAGGAAGAAGCTCCGAAAGCAGAGGCCAAAGCCAATAAAGAAGAGAAATAGCATTATTTACAATATTATGATAAGGCCTTCGATAGTATCGAGGGCTTTTTTATTGGTTATTGCGAGCTTACATGCCGAAGGAGGCGAGTGAAGTATAGCCATATTTGAAAATAAGCATCTAATTTCTACGAGGTGCTCCCTTAGACTTAGCTCTGCGTTAGAACTAACAAAGATGTTTTGCTGAAAGTTTCTTTATTTTTGCGAAAAACTAACCATTTATGAATTACATTCTTTTTGATGGTACGGTCAGAAACAACCTACTTCCGTTTACGTTCACAAGACCCGTTGCCGATATTCGTATCGGAATTTTAACTATTCGTGAAAAGTGGGAAAAATATTTGAGCAATACTACGACCACGATTACTGAAGATTATCTTTCGGAGAAGTATCCTATGGTCGAGTTAGAAGAGAATGTATTGATCAATGCTTCTTTTCTTCCCACCCAAAAACTTGTTGAACTCGTCAAAAACCTAAGTGAAAACGAAGCTATTTTTCAAGGGGAAGATGTCGTTGCTTTTTTTACTAAGGATACTCAGGAAGAAGTGAATTTTTCATCCTATCTACATATTGATTTTGAGGATGAAGTACTTCAGGTGGTGAATACCTGGGATATTTTCTCAAAAAATGGGGAAGCCCTTCAAGCTGATTTCGACCTCATTACATCCGGAAGAGAAAGTGCTCCAATACCAGAAAGCAATACCTTAATACACCCAGAACGTATATTTTTGGAGGAAGGCGCAACGGTCGAACATAGTATTCTGAACGCCACTGAAGGCCCTATTTATTTGGGAAAAGATTCTGAGGTTTGGGAAGGGAATTTGATTCGTGGGGCTTTTGCCCTTTGCAACAATGCCGTTGTTAAAATGGGTGCGAAAATTTATGGGCCGACAACAATAGGTCCGCATGGTAAGGTTTGTGGAGAAATTAGCAATTCTGTTATTTTCGGATATTCGAGCAAAGGTCACGAAGGGTATTTGGGCAATGCCGTATTGGGCGAATGGTGCAATATTGGGGCTGATAGTAATAATTCAAACCTCAAGAACAATTATGCTAAAGTACGTCTGTGGAACTATGCTACTGAAAAATTCGAACAAACCGGACTTCAGTTCTGTGGTTTAATGATGGGAGATCATAGCAAGACGGCCATAAATACAATGTTCAATACGGGCACGGTAATCGGCGTAAATTGTAACATTTATGTTCCGGGATTTCCACGGAATTTTGTGCCTAGTTTTAGTTGGGGCGGGGCTTCAGGCTTTACAACCTATAGTACTTCCAAAGCTTTTGAAGCGGCTAAGGTTATGATGGCTCGAAGGCATGTTGAGTTTGATGATAAAGAGGCACGTATCTTGGAACATGTTTTTGAATTGACCAAGAAGTGGCGTAATTATTAATTTTTTTAGCTAGTGACGGGTAATAATCTTTATAATTTATTGAATTGGTAATGAGATTTTTTAATCCGAAAAAATCTCAATTAGGCATTCTGCTAAAATCGTCCATAACCTGCAATCGGTAATTTGTACTTATATTTGCATTCCAAAAAAAGCATCCCTTTCAATGAAAAAGAAAGTCGCATTTTATACGTTGGGCTGCAAACTTAATTTCTCAGAAACCTCTACCATTGCCAGAGGTTTTCAAGAGGAAGGTTTTGAACGTGTCGATTTTTCGGAAAAAGCCGATATGTATGTTATAAATACGTGTTCCGTGACCGAAAATGCGGATAAACGCTTTAAAACTATTGTAAAGCAGGCTCAGAAAGTAAATCCTGATGCATTTGTGGCCGCGATTGGCTGTTATGCCCAATTGAAACCCGAAGAACTGGCAGATGTTGATGGTGTAGACTTGGTGCTTGGGGCTACCGAAAAATTCAAGATAACAGATTATGTTAACGACCTTACCAAGCATGAACATGGTGAAGTGCATTCATGCGAAATCGAAGATGCCGATTTTTACGTAGGCAGTTATGCTATTGGTGACCGCACAAGGGCATTTCTAAAAGTGCAAGACGGTTGTGATTATAAATGTACCTATTGTACAATTCCTTTGGCACGGGGTATTTCACGTAGTGATACATTACCGAACGTGCTTAAAAATGCTACTGAAATTTCAGCTCAAGGTATTAAGGAAATCGTTTTAACAGGAGTCAATATCGGCGACTACGGAAAAGGCGAATTCGGAAACAAAAAACACGAACATACGTTTTTGGATTTAGTGAAAGCTTTGGATGAGGTAAAAGGTATTCATCGTTTACGGATATCATCTATCGAACCCAATCTTTTAAAGAACGAAACAATTGATTTTGTAGCCAATAGCAACGCTTTTGTACCCCATTTTCACATTCCTTTACAAAGTGGTAGCGATGAAATACTGAAATCGATGCGTCGCAGATATATGAGCGATTTATATGTCGATAGGGTTAGGAGAATAAAAGAGACCATGCCCCATGCCTGTATCGGGGTAGACGTAATTGTAGGTTTTCCAGGTGAAACAGATGCCAATTTTCTAGATAGTTATCATTTTTTGAACGAGCTTGATATTTCTTACCTACATGTGTTTACCTACTCGGAGAGGGATAATACCCCAGCTGCCGAAATGGGCGGGACTGTACCTAAGAATGTACGAAGTAAAAGAAGTAAAATGCTACGCACACTTTCAGTAAAGAAACGAAGGGCCTTTTATGAAAGTCAATTGGGCAGTACGCGAACCGTGCTCTTCGAAGGCGAAAACAAAGAAGGTTATATTCACGGCTTTACCGAAAACTACGTAAAAGTAAAAGAACCTTGGGATCCAGCTTTAATAAATACCTTACGTAAGATAGGTCTTACCGAAATTGATCAAGACGGCCTTGTTCGTTGTGAGTTTGTGAATAGTGTAGTAGACGTATAAATGGAGACCTTATTGATGGATTCCGAGATAGTGAGATAGCCAAAGGATGGAAATCTATTTGAACCTATAAAAATATTAAAAAAGATTACAGCACTTTCAGCATCCAACGGAAACAAAAACGCGTAATGAAAAAGCATAAAAAATCCCGCTATTTGGCGGGATTTTTTATTTTTTGAATCCAAATTTTTAGATTCGGATACCTACAGGCAACATCTCTTTATATTGTCTGTTTTTACGTAGAAATCCTGCAATTTGTGGACTTGTAGGAACTACCCTTTGATTTTGTTCCTGAATGAGATGAAGCACCGCTTTAATGAAATTTTCTTTAAAACCCTCGTCGGTAATCTCTTCGGGTACAACCAATTTCGTCAGAAATACTTTGCGTTCTTGCGAAGAGTATTCAATTTTAGCCAAGTGCCCGTCGACCTTTGTTTCAAATTGACGTAAGAAACTGTTGTCCTTAATTTCTACTTCATTCATGTAGTTTAGTGTTTTATCGGCGTAAGACAAAAAAATCACGACGTTGTCAGATCGTAATTTTGTTACTTTTGCTCAAGTTGTGTAAACAATGGAATTACCCCAAAGTCAGCAACAAAAGTAGTGAAAAAAATGTTAATTCCCTAATAAAACCTCCGCTTTTCAGTATGTCAGACACTAAGATTCATGTCTATTTTATGCCGGGTATGGCTGCAAATCCATCCATCTTTAAAAATATTGTACTGCCTTCAGATACTTTCGAAATACATTTATTAGAATGGTTCGTTCCGGATAAGAACATGAGTTTAGCAGAATATGCCCAAAAGATGAATACGCAAATTCCGCATAACGACCCGGTTTTGGTGGGTGTTTCTTTTGGTGGTATGTTAGTACAGCAGATGGCAAGTTTAAAGGCGGTTAGAAAGGTCATTATAATTTCGAGCGTCAAAGATGCTTCTGAATTGCCCAAACGGATGATCTTTGCAAAATATACCAAAATACATAAGCTGCTGCCTACTGGGTTAGTGAACAATGTGGAACTTTTGGCCAAATATGCGTTTGGAGAGACCGTTACCAAAAGACTTGCACTATATGAGGAATACTTGTCCTTGAGAGATAAGGATTATATAGACTGGTCAATAGATCAAATCGTAAGTTGGAAACAGCCCGATTTCTCTGATTGTTTGGTGCATATTCATGGGGAAAAAGATGCCGTTTTTCCTATCGGAAACATTAAGGAGTGCATCCCCGTAAAAAATGGAACACACACCATGATTATACATAGGGCAAAGTGGTTTAATGAGAACTTACCCACAATTATTTTGCAATAAGCGAGTTGTAGTATTAACTTTGAGTAACCATCAATAAAAAACAATGAAGATTATAAAGAATGTTTTAATGCTTTTGGGTGTTTTTTTTGTCATCAGCACCTTGATTTTTGCTGTACAGAACAATACGGAACAAATCGACGATGATCAAGACGTTGCCGAAAACGATGTTGAGAAAAATGTTGCTGCGGGTTATCGTATCTCTGCAATTGATATTCCTGAAAATCTTAATTTCGCAGGAGAGGTTGTACCGCAGGACGATCCTGAGATTATGGAACGTATCGACAGGGAGTTTTTAGTAAACACCTACTGGCAATCGAACGCCGTTCTTTTGATAAAGCGAGCGAATATGTTTTTTCCGGTTATCGAGCCGATTTTAGCGAAAAACGGTATTCCTGATGATTTTAAATATTTGGCGGTTGCCGAAAGTGGTCTTCAAAACGTAAGGTCACATGCTGGTGCATCAGGTTTTTGGCAGATTATGAAAGCAACTGGCAAAGAGTATGGTCTTGAAATTAATAGTAATGTAGACGAGCGCTATCATTTAGAAAAATCAACCGAAGTGGCTTGTGCCTATTTGAATAAATATAAAAAAAAGTATGGCAATTGGACCTTAACGGCAGCCTCATATAATGCCGGTGCCGGTGCAATCAGTAAATACTTGGGTATTCAGCAAGTAGATGACTACTACGATTTACTGCTCGGTCAAGAAACGGGCAGATACGTTTTCCGTATAATGGCTATCAAAGAGATATTGAGCCATCCCGAAAAATATGGTTTCGATATCGAAGAAGAAGACCTTTATAACGCTGTACCTACGTTCAAAGTTGAGTTGAACGAGTCAGTATTGAGTTTTGCGGATTTTGCACAGCGATATGAAATCAACTACAAAATATTGAAACGTCACAATCCGTGGTTACGCGAACCACATTTGAACAACAGTTCGCGCAAGACGTACACCGTTGAAATACCCAATAAGGGCTATTACAAAGTGGCCAAATAGTTATACCTATCTTCACCATATGCGAATAGATTAAAACCTGGAGTTCAGCGAAAGCTTAAATAGTCTTTTAGTCGGCTTTGAGCTCTTTGCTATAAGTTCAAGGGTAATCTCAAAAGAAGTTAGTAAGTTTTAATGTTTAGGATTTTATTGAACAAATTCAAACACAAATATGAAATTCAAATGCAAAAAGGTATTTTTTTATTACTGATTACTACTCACTAAATCTTTTTCATCTGTTTCTGCATCATCTTGATTTGCTCGGTCAGCATATTGTTCTTGTCCAGTTTTTTGGCTTCGTTCAACAAGGTAGTAGCTTCTCGCTTGCGCCGTTTCTGCATAGAAATTCCAGCAAGGCTGAGTTTAGCCATAGCAATATCATAATCCATTGTAAGTCCTAATTTCAAGGCTCTACGGAAGTATTTTTCCGCTTGGGTCAAGTTCTTTTGTGAATGGATAATACCGTGCATGTAGTTGTAATAGCCTTGTTGTTTGGTAATCAATGCCGCTTCGGGGTTCTTGATCTTGTCCAACCATTTTTGGGTGCCTTCCAGATCTTGTTTACGCATGCGAAGAAAGGCTAGCAGTATCATTTCGTTTCTGAAGTACAGGAAAATAAAAATGAGTGAAAATAAAATTAGGGCGATTCCGTTTCCGATGTTTCCTTCGACAAATTGGTAAACAGCAAAGGCGATAATCAGTCCGGTGATAACAAGTTTGATATTTTTATGGAACATTTTTTAGTTGTTGATGGGTTTGTTTAATTCGTTTACTAATTCGTAAGTGGTGGTCGATTGTGTGGTGGTCGGTATCTCTTGATTACCTATTTGGGCTAGGGTCGAAGTACCCTTTGAAAAGCCTTTCACTGTCATTTTTTTGATAAAACCCGATGCAAGATTGGTAGTGATTTGTGTGTTTTGTGTTCCGCTCAATTTCATAGTGGCGGCAAGCTCGGTCACGTCCGTTGTCACGTCTGCAGTTCCACTAATATTCGCGTTATCCTTAGAAAGTGCGACCAAAGTCCAAATATTATGGGTATTTAGTTTACCTGAATATTCATTTTCCCAACTATCACCAATACTTACCTTCTCTAAGGGGTAAATAAAGGTCATCTGTTTATAACTGTTCGAAAGGGCTTCGGAACCAAATTCTTTTTCCAACGATTTTTTCATCATATTCAATGAAAACTCATCTTCTAGGCCAGAAGCTTCGGCCATTTTGGCGACAAGGCTATCTCCGCCGTTTACCTCAAGAATATCCCCAGTTTTGGTCAGCACTATTTTTACGGGCCTATTTAACAGACTATTGAATACCTGTGATTGCATATCACTTTCATTGACTTCCTTCGCCTTTATGTTCATTAGCTCGCCTTGAATACTGGATATCATTAAAAGATTAAGATCTTTAAAGGTCAATTCGATGTCGTAGACACTATCACTTTCTGCCAGTACCTTGAATTCAAGAATGCCGTTGATATTATTATTAAGTTCGTGTGTCGCTCCATCAAGTTCTTGGGTGATTACTTGCTGTGCATCTTGTTTTATGGTAAAAGTCGCATTTTTTTCAAGTTTATATTCCAAGGTGGTCTGCGCCATAGAAAGGGTACCTGAAAGAACAAGAAAAATCACACCCAAAATGTATCTCATATATCGCTATTGTTACTGCAATCCGATTTTGGCAAAAGTAATAAAAACGAATCGCTGTCACGAAGGCAATCGCTAAAAATATTTTTTCGAATGTATTTGGCAAAGCAAAAACTCTTCGTATATTTGCGCCCAGATTTTGCGAGCTGTTTCGCAGATTTCTAAATCAACGTAAAGGATAATATAATGCCCGGACAGAAAAGAACATATCAGCCTTCAAAACGTAAGAGAAGGAACAAACACGGTTTTATGGAGCGTATGGCCTCTGTAAACGGTAGAAAAGTATTAGCTCGAAGAAGAGCGAAAGGAAGAAAAAAACTATCTGTATCCTCTGAGCCGAGACACAAAAAATAATGATTCTATATTTTAAAATAATTGGGTGTTACTTTTTTTAAAGTAGCACCTTTTTTTTGCCCAATAATTACGAAAAGACGCTAGAGACTATGCCTAAAAGAAAAGATTTAAATTCGATATTGATAATTGGTTCAGGACCTATAATTATTGGTCAGGCCTGTGAGTTTGATTATGCAGGTTCACAATCGTTACGATCTTTGAGGGAAGACGGTATCGAAACTATTTTGATCAATAGTAACCCCGCGACCATAATGACCGACCCCTCAATGGCAGACCACATCTATTTGAAGCCGTTGACCACTAAATCGATTGTCGAGATATTAAAAGAGCATCCCCAGATCGATGCAGTTTTGCCTACAATGGGTGGGCAAACTGCGTTGAATCTCTGTATCGAAGCGGATGAAAAAGGCATTTGGAAGGATTTTAATGTAGCTATGATAGGTGTCGATATTGCTGCTATCAACGTTACCGAAGATCGCGAAAAGTTTCGTGAACTGATGTTGAAGATAGGAATAGGCATGGCCCCACAGGCAACGGCTACCTCATTTTTGAAAGGAAAGGAAATTGCACAAGAATTCGGCTTCCCACTAGTTATCCGTGCATCTTACACGCTAGGTGGTGCTGGAGCGTCAATAGTTTACAAACCAGAAGATTTTGACGAATTGTTGAGTAGAGGGTTGGAAATTTCACCGATCCACGAAGTAATGATCGATAAGGCTCTAATGGGTTGGAAGGAATACGAGCTAGAGCTACTCCGCGATAAAAATGACAATGTAGTTATCATTTGTGCTATCGAGAATATGGACCCCATGGGCATCCATACAGGGGATTCCATTACGGTTGCGCCGGCAATGACCTTATCGGATAAAACCTACCAGCGTATGCGCGATATGGCGATACATATGATGCGCAGCATTGGTGATTTCGAGGGAGGATGTAATGTGCAGTTTGCCGTTAGCCCTGATGAGAAAGAAGACATTATCGCCATCGAGATTAACCCAAGGGTATCGAGATCATCGGCTCTGGCTTCGAAAGCAACAGGTTATCCCATTGCAAAAGTGGCAACAAAATTAGCCATCGGATATTCCCTTGACGAATTGGACAACCAAATCACCAAATCGACCTCCGCACTTTTCGAGCCTACCTTAGACTATGTTATCGTGAAAATACCACGGTGGAATTTCGATAAATTCGAAGGTTCGGACCGTACTTTAGGCTTGCAAATGAAATCTGTAGGTGAAGTTATGGGAATTGGCCGCTCATTTCAGGAGGCTTTGCACAAGGCCACACAGTCTTTAGAGATCAAAAGAAACGGGTTGGGTGCCGACGGAAAAGGATATAAAAATTACGATCAGATCATTAGTAAGTTGACCATACCTAGTTGGGATCGAGTTTTCGTCATCTATGATGCGATACAAATGGGTATTCCTTTGAGCAGAATATACGATATCACTAAAATCGATATGTGGTTCTTGAAACAATATGAAGAACTTTTTCAACTTGAAAAAGAAATTTCAAAGTACACGATTGCAAATATCTCTAATGATCTGATGTTGGAAGCCAAGCAAAAAGGTTTCGCCGATCGTCAGATTGCACATATGTTAGATTGTTATGAGAGCGATGTACACAAAAAGCGTACGGAAGAAATGAACATCAACAGGGTCTACAAATTGGTAGATACCTGCGCGGCCGAGTTTAAGGCAATGACGCCCTATTACTATTCGACTTTTGAAGCAGAAATCGAAAAACCTGATGGCACTAGATATGTCGAAAATGACAGTATCGTTACCGATAAGAAAAAAGTTGTGGTTCTAGGTTCGGGCCCGAACCGAATAGGTCAGGGTATCGAATTCGATTATTGTTGCGTACATGGGGTACTTGCTGCAGCGGAATGCGGCTATGAGACAATTATGATTAATTGTAACCCCGAAACAGTTTCTACGGACTTTGATACAGCGGATAAGCTCTATTTTGAACCCGTTTTCTGGGAACACATCTATGACATTATCCGACATGAAAATCCGGAAGGCGTTATTGTACAGCTAGGCGGGCAAACCGCTTTGAAGTTGGCCGAAAAATTATCAAAATACGGAATCAAGATTATCGGCACCAGTTTTGAATCACTCGATTTAGCTGAGGATCGAGGAAGTTTTTCAGAATTGTTGCAGAAAAATGATATTCCTTTTCCAGAGTTTGGTGTGGCGGAAACCGCTGATGAGGCATTACAGTTAGCCGATAAACTCAACTTTCCGTTATTGGTACGACCTTCTTACGTGTTAGGCGGACAGGGAATGAAAATCGTGATCAACAAAGAAGAACTAGAGCAACATGTTGTTGACTTGTTACGAAAGATTCCGAATAACAAACTGCTTTTAGACCACTATCTTGATGGAGCT
Organism: uncultured Flavobacteriaceae bacterium; assembly: GCA_964600075.1. Lineage (GTDB taxonomy): Bacteria > Bacteroidota > Bacteroidia > Flavobacteriales > Flavobacteriaceae > CAZRIE01. The sequence goes on from CAZRIE010000046.1 coordinate 26,362, forward strand.
ATCGAAGCCGAGGCCGATGCTATTTGCGATGGTAAGGATGTCTATATTCTTGGTATCATGGAGCATATCGAACCCTGTGGAATTCACTCAGGGGACTCTAACGCGACATTGCCACCTTTCAATCTGGGGGAATTTGTTATGCAGCAGATAAAAGATCACACTAAAAAGATTGCATTGGCACTAAATACAGTTGGGCTTATCAACATTCAATTTGCGATTAAAGACGACATGGTCTATATCATTGAGGCCAATCCTCGGGCATCACGAACGGTGCCCTTCATTGCCAAGGCCTATAAAGAACCCTATGTAAACTATGCTACCAAAGTGATGTTGGGCGAGAAAAAAGTGAAAGACTTTGATTTCAACCCGCAACTCGAAGGTTTTGCCATAAAACAACCGGTATTCTCTTTCAATAAATTCCCAAATGTGAATAAGAACTTGGGGCCGGAAATGAAAAGCACAGGTGAGAGCATCTTGTTTATTGATAGTCTGAAAGATGATCAATTTTATGATTTGTACGGGCGAAGGAAGATGTACCTAAGTAAATAATCAAAGTACACTGGGTAAAAAGTTACTGTAAGAATATGTTATGTGCTCGCTATTGGAGTTAGAAGCATTTTCCTTAGAAGGAGGGAAGTGGATTTCCTTTACTCAAGACGGAGGGTTTGAAAGTCCAAGCCATCAACTTTTAACGTAGAGTTTGAATCCATAACCGATGGTTCGAGTTTTCAAACTCCCCTTTCACCGCAAGCTGAATGATTCTCCTCTTTTTTAGAGAGGGGAGCCAAAAACTATTTGTAGTAATAGTTGGCGTATAATGATACGGACGCCCATATATTAAAATAATCTGATGATTATCAAGGTGCCGACAAATTAGGACCTGAAAAGAGTTCTTCTGTGGAGAGCGTTCAAGCCAATTCCCCTTTCGCGTAAAGCTTCCTAATTTCCTTCTTATCGAATTTACCTACGCTTGTTCTAGGCACTTGTTCTATAAATACATAACTATCCGGAATTTGATAGCTGACAAATTCCCTGGAAAGGAATTCTTTAAGTTCATCATCGGATATTATATCAGTTTTGTCTGCCAAAACAATCGTAGCCAGAGGCCGTTCAGACCATTTTTTGTCGGGTATGGCAACTACAGCAGCTTCCTTAATTTTCGGATGTGACATTAAAGCAGATTCCAAGGCCACACTAGATATCCATTCCCCACCACTTTTTATGAGATCTTTGGTGCGATCCGTGATTTCCATGTAACCATCAGCATCTATGGTGCTTACATCTCCAGTTCTGAACCACCCATCTTCAGTGAAATTTTCCCGGTTGTTGGTTTTGAAGTACGATTTAAGGACCCAGGCACCTTTAACCTGTAGTTCACCCATAGTATAACCATCGCGCGGCGCTACCGACCCGTCATCACAGATAACCCGCATCTGCACCGCAGGAAACTCGATACCCTGCTTGGCACGTACCTTAATTTTTTCATCTTCGTTTAGTGTATCGTGTTTGGGTTGTAATCGACTGACTGTGCCTAAAGGTGAAGTTTCGGTCATACCCCAAGCTTGAACGCCCCTGATGCCGAAATCTTCCTCAAAACCCTTAATAAGACTTGCAGGTAGGGCAGAACCGCCCACGAGGTATTCCTCAAACGCTAATTTTTCTTTCGGTGGATTTTTCTTCATCGCCTCATAAACACCCATCCAAATCGTAGGGACGCCATTAGCCTTTGTTACTTTTTCTTCTTTTAGTATTTTGATGATAGCCTCGGGCTGTAAATGCGAAGAGGGCATAACCATATCAGATCCTGACAAAAGGCACAAATATGGAAAGCCCCAAGCCATCACATGAAATTGTGGAACTATTAACAAGACAATATCGCTATTGTTCAAGTTTGCGGCATTAGGCGAAATGATGGTCAATGCATGCAGGTAGGTAGACCGATGTGAATACAGAACACCTTTGGGCATTCCTGTAGTTCCACTTGTGTAGCAAATGCCACACGCTTCATTTTCATCAAGGGTAGGCCACTCAAATTCTTCGAACTCCCCCTCCAATAAATCTTCGTAGTGAATTGTATTAGGTAAGGTCGTAGTAAAACCTTTTGAGCCGTTGATAATAATAAAGTGCTCTACGGTTTCGAGCTTATCTTTTATTTTTTCTAATAATGGTGCTAAAGTGGCGTCAACAAAGATGACCTTGTCTTCTGAATGGTTAATAATAAACTCAGTCTGTTGTGGAGATAATCGAATATTGATAGTATGACAAATGGCACCGATACCAGGTATGCCATAGTACAATTCTAGATGTTGATAATGGTTCCAAGCAAATGTACCGACCATATCGCCTTTGGTAATCCCCAACTTCAGGGTAAGGGCATTTGCCAATATATTGCATCGCTTGTAGAGATCGCCAAAGCTATACTCGTGCCTGGCACCATCCGGTAAATGGCTGATAACTTTTTTGTTTTTAAAAGCACTGTTGCCATATTCCAAAATGGTATTTGTCGTAAGCGGGTAATCCATCATCAATCCTTCCATAGTAGTATTTTAAATAATCCTCTGAAAAACAGTATCTTGAAAGTTACTCATTTTTTATTTTGTTTGAGTATTGACTGCCGCAGCGAAACGAACTTTTAAGATCCATTTCTAGTGCTCTTCTGTAACGAATTCCCACTGGAGTAAGTAGGTGTATGATGAACAAAAATAATAATTGCATCGATTTTAAAGGCTGTATTTTTATCGGCGATATTCCTTGCGCAGCGATATTTCAATTGGGTAAGTTTGTTAACAAAACTGCTCTTGAACGCAATGTTAAACCCGTCTTGCCACCCGGTAGGTGTTTTCTGCTTCTGTTTGTTTTTTAATCATTTCGTTTTATACTATTTTGGGGCAAAAGTATGGTTGTGACACAAGTTCAGCACATGTCGCATGAGACATGTGCTGAACTTCCGAAGCCCTTCTTCGACTAAGCTCAATATAGGTGACATACCACCGAAAAATGGCCTCGTTGTAGGTTCCAAGAATCAACTCAGGCCTGTTCATCGAATTATTTTCCTTAATTTAGATTAAATAGAATGAAAATCGGTTTTTATATTAGTATCAATTGAAGCTGAAATGATAGGCAATGTGATTGCGGCTTTTGTCCAAGGCCCAGCCAAAAAATCATTGCGTAGCGGTAGATAGGGAATTTTTTACAACGGTATTGGATAAAAAATTTATTTTGCTATTTGAAGGTTTTAGCTTTACTTGATATCGTGTTATGTGTTAAGGGGCAGCATCCTTTTTTTTATTCGACACTATAGGCGCTCCCCCAGTTTTAATTATCCGGTTTTATTTGTTTAAAAAGAAATGGGTCTTAAAATACCAACTGTTAAAATGCAGAAGCAGATTTGACACCAAAATCAGCATAATTTTTTTATATGGCATACTATTGATTTTTATAGAAATTGCACACTACGAAACGGACGGATATTCAAAAAACGGAATGCTAAAAATTATTGTATTATTGGAAGGATATGAAAATATTTGTTACGTATAATAGATTGTCACAACGGGAAGTTACATCATTGGTTAAAGATTTAGAAGAACTAGGTCATGAGGTTTGGTTCGATAAGGATATAAGTGGTGGGCAAAGTTGGTGGGACAATATCCTAAATCAAATTAGAAACTGCGAAATTTACGTATTTGCCATAGCTAAGGATGCTATTGACTCAACAGCTTGTATGCGGGAATTAAAGTATGCCGAAGCGCTAGGAAAAACGCCTTTACCCGTTTTAATTAAGAATGATGTATCGCTGGCGATAGCACCAAGATACATAGCTAACGTTCAATACGTCGACTACACAAAATCTGACCAAAAAAAGGCTATCATTGGTTTAATTAAATCATTGAATCACATTACACCAACAACATTACTTCCAGACCCCTTGCCAGAACCCCCAAAAATACCTATATCATATCTTGACACACTCAAAGAGAAGGTTGATGCACCAACAATTACTAAAAATGAGCAGATTAGTTTAGTGAAAACACTTCAAACTAAATTGGATGACCCTCAGGTAGACCATGAAGATATTAAACTCTTATTGCAGCGATTACGGAAACACGATGATTTATTATTTACAACGGCAAAAGATATTGACAAACTTTTACAAAGAACTATTTCTGATACCCAACATAAAACCGAAGCTTCATTAACTGATGAAACAAAAAAATCGAATTCAAATTACACATCATCCAATTCATCAAATACCCATAATAAACCCCCACATGAAAGAACGGAAGTTAAAAAAGTTGGCACCCAACAACAATGGAATATAGGTTTGGTAATTTTACTTGGCCTGGGAACATTTTGCATACCTCTTATTGGGATTATTGCAGGAATATTAGCGCTTAATACAGCGGGAAATAGAACGGCCGGCTATTTTTTACTGGGCCTTGGAGTTGTTATGGGCTTTTTGCTAATGATACTTTTTATTGGTGGTACTTATGATGAATACTACTACTATTAATCCTCCCGCTAGCCTGAGAACTTTGCTGAACTAGTTTCAGTGTTACGCTTGTGGCGATAAAAATATGCCATAAACTATCATCTATTTTAACTTTCATAACACACTGATAATTATGATTTTGAGCGTCAATTTTGGAATGTTTTCATCCGCCTCCTAGTTTCTTGTACTGCTGTATTTCAAGCCTACTTGATTTGTTATGAAACTTACTTCGATCACGTGGTTGAACCTGTTTGTCTGCTAACTAGATTTATGTTTCTGCTCATTTTTGCTTTTAATTATTAGAATTCTCTGATGCGCTGCATCGGAGGTATTAGAGGAAAGTTTAAAAACGGTTGGTTTTCATAAAATAATGAACTACCCCGAGGCAGAGCCATCGAGGTATCAAAATAAACGTAATTGATT
>CAZRIE010000047.1:0-30672 GCA_964600075.1 uncultured Flavobacteriaceae bacterium
AAACTAGACAAAATCAGTAACAAGACTACTAAGAAATAACCCATAAATGATTTAGTTAAAGTTATCTCATCTTACCACAAAATAATCATAGCCCTTCAAAAAAACTTCTCCAAAGTTGTCATATTTTTAAGACGCGTGTAACTAAACTAATAGAGACCGGCCAGTACTATGGGCAAAGACCTTGAAAATACTTTTTTAAATGCCTTGGAAGAGCATCATCATAAGCTGTTACGCATATGCTCGGTTTATGCGAAGGATGAAAATGACACCAAAGACCTTTTCCAAGAAGTATTGGTAAACATATGGAAATCAATGCCTTCTTTCAATGGGAATTCAAACATGGGTACTTGGATGTACAGGATTACGCTGAATGTTTGTCTTCGGTTGAAAACCAAAGAAATCAAGAAGCAAAAGAAACTCTTGCGCATGGATAGTAGGGCCATAAACATCTATAAAACAGAAGTTATGGATGATGGGCAAAACGAACAACGCGAGCAACTTGCACAGCTAAGAAAATGCATCAGAAAACTAAACGAAGCCGATAAGGCGGTCATCACACTTTATTTGGAAGAACTGCCTTATAAAGAGATTTCAAATATTACCGGTTTGACCGAAAATAATATCGCCGTAAAAATAAAACGCATCAAAAAGAAATTATTGAACTGTATAAACCAAATATCATGATGGAGGATGAATTGATAAAAATTTGGCAGTCCTCTCCTAAAGCGGAGCAAATAAAATTCGAAAGGTCTCGACTTATGCTAGACATGCAATCTAGTTTAGATCGTTTTCATCGGTTGGTAAAATATGGTGTTTTGGCAGAACAAATTGCGGTTATTGTAATAATTCCTGTGTTCTTATTTTACATTTATTTGGTGCCCCATATGCTTTCTAAAATCGCTTCTTTTCTAGTGGTGCTATGGTCAATATGGTACATGTTTCGGCTTAGAAAAGTAAAAAAGAGAAAACCAAAATCCGTTACACTAAATTATTTGGAATACCTCAAGAAAAACAGAGGTTACATGAAGTATCTTAAGAATATGACTAACACGGCAATGTACTGGTATATCTTGCCTCCGATGACTGGTTACTTCATATTTATCGCCGGCCCTTATTTCGATGGAATTATAGATAACACTTTTTTATTCAAATTGATTCTTGTAGGCATAGGTGTAAGTATTGCCTACTACTTTTATTTTAGATGGATTGTCAAAAAAATCTATATTCCCAGATTGAAAAAAATTGATGAACTTATCAAAGCGATGGAGGAATAACATGCAGTATCCTTTGAAATCGACAAGAAAATAATAACCCATAAATAAATACCATGTTGAAAGAATTCATAATACTGTTCTTATCCATAGGGTTTCTAATGGCCTGTTGAGCACAAACAACTCTATCGAAAGAAGTCGAGAACAACATAAAATTACGGGTTAATGCTGGTATTGTGGTTGGACTAATCGATGCCAACGAAACGAAATATTATAACTATGGCGTCAAATCTTTAAAAACCAAAGAAGCGGTAGATGAACATTCAGTTTTTGAAATATGCTCTATTTCAAAAACGTTCATCGGACTTTTATTGGCCGACATGGTCTTGAGAGAAGAGCTAAAGTTGGATGATCCTTTACAAAAGTATCTGCCTAAAGATATAAAGGCACCCACACGAAATGGAGAGACGATCAAACTGCTACATATGGCCATCCATACCTCTTCTTTGCCGTGGATGCCCTCAAATTTTAATCTCGTAAATCCTGCAAATCCATTTGCCGATTATTCCGAGAAACAGCTATATGAATTTCTCGAGAACTACGAGCTTCCAAGAGACATAGGTTCGCTATATGAATATTCAAATTATGCAATGGGACTATTAGGATATACATTGGCAGCTATAAACGATACGGACTATGAAAAATTATTAATAGAAAATATTTCCAAACCTTTAGGTCTCGGCAATACCCGTATTACACTTACGCCTTCAATGAAAAAAAATTTAGCTCTGGGCCATAGCGCGGGAATGGAAGTTGAAAGTTGGACTTGGGAAAAACCTATCGGGACTTAAAGATGAACAATGCTGAGGAATTCGATTTTTCACAAAACCAATTAAACGGATTAGGCTACCGGTACCTGAACAATGAAGAACTGCAAAAAGCCATGGTGATATTTGAATTGAATGCAGAAGTAAACCCCAATTCTGCAAGTGTCTATGCTAGTTTTGGTGAGGCATTACTAAAAAATGATGCCAAAGAAAAAGCCATCGAAAATTATAAAAAATCGTTAGAACTCAATCCGGGAAACCAAAATGCAATTGAAAAGTTGAAGGAACTGGGCGTAAATTCCGAAGATTTAGTCAAAGCAATAGTCGTCGATAAAAAGGTCTTGGAAACCTATGTCGGCAAATACGAATTGGCCCCGAACTTTATACTTACGGTTTCTTTAGAAGCTAATCAATTAATGGCACAGGCTACGGGGCAACCACAATTTTCTGTCTAAAGGTAGTAGAAGCCCAACTTAGTTTCAATAAAGGTGAGGACGGAGAAGTTGAAAGCGTAACCTTGCATCAGGGAGGTCAAGAAATGCCGGGAAAAAGGCTAGAAGAATAGTAGAGAAATTTTTTAGCTATACTTTACCTTTCTTAATATCCGAAGTGCTTCCTTCAACGAGAGGTAAATATCAGGATTATATTTTTTCATCAATGGCCGCGCGGCTTCCATCTGATCTTTGGCCTCTTCAAAACCGTTCAAATAGCAAATCAAATAGGTGTCGGGCAAATGTTTAATATCTTTTTTTTCCGAAATATTCAAGCCGATTTTCTTTTCCAGCTTTTGAAGTACAGCATTGTTTGCGTTAAAAATATGGTGCAGCGCTTTTCTATCATACCGTGGCGGTTCGAAAAGCAAATTACTCTGTATCTGATACGTGCCGTTGTCATCGAAAGTAATGACCATTTTTTCCAGGGGATAATAGGCCTGTTTGGCTCCAAGCCCTAACTGAACGTACTCGATTGTCGAAAAAGAATGCTCGTCAAAGGCAATTGTAATTTCATCCAAAGTAGAATAAAAGAGTTTGACCTGCTCATTGATCAATTCGATATCGACCCTTGAAAAATAGGTCTCGCCGTTAACTTTTTTGCGGTTTCCTGCCCAGCATACCACAAACTGTTCTTTAAAGACTTTGTAACTGCTCTCTAGATCCTTATGCCGATTGTTAATGAAATCGATAACACCGTCCAACGTAAGTTCGATATTATTCCGCGCATGTAGTTCTATAGTGGCAACAGCGTCAGAGTTGATATCCTTCAACTCTATATCATAGGCTTTGGGCATACTGATACTACCCTCACGAAAAAAGACCATACCTCCATAATATTTCCAAATATTTTTGCGCAGGGCACAGACTTTTCCATTCGATTTTAAGGTGACAAGACCCACTACCCGTCCGTCAGGCAGATGGGGAAATGGAATATTTTCATAGGAAATCAAAGGTGGATTATCTAAATACGCATTCACCAGATTCTGTATCTTACTATCATCGAAGAAATCGACACCGACAATCTTATTGTCCTCGTCTTCTACTCCGATTACAATAAACGAATTGTTCTTCGGATTACTATTGGCCAACGCACAGACATGTTTTAAAAACTTGGCCTTCCCTTCTTTTTGTCCAATGGATATAAAACGCTTCTTGTCATAAAAACTGTTCTCGTCGTTATGGGCGAGCAGGTTCTTTACGAGAAGGCGCTTGTTAATCATTTTTCTTTGTTCCAAATAGTGGCGGAAGCTTGGGCCGTAGGTGTAATGGTGAGGTCAGCAATATTCACATGTGGTGGTCGGGTGACAACAAAAAGTAAGGTTTCGGCGATATCTTCGGCCACCAAAGGCTCAAAACCATCATATACCGAATTGGCACGTTTATCATCACCTTTAAAACGTACGTTGCTGAATTCGGTTTCGACCGCTCCGGGGTTTACGGCTCCCACTCGAATTCCATAAGGGTTCAAATCCATTCGCATTCCGGTGGTAAGTGCATCTACGGCATGCTTACTCGCACAATATACATTACCCTTTGGGTAGACTTCTTTCCCCGCAGTAGAACCAATGTTAATAATATGGCCGGCCTTTCGCTCTACCATTTTTGGAATGATAGCTTTTGAAACATAAAGCAAGCCTTTTACATTGATGTCTAACATGGCATCCCAGTCGTCAGAATTACCTTCGTTAATGAGGTCGAGACCATGGGCATTGCCAGCGTTATTAATTAAAATATCTATGTTCGAAAAAGCCTCAGGTAACGAGCCGATAGCCTCAGAAACGGCATCCTTGTCGCGAACATCAAAATTGAGGGTGTGTACTTTGGTCTTTTTACCAAGTTCTGTCTTAAGGGCGTTGAGGTGTTCTGCACGTCGGCCGCAGAGAATCAAATCAAACCCTTTGACCGCAAAAAGTATGGCGGTCGCACGGCCAATACCACTCGTAGCTCCTGTAATCAATGCTGTTTTATTCATCGTTGTTCTATTTTTTGGTTAAGGTACTTCAAATCCGTTGGCCGCTTCCAATAGAAGAAACCAATCCTGCAATTCCAAATTGATTTTGGTAGCTTCCATTGCTGCCATCAAACGCGATTTCGTTGTCGTGCCTACTACCGGAAACATTTTGGAAGGATGTTTCAAAACCCAGGCTAAAAGTAATTGATCGGCAGAGGCACTATATTTTTGTAACATTGGTTCAACACTCTTTTTCATCCTTTCGGAAGTCTCGTTATCTTTCCTGAAATAAGACCCAAGCGGACTCCAACACATCGCCATTCTACTATTCGCGGTGCAGTCGTCTAAAGTACCGTCGTACATAACGCCGTTTTGGGTCAATGAAAACTCGACTTGATTACCGGCCACTGGAATAGCCGACTCAAGAAGGGCAATCTGAGATGAAGTAAAATTAGACACTCCGAAGTCTTTTATTTTGCCTTTCGTTTGTAACTTTAAAATTGCTTCCCCAATTTCCTCAGGATTCATCAATGGGCTCGGCCGGTGCAGTAGTAACATATCCAAGTAATCGGTGTTAAGATTTTTAAGCGACCTTTCCACCGACCAAATAATATACTCTTTCGAGTATTCATAATGTTTGATGCTATTTTCTCTACCCTTGGCGTCGAATTGAATACCGCACTTACTGATTAGTTGTATGTTTTCCCGTGAAATACCACTCTCCGAAAAGGCCTTTCCGAAATCGGCTTCGTTCGTGTAATCCCCATATATATCGGCATGGTCGAAAGTACTTATCCCAAGCTCTAAACAATGGTTCATCATGTCGGCCATTTCCATTTTTGAAAATTGTTTGCCCCAACTTCCCCATGTCATGGTACCGGCAATAATATTGGAATAAAAAGTGTTCTTTTGCATAAGCAGGTTAAATTAAAAATAAATCCCTTAAAAACTTCATAAAAATAGGGGCTTACCAAAATTTTTAACCAATCATTAACAGCGATACAGTGAATAAATTTTCAATTTGCATCCCTATTTAAAATAGAACCGACTGAAACCAAAATTTATAAAATTATATGGAGGAAAATACTACTGTTGATATTAGTGCGGTAAACGAAAAAATCGCCAAAGAAAGTGCGTTTATAGACTTGCTCGTATTAGAAATGAACAAAGTGATCGTAGGCCAAAAGCATATGATCGAACGCTTGCTTATCGGCCTTCTCGGACAGGGGCACATTTTATTAGAGGGAGTCCCCGGCTTAGCAAAGACCTTGGCAATAAATACCTTGGCCAAAGCCGTTAAAGGAAGCTTTAGTCGTATACAGTTCACTCCCGACCTTTTGCCGGCCGATGTAGTAGGTACGATGATATACAATATGAAGCTTAATGACTTCTCCATAAAAAAGGGGCCCATCTTCGCAAATTTTGTACTTGCAGATGAAATTAACCGTGCTCCAGCTAAAGTGCAATCAGCCCTTTTAGAGGCCATGCAAGAAAAGCAGGTGACCATTGGCGATAAAACTTTTATCCTTGACAAGCCCTTTTTGGTCATGGCAACCCAAAACCCTGTTGAACAAGAAGGCACCTATCCGCTTCCGGAAGCACAGGTAGACCGTTTTATGCTGAAGACTGTTATCGACTACCCTAAGATGAACGAAGAACAGTTGATTATGCGCCAAAATCTTTTGGGTTCCTATGAAACCGTTAAACCGGTTGTAACTGTAAAGCAGATATTAAGTGCCCAGCAAGCAGTACGGGAGGTCTATATGGACGAAAAAATAGAGAAGTACATTCTTGATCTGGTTTTCGCCACTCGCTATCCAGAAAAATATAATCTTGAACAACTCAAGCCATTGATCAGTTTCGGGGCTTCCCCAAGGGGTAGTATCAATTTAGGTATCGCGGCCAAATGTTTTGCCTTTATCAAACGTCGGGGCTACGTAGTTCCCGAAGATGTGAGGGCCGTTGTGCATGATGTTTTGCGGCATAGAATTGGCATCACCTACGAAGCCGAGGCCGAGAACATTACTTCTGAAGAAATCATCAACAAGATCGTAAACGAGATCGAAGTACCTTAAATGAGTTTGCAGTAATCAGTGAATAGACGGCAAAACGTTTCTAGAAAATTTTAAATGCCAACTTTTTTACTGCATACTGTTTACTAAAAAAGATGAATACCAAAGAGCTACTTAAGAAAGTACGTAAGATCGAGATCAAGACGCGCCGTCTGTCCGATCATATTTTTGGTGGCGAATACCACTCCACTTTCAAGGGCCGTGGTATGACCTTTAGCGAAGTTAGGCAGTACCAGTTCGGAGACGATGTACGCAGTATAGATTGGAACGTTACCGCCCGTTACAACGAACCTTATGTAAAGGTTTTTGAAGAAGAACGCGAATTGACGATGATGTTGATGGTCGATGTGAGCGGCTCTGAAATGTTCGGAACGACCAACCAATTTAAAAAAGAAATTATCACCGAAATATCTGCCACGTTAGCGTTTTCGGCCCTTCAAAACAATGATAAGGCCGGGTTGATACTTTTTTCGGATCAGGTTGAACTCTTTATTCCCCCTAAAAAAGGAAAAAGGCACGTGCTCCGTATCATTCGCGAATTATTGGAGTTCAAACCAAAGAGTAATCGTACCGACATTGCTGAAGCCTTAAAATTTCTAAGCAGTGTAATGAAGAAGAAAGCTATTGTTTTCGTGCTTTCCGACTTTATCGCCGAAGACTATGAAAAAACCTTGAAAATCTCAGGGAACAAACATGATTTAACAGGTATCCGGGTTTTTGACGAACGGGAGGAAATCATTCCTAATCTAGGAATGGTGCAGATGCAGGATGCAGAGACCGGAAAGCTTCGATTGGTAAACACACAATCAAAAAGCGTGCGCAATGCCTATGGAGACTATTATCGCCAACGTATCGCCTATTTTAAAGAAACTTTTACCAAATCGGGCTGTGGGGTATTAAGCTGTCGTGTCGATGAAAGTTATGTGAAAAAATTATTGGGTTATTTTAAGAGGAGAGGTTAATGCAAGGTACGAAATACGAAATACGAAGTACGAAATTGACATCGCAATGGTTGCGATGTATGATGCTATGCCTATTTTTTTCAGTATTTCAAGGTTTTTCGCAAAAGAATCCCTCAGTCGTTTCCCAAGTAGATACGACTTCAATTAAAATCGGTGAACAGATTAAATTTACCGTCACTGTCGAGACGGATACTACGGCACAGGTTATCTTTCCGGAAGGACAAACTTTTTCTCCTTTGGAAACCGTGGAAGCTTTTGCAACCGATACTACCCACAAGAACAATCGGATGACCTTGCAGAAAATCTATGCACTGACCCAGTTTGATTCGGGATCTTATAAACTCCCGGCCCAGCGTATCGAGGTTAACGGCAAAGGGTATTTTACAGATTCGACACAGATCATGGTGGCAAATATTCCTGTCGATACACTCGCCCAAAAAATGTACGACATCAAACCGTTGATGCAAGTCGAAAAAAGTAATTCGAAATTTTGGATACTACTTTTTGGCCTTCTTCTAGCAGTAGCAGTTGTTGGCGGGCTGATTTATTGGTTCCTCTTTCGTAAGAAACCTTTGAGCGAAGAAGAAAAGGAAGCGCTCCTACCTCCCTACGACAAGGCCTTGTTAGAACTTAAAAAACTCGAAAATTCCAAATACCTTATTCAAGATGAGTACAAACAATACTATTCGGAACTGACGGACATTGTCCGTTCGTATTTAGAAGAAGACGTTCATGTAAGCGCATTGGAGAGTACCACCGACGAGTTGATCATCAAACTCGAAATGCTTCGCGATGCCGGGGAGCTGAAAATCGATAACGACACCCTACAACAGTTCAAACGTATTCTGCAAACGGCGGATTTGGTCAAATTTGCCAAATCTAAACCGGAGACTTCCGTCGCCGAACAAGACCGGAAATCGATAGAGCAGATTGTAATAAAAACCCACGACGCCCTACCTGAACCTACCCTCGAAGAATTGATGGAGCAGGAAGAATTTCAAGAAGAACTTGCCCAAAAAAAACAAAAGAAGAAAATAGTTATTGCCAGTGTGGCCGCCTTGGCCGTTCTATTGCTATCTACGGGTATCGCAATTGCGTACTACGGTTTTGGTTTTGTAAAGGACACTGTTTTTGGCCATCCTTCCAAAGAGCTTTTGGAAGGGGAATGGGTCGCCAGCACTTACGGTTACCCTCCCATAAGCATAGAAACACCCACAGTATTAAAGCGTCAAGAAGTAAAACTGACCCCCGACATGAAGGCCAATATTCAAGACCTTCAAATTTTCATGTATCGAAGCTCGGTCGGTTTGTTCACAGTGGGCACCACTTCTATAACACTAGCGCAAGAAGCTGAACCTGATTTTGATCAGACGATTGAAATGTTCCTTAAAAATCTCGAGAGCAAAGGGGCAAAGAACATTATTACCAAACAAGAAGAATTTGTTACGGTAACCGGAATTAAGGGTATTAAGGTTTATGGCAGTGGAAAATTTGCTGTGCCAGAATCGAAAGAACTGGTAAAAGGAAAATATAGTGTACTGCTCTTTGGCGGAAAAGGTTTTCAACAACAGGTCATCTTAACTTGGTTGCAAGATGATACCTATGCCGAAGAAATCGTAGAACGCATTTTAAGTACTGTAGAAGTAAAAACAGAAGTATAGAGATGTTAGAAAATATATCATTCGCAAACCCGGAGTTCTTTTGGTTGCTGTTATTGCTGCCATTAGCGGTGCTATGGTATTTCTATAAGCGCCGAGAACAGGTCGCATCATTAAAACTTCCGACAATAAAAGGATTTAGCAAACAGGGTTTCCTTCCAAAATTAAAACCGCTATTATTTGTAATGCGTCTATGCGCACTTTCGGCAATCATTATCGCGATGGCGAGACCACAGACCGAAGATATATCCACAAAAACAAAAACTACAAAAGGTATCGATATTGTCATGGCAATCGATGTATCGTCTAGTATGCTGGCACGCGATCTAAAACCGAACCGTCTGGCCGCCCTAAAAGAAGTCGCCGCAAAGTTTATAAAAGAACGTCCAAATGATCGGATCGGCCTGGTCGCCTATGCTGGCGAAGGCTATACCAAAACGCCCATTACTAGTGATAAATCTATAGTATTGAGTGCGCTTCGCGAAATTACGTATGGGCAGCTCAACGATGGTACAGCTATTGGCATGGGGCTGGCCACTTCGGTCAATCGCCTAAAGGAAAGCAAGGCCGCGAGCAAAATTATTATTCTGCTTACAGACGGAGTGAACAATTCAGGTTTTATCGAACCACAGACCGCTGCCGATTTGGCCATTGAATTTGGCATTAAAACCTATACGATCGGTCTTGGCACGAATGGCAATGCTCTCTCGCCGATTGCCTATAACTCAGATGGGTCGTTTCGATACGGTATGCGACAAGTAGAGATAGATGAAGATTTGCTAAAAGATATCGCAAAGGTTACCGGAGGAAAATATTTTAGGGCTACCGATAACGAGAAGTTAGAAGCCATTTACGACGAAATCAACAAATTGGAAAAAACAGAAATAGAGGAATTCAAATATTATAGATACGAAGAAAAGTTCCGTTCTTGGGTGCTTTTGGCAGGAGGCTTGCTTCTATTGGAATGGATGATCCGTAATACGCTTTTCAGGAGTTTTATTTAAAATATTTTTTGTGGGTAGGTTATTGCGAAAAGTGCCAAAAATCTAGATTCGAGAACGGAGACGATAAAAAGGAACACAGTATACTAATGGAATGCGCTTGAACTTGCGCTTGAGCTTAAAAAATGATTCAATTCGACGAAAAAATATATTTCTATTTGCTAGCGGTTATACCGGTACTCATCATCTTGTTCGTTTTGATCCAAATCTGGAAAAAACGGACACAGAAAAAGTTTGCCGATCTATCGTTGCTCAAACGCCTGACTCCGGATCGCTCAAATTTCAAATCTAGTTTGAAATTGTTATTCTTCATTCTTGGAATAGCGTTTTTGACCCTCGGGCTTGTCAACCCCAAAATCGGCACAAAGTTAGAAACGATAAAGCGTGAAGGTGTCGACATTGTTTTTGCCGTCGATGTTTCCAAAAGCATGTTGGCCGAGGATATAGCCCCCAACCGATTGGAAAAGGCAAAAAGATTGGTTTCCGAAATCATCAATCAATTGGCCAGCGACCGAATCGGTATCATCGCGTATGCCGGGCAAGCCTTTCCGCAATTACCCATTACGACCGATTATGGTGCGGCAAAAATGTTTCTACAGAGCATGAATACCGATATGCTGACCTCACAGGGCACAGCTATTAATGAAGCTATCGACCTTGCCACGACCTATTATAACGATGCCGAGCAGACCAATAGGGTACTTTTTATTATTTCCGATGGGGAAGACCATTCCGAAGGCTCGACCATGGAAGCTGTTGAGAAAGCCGTGGAAGAAGGCATACGTGTGTTCACGATCGGTGTTGGTAAAACGAAAGGCGCGCCGATTCCCATAAAACGAAACGGAGTAGTAGAAAGTCTGAAAAAAGATGCACAAGGCGAGGTCGTAATCACAAAATTGAACGAAGAGATACTCATCGATATTGCCGACGATGGGAACGGTGAATATATCAATGGCATCAATACCGACGAAGCCGTAGAGCTCATCAAAGAACAATTGTTACAAATGGACAAAAAGGAATTCGAAGCCAAGCAGTTTGCTGAATTCAAAGACCAGTTTCAGTGGTTTTTGGGCATAGGCCTATTATTTCTATTTTTAGATGTGTTCGTTTTAGATAAGAAGACCAAGTGGCTGAAAAAGTTGAATTTGTTTAATGAAAAGGAAATCGAATAAATGAAAAATATAGTTTTCATATTATTTTTTATAGGATGTATTTCTTTCGCCCAAAAAGAAGAGAAAGAAAGACAGCAAGCTTTGAGCGAATCTAAAAACCTGACTTGGGAAGCAAACAAAGAACTTTCGGAAGAAAATTTCGTAGAGGCCGAAGTAGATTACAGAAAAGCCATTGCCAAAAGTGATGAAAACGCCGCGGCACCATATAATTTAGGAAATGCTTATTATAGTGAAGAGACCTATAGCGAAGCTTTTGGTCGTTTCAAACAAGCTGGGGAATTAGCGTCAGACAAATCTGATAAACACAGCGCGTACCATAATATGGGCAATGTCTTTATGAAGCGTAAAGAATATGAAAAAGCGGTAGAGGCTTATAAAGAAGCTTTGCGCAATGACCCGACGGATGAAGAAACGCGTTATAATTTAGCCTTGGCCAAAGAAATGTTGAAAAAGGAGCAGGAGGAGAACGATCAAAATCAAGATAACAAAGACGACCAGGACAAACAAGATCAAAAAGACAAGAACGAAGACAAAGAGGAGGGGGATAATAAAGAGGATAACAAAGACGAAAATAAAGAAGACGAGGGAGACAAGGGTGACGAGGGCGAAGAAAACGAAGAAAAGAAAGACGAGAACAAAGAAGGCGAAGGCGATCAAAAAGAAGAGCAAAAGAAGCAACCTGACCAAGGGGACAAACAAGAGCAAGAACAACCGCAACAACCGCGCCCCAACCAATTGAGCAAACAACAGATTCAGAATCTATTGGAGGCCATGCAGAACGAAGAGAAAAAAGTACAAGAAAAAATCGATGCCCAAAAAGTCAAAGGCGTAAAAGTTAAAAACGAAAAAGATTGGTGATATCAATGGTCATTAAAAATATTACGGTATTCTTTTCGTTGGTTTTCATCGTTTTCACGATAAAAGCTCAGGACAAGTCCGCCATTACTTTTGAGATGAAGCTCAGTAAAGAAAAACTGGGTATCAACGAACGCTTACGTGTGGATTTTACGATGAACAAGGATGGGGATAACTTTAACCCCCCTGATTTTCAAGGTTTTCGGGTTCTCATGGGCCCTTCGCAATCTATAAGTTCATCTTGGGTCAACGGCGTACGCAGTTATTCCAAAACCTATTCTTATACCTTGGCCCCGACTGCCCGTGGCCAGTTTACCATAAAACAGGCGACCATATTAATCGGTGGAGAGACCTACAAATCCCTATCCAAAAAAATCGAGGTTACTGCGGCCGTAGACAAACCCAACGACCAAATGACCATTGACGATGTCGCCGATCAGAGCCTTCATTTGGTAGCCGAGGTTTCTAAAAGCAATCCATATCTGAACGAAGCTTTGAGTGTGGTGTATAAATTATATGTGAGTCCATCTATAAGTGTTTCGAACTATCAGCCTTTGGATAATCCTAAATACAATAATTTCTGGAGCCAAGACATTCCCGTTTCAAGACCAGCTGCCGAAAATGGCACCTACAAAGGAAAACCTTATCGGTACGTTGTGTTGAAAAGAGTGGTTCTCTATCCACAGAAATCGGGGAAACTTGAAATCGAGCCTTTATCATTGGAGGTGACTGTCGATGTGCCTACCACAAAACGTGACTTTTTCGGTGGCCGTATCTATTCACAAACGAACAAGACTGTTTCTGCCGGTAAACGCACCATAAATGTAAAAGCCCTACCCGAAAAAGGAAAACCAATCAATTTTAGCGGTGCGGTGGGCAATTTCAATTTCTCGGTAACTACCAGCAAGACCGAATTGAATGCCTCGGAATCTTTACAGGCAAAGGTAGAAATCAGTGGAAAGGGTAACCTAAAGCTATTTCAGTTGCCCGAGCCTAATCTGCCCGGATCATTAGAAGTATATGAGCCTGAGTTCGAAGAAAATGTTCGCACTACACTTTCGGGTTCACAAGGCAAGGTGAGCAATAATTATACAATTGTGCCATCATTCAAAGGCAAGTATCCTATCCCCAGCATTTCGTTTACCTATTTCGACCCGAATGCCAAAACCTATAAAACCTTGGCTTCCGAAGAAATAGTAATCAATGTAAAAGAAGGGCCTATCAATTCGGCAGCGGGTAATCTTCCAAACAGTACTGGAAACAAGCAGACCGTTGCCACAGGAAACCAATTTAATTTCTTAAAACTAAAACCGAATCTCAAGACTATTGGCACGAACTACTTTTTTGGTTCGACCGGATTTTATCTGTGGTTATTACTACCCTTACTTTTGATTCCGTTAGCTATATTTTTTGGCAAAAAGCGCGAGGCCATCGCTGGCGACGTCGTCGGCAATCGAGTTCGACGGGCCAATAAACTAGCGCGAAAATATCTTTCGAAAGCGAAAAAAGAATTGGGCAATAAAGAAGCCTTTTACATCGTCCTTGAAAAAGCGCTGCACAATTACTTGAAGGCAAAATTAAAAATTGAAACTTCGGAGTTCAGTAAAGATAAAATCACATCGTTACTTACTGAAAAGCAGGTAGATGAAACAACGAACGATGGGTTTATAGCACTTCTCGAAAATTGTGAAATGGCACGTTATAGTCCATTTTCAGAAGTGCAGATGCAGCAAGATTATGATAAAGCAAGTGAAGTAATCTCCCATTTGGATAAACAGTTGTAAAAGGGAGCAAAGAGAAAAGATGTAGGCAGACCAAAGCACTGATTACTGATTACCCCGAAGCGTCGGGACTGACTACCTAATTTGTAAAAATAGTACGTGAAAAAACTAATTTCCATATTGATTTTAATACTCGGCCTTACGGCCTACGCCCAAAGTGAAGCCCTCTTCAACCGGGCTACTGAGTCATACAACGTAGGTGAATACCAAAAGGCCGTAGATAGTTATTTAGAGATCTTGGATAATGGTAATCACTCCGGCGAACTATATTACAATCTGGGTAATACGTACTACAAGCTCAACGAGATTGCACCCAGTATTTACTACTACGAAAAAGCCCTGCTTCTAAAACCGAACGACGCCGAGATTACGAACAATCTTGCCTATGCACAGAATATGACACTCGATGCCATCGACAAAATGCCCGAAACAGGGCTTTCAAAAATTTATGGAAACATAATCGGGTTTCTTTCATTTGATCAATGGGGTTATACTGCCATATTTTTCATGATACTTTTTGTACTTCTCTATATCGCCTTCCATTATTTTAGATATTCGTCACGAAAACGAATCGCTTTCGTGTCAAGTATAGTGTCGCTGCTTATCGCAGTCGTCTCTGTGGCTTTTGCATTTTTGCAATACAATAAATTCAAGATCGACAGACCCGCTATTGTATTCACCAGTGAGTCTAGTGTGAAATCGGAACCCAATAAAAGAAGCCAAGAAGCATTCGCCCTTCACGAGGGTACCAAGGTTTACGTTCTTGACGAGC
Organism: uncultured Flavobacteriaceae bacterium; assembly: GCA_964600075.1. Classification (GTDB taxonomy): domain Bacteria; phylum Bacteroidota; class Bacteroidia; order Flavobacteriales; family Flavobacteriaceae; genus CAZRIE01. The sequence continues at coordinate 14,757 of CAZRIE010000047.1, forward strand.
TTAACGACTGGAAAAAAATCAAGATCGCCGATGGCACTACCGGCTGGATTCCTGCAGAGGATATAAAATTGCTGAAAGATTTTTAAACTTTCCTTAACAAAAAATTGATAGCATTACTGTTATATTTGTTAGTATGGCATTCAATACTAAAGATTTAGCCCGCATAACATTACTTACTTTATGGTTATTTGCCATTGTGGTACCGAGCGTTATTACCTTAATGGATGTTGATAACTCTGTAATCGCAACCAACCTCAACGAGGAAGAGCAACAAGAATCGGGTAAAAAAACACAGGACGAAGAAAAAATTGTCAATGAGAATATTCATGACTTTTCGCTGATAGCACAGTCTAAAAAATCGGCTATGGGTGACTATAATACCTTAAGCCATCTTGAACACACTATAGAAATTCTTTTACCTCCTCCGGAACATATCGGTTAATATTCAGAAAATTTTATCTAAATTGACCAACCTGTCCTCAATTGATGTTGGGGACCAAAATACTTTTTGATATGTTCAAATATTTAAAGAACGACTTGCCATCGAGCGTCGTCGTATTTTTCGTAGCGCTGCCCCTCTGTTTGGGTATTGCCTTAGCTAGCGGCGCACCTTTATTTTCGGGTGTTATCGCCGGTATCATCGGGGGTATCGTTGTCGGTGCTTTAAGTGGTTCTCAAATTGGAGTAAGTGGCCCGGCAGCAGGTCTAGCTGCTATTGTACTTACCGCAATAGGCACCTTGGGCGGCTTCGAGAATTTTTTACTCGCTGTGGTCTTAGGTGGAATAATTCAATTGGTTTTCGGAATTTTGAAAGCAGGCGTCATTGGTTATTATTTTCCGTCTTCAGTAATCAAAGGAATGTTAACGGGCATCGGAATCATTATAATTTTAAAACAGATTCCGCATTTTTTTGGATACGATCCAGATCCAGAAGGTGACTTCGCATTCTTTCAAGTAGATGGGAAAAATACATTTTCAGAAATTTTAGAGGCGTTAAACAACATAAGTCCCGGAGCGACTTTAGTCGCTATAATCGGTCTTGTTATTTTGTTGTTGTGGGATAAAGTTCTTTCTAAAAAGGGGAAAATTTTCAAATTGATACAAGGTCCTTTAGTTGCTGTGGCAGTGGGCATAATTTTCTTTGTTTTAACAAAAGGCAACGATACCCTGAATATCTCGGCCGATCATCTGGTAAGTGTCCCCATTCCTAAAGATGCATCCTCGTTTTTTGCGCAATTTAGCTTTCCGAATTTTGGAGCAATCGGCAACCCACAAATCTGGATTACCGCCTTTACCATTGCCTTGGTCGCTAGTTTAGAAACCTTACTCTGTGTTGAAGCGACAGATAAGTTAGACCCTCACAAAAACGTAACGCCAACCAATAGGGAACTGTTGGCCCAAGGTACCGGAAATATTATTTCAGGCATGATTGGCGGACTTCCAATTACCCAAGTAATCGTACGAAGCTCGGCCAACATTCAATCGGGAGGTAGAACGAAAATGTCGGCAATTATACACGGGTTTCTTTTGTTGATTTCCGTAATCCTGATTCCACGATTGTTGAATATGATTCCGTTATCGGTCTTGGCAGCCATTCTCTTTATTGTAGGCTTTAAACTAGCAAAACCTGCTTTATTTAAAACGATGTATGACCTCGGATGGAAACAATCTATTCCGTTTTTTGTTACCGTGATAGGCATTGTATTCACTGATCTACTAATCGGAATTGGTCTAGGGCTCGCCGTTGGTATTATTGTTATTTTATTGAAAAGCTACCAAAACTCCCATTTTCTTCATATTGAAGACAAAAGCAATGGAAAGCATAAAATAAAAATGACATTGGCAGAAGAAGTAACTTTTTTTAATAAGGGTGCCATCCTCAAAGAATTGGAAAGTTTACCGCGAGACACTTCCTTAGAGCTAAATCTTATCAATACTAGATATTTGGATAATGATATTATTGAAATTCTAGAGGATTTTACACTCAAAGCCAAAGAAAGAAATATTGACATCAAGTTAGTCTCAAAACGAGGTGTTGTTGAAAATCCGACAAATATCAGCGAGTTCTTTAAAGAAAAACCAAAATCGAACTTAAGCTTAAGTTAAGACATCATGAGGGCTAAAAAATATAAACTACTCGTACTTTCAGATTTGAAAGACTCGATGACTACCACCTTGAAAAGTGCTGTCAGTCTAGCCAAAATGATCAATGGAGAGATAGCATTTTTCCATGTGAAAAATCCTTCTGAATTGATAAGCGAGGAAAGTCAATTATCGGCTATTCGTTCAATTAATCACGAACACACAAAAACTGATAATAAAATACGAGAAATAACAAAGTCGTTTTCTGAAGAATACGGTATAAACATTACATACTCATTCACTTTTGGTAATGTAAAAAATGAAATTGGTGAATACATTAAAGAACATCGGCCAGATATCATCGTACTAGGGAAGAAGAAATCAAAACCCTTAAATTTAATGGGGGATAATATTACCCATTTTGTTTTAAGAGAACACGGTGGTCCAATTATGATGGTAGATGATAAAAACGCTTTGGAACCAGGTAAGGAGTTAATTTTAGGGGCACTAAATAATATAGAAAAAGCATTTGATCTTGAGTTTGCAGACGATTTGATAGGGCACAGTCGAAAACCATTGAAATTATTTAAAATTGTTAAAAATTCAAATTTAATAAAAGCAACAAATACTTCTTCAGATAAGAAAGTAATAGAATACGTGTTTGAACAAGGAGCGAATTCGATTAAGAACCTTTCAAACTATCTATCCAAAAATAGCATTAACTTGTTATGCATAGATCGAATGAAAAACGACACTAATAAAATCGAGGAAAACCTACCGATATCATCCGATATCAAAGAAATTATCGGCAATCTTAATGTCTCCCTACTCATAACAGGTAGACCGAATTAAACATTACACTAATTTTATTTTAGAGAATTCATTAAACAATATGAAAGCACATACAAAAGAAACGCAGGCTGCCATAACGCCAGATTCTGCTGTAACCTTATTAAAAGAAGGTAACCGCAGATTTATCGAAAACAAGAAAGCAGATCGCAATCTATTGGACCAAGTGGGCGATACCGCTTCCGGTCAATACCCGTTCGCGACGATATTGAGCTGTATTGATTCAAGGGTATCGGCAGAGCTGATTTTTGATCAAGGTGTTGGAGACATATTCAGCGCGAGGGTCGCAGGAAACATCGTCAACGAAGATATTCTGGGCAGCATCGAGTTCGCCTGTAAACTAGCGGGCACAAAAGTAGTCGTTATTTTGGGCCACACCGCCTGCGGTGCGGTAAAAGGAGCTTGTGACGACGCCAAACTAGGTAATCTTACTATTCTTTTGCACAAAATAAAACCTGCAGTAAAGGCAATAAGCGAACCATCAGATCCTAGCTCACGAAGTTCGAAAAATATCGATTTTGTAAATGATGTGGCCCGCAAAAACGTTCAGCTAACTATTGAAGATACGCGAAGTCTAAGTCCTGTTCTTCAAGAGATGGAAGACAATGGTGAAATCAAGATTGTTGGGGCAATGTACGATATCAAAAATGGAAAAGTTACTTTTATGGACTAATAGTAAAACTATTAAAGTAAAGCCAGTACATTTGTATTGGCTTTTTTTATACAAAAAATTCTATCTTAACAAGCGTAAGAGTAACGTTCTCAAACATATATGAAAAACCTATTTTCCAACCTTAGAGGTGACCTTTTCGGCGGTATTACTGCAGGTATCGTAGCCCTCCCCCTGGCCTTGGCCTTTGGGGTGAGTTCCGGAATGGGTCCCAGCGCAGGCCTATATGGAGCTATTTTCATCAGTTTCTTCGCGGCCCTTTTTGGTGGCACTAGCACCCAAATTTCGGGGCCTACAGCTCCTATGACCGCGGTAAGTATGGTCGTTATTGCCGGAATCATTGCCATCCATGACGGAAGTTTGGAAAAAGCGTTACCGGCAATTCTTATCGTATTTCTTTTGGCCGGACTAATGCAAATCGCCCTGGGTCTTATCGGTATCGGTAAATATATACGCTACATTCCCTACCCCGTGGTTTCGGGCTTTATGACAGCAATCGGCGTCATCATTTTGGTCACTCAGATATTGCCGGCAATCGGATACTATCCAAAGGAAGATCCCGAATTTGTAAACAAATACAAGCCAATGGCCGAGGAAATCATTCTTGATAATATTCTCAAGGAAGAGGCCGGGGAAGGTATTTTGGTATTGGAAGATTTTGAGGAGACCATAAAAAGGGCAGGGGAAATTACGGCTGAAGAAATGCTCAAGGAAGCCCGAACCCTTGCCAAGACTGAGGCATCGGGAGTAGTCGGGTCTCTGAAAGTTTTACCTAGGGCCTTAAAAAACATTAATTGGCTAGAGCTTATCTTGGCCCTATCGACAATCATTATCATTTATGGATTTAAACGCATAACTACTACCATACCCAGTGCACTAGTGGCACTGGTTGTGGTTTCTGGCGTAGCCTATGGTTTCGGTCTTGATTATCGCCCTATCGAACAAATACCGAGTGGCTTTCCTATGCCGAACCTAGGTATATTCACGCAATTTGAGCTGAATTCGGTAACACCATATATCTTTACCGCATTGACTTTGGCACTTTTAGGTGCAATAGACTCATTATTGACCTCTGTCGTTGCAGATAACATGACCAAGACCAAACACAAGCCGAACAAAGAATTGGTCGGACAGGGAATCGGTAACAGCATCGCTGCGATTTTCGGGGGAATTCCCGGAGCTGGGGCCACTATTAGAACTGTTGTAAACATCAACGCAGGTGGAAAAACCAAATTATCAGGTATGATTGCCGGTATTATGCTATTGATTGTCATGCTGGCCCTTGCACCTGTAGCATCACAAATTCCCGCGGCCGTTCTTGCGGGTATTCTGGTAACAGTAGGTATAGGCGTTATGGATTATAAAGGGTTGAAAGCTATCCCCAGTTTGCCTAAAGACCTGAGCTTAGGGCCCATCAAGTTCAGTTCAGAAGTTGTCATAATGCTTGTAGTACTTATATTATCTTCAGTATGGAACCTTGTTTATGCAGTAGGTGTGGGGCTCGTAATTGCTTCCTTGATGTTCATGAAAAAAATGGGCGATCTGACCGCCGAACGTTCCGATGTAAAGGCCTTGGAAAAAGAAGTACTCTGGGCAGATGAGACCGGTTTTCCGAAAGACCTGAAGGAAGAGGTCTTCATAAAGCATTTGAAAGGACCTTTGTTCTTCGGGTCTACCAGTGAATTTCAGCAATTGGCAGATCAAATCCCTAGAACTGCGTCGACGGTGATTATCAGAATGGACCGTATGCAATACATGGATCAATCGGGTCTTTATACATTGGAAGACGTTCTTATCGACCTACGGAAATCGAAAATAAACGTTTTGTTCGTCGATGTTTTAAAACAGCCTAGGTATATGATGGAACGTGTTGACGTTATACCTGATTTGATACCCGAAGAACACATCTTTGAGAATTTTGAGGACTGTCTGTCATGGATAAAAGATAATATAAAGGATAAACAAGAGCCCGTTGAGGCCTAGGCAAATTACAAGAATTTCTGATTTAATAGATAAAAGGAACTAGGCTTTGGAGTTCTTATCGGAGCCCATATCGTTTTCACACATTGCCTATTATTGAAAAAAAAGGTTCTCTAAAAAGTCTTAAATTTGTCGCATTAACCGAACACCATGATCGATACCATAAAAGAGCATATTGTTGAAGTTGAAAAATTCACTGCTGACACTAAGGAAGCCGTCGAGGATTTCCGCATAAAATATTTAGGTAAAAAAGGATTGTTGAACGACTTCTTCGCCGAATTCAAAAACATACCCAACAACCAAAAGAAAGAATTCGGGCAGACCATAAACCGACTGAAAACAGCTGCGACCGAAAAAGTGAACCTGCTCAAAGATTCCTTCGAGAACAAAATGGAGGAGAAGGGAATCTACGGAGATTTGACGCGTCCGGGAGAGCCGTTGGAACTAGGGTCACGGCACCCAATTTCTATCGTAAAAAATCAGATTATCGAGATTTTTTCGAGAATCGGTTTCAACGTTTCCGAGGGGCCTGAAATTGAGGACGATTGGCATAACTTCACTGCACTGAACCTTCCTGAATACCATCCGGCACGCGATATGCAGGATACTTTTTTTATTAAGACAGATCCCGATGTGCTTTTGCGCACCCATACCTCGTCGGTTCAAGTGCGCTACATGGAAAACAACAAACCACCCATTCGTACCATTTCCCCGGGCAGGGTATACCGTAACGAGGCCATATCGGCGCGTTCACATTGCTTTTTCCATCAAGTAGAGGGGCTCTATATAGATACAGATGTTTCCTTCGCCGATTTGAAACAAACGTTACAGTTTTTCACACAAGAACTATTCGGAAAGTCAAAAATCCGTTTACGACCGTCTTATTTTCCATTTACCGAACCTAGTGCAGAGGTCGATGTCTATTGGGGCCTTGAGACCGAAACCGATTACAAAATGACCAAAGGCACAGGTTGGCTCGAAATTATGGGCTGCGGTATGGTAGATCCCAATGTTTTGGACAACTGCGGTATAGATTCAAAAAAATATTCAGGATTTGCTTTCGGAATGGGTATCGATCGTATCGCATTGCTATTACATCAAATCTCTGATATTCGTTTATTGAGCGAAAACGATGTTCGGTTTTTGGAGCAATTCAAAAGTGCGCTATAAATCCGGTTAGTGAAAAAAGATATCGAGATACCGATAGCGAAAGACGTGCATGTGGCCATAGTCCACGAGTGGAACGACGATTTTCTTTCAAAAGATTGGAATGCCTATATTATCAATAATAGACCCAAATCTATCGAAATGGTATTGGTGGTTTCCAAGGGGTTCGACGGTAAGCAAAAAACATCCACCATGCGCCATGGACTAGGTGTCGTTGGGCCAAAGTCTTTTGAGAAAATTGAACTTGTACAAGAAGATGTACTCGCATTGAACAACGAGTTCTTTGTTACTTTCTTTGCCGAGGATACACTTTTTGAAAGACGATTTTTGTTCCCAAGGAATTCCGTAAATGAAGCAGCCCTAAATTACATTCCCCTTATTGAAAAAGAGGGTATCTTAGGGAACTGATTATTTTTTCCTTTTAACGATCAATTAACATCCTATGGTACGTATGCCAATAAACCGATTGTATTTTCCTGTTGTTGCATCCATTACTTCCCATTCAAAACCGGCCGAATATCATATGCGCAAAAACCACGCTAATTGTTTTCTCTACGCCGTATTCATTGCCTTTCTTATTTTGGGCTGTGGGAATGACAAATCTAGCCAAACAGCACCGTCATCTCAAGTATTATCGTTTCCGGTAACCACGGTCGAAATCCGTGACGTCACTACCTATAAAAGCTATCCTGCCACTTTAGAAGGAGAAGTAAGCAGCGAGGTAAGGCCGAAAATATCAGGCTATATTCAAGAGGTACTTGTCAAAGAAGGTCAACGGGTCAAACGAGGGCAAACCCTGTTCCGCATAGAAACCCAATCGCTAAACCAAGATGCCGCCGCGGCCAAAGCGAATATGAATGCCGCTCAAGTAGAAGTAGATAAATTACAACCTTTGGTAGATAAAGATATCATCAGTGAAGTACAACTAGAAACCGCAAAAGCCAAACTAGCGCAGGCGCGCAGTAGCTATAACGGTATTGGGGCGAACATTGACTACGCAAATGTTAAAAGTCCGGTTGATGGCGTCGTGGGATCCATTAATTTTAGAAAAGGAGCGCTAGCGAGCACTCAGACACAACTTCCACTTACCAGGGTATCTTCCATTAGCAAGGTCTACGCTTATTTTGCCCTAAACGAAAAAAACTTCATTCAGTTCATGAAATTGGCAAAAGGGAAGGATATAGATGAAAAGATAAAGAATCTTCCAAAGGTAAAATTACTATTGGCGACGGGCGACCAATATGAAAAGGAAGGCACCATAGAAACTATTGCAGGGGACATTGACCCACAAACCGGCACGATTTCTTTTCGTGCACGCTTCGATAATATCGAGGGTATTTTGAGACACGGCGGTAGTGGCACCATAATGATCTCACAAACCTATACGGAAGCCCTGGTTGTTCCTACCTTGTCTACCTATGAGAAACAAGGTAAAACCTTTGTATTTAAAGTACAGGCAGATACCCTTGTGGCCTCATCAATACAAATAACGGCGAAATCGGATAACCTATATGTAATCGATGCAGGTGTTCAAAAAGGAGATTCAATTCTAGCCAACGGTGTTGGCAAGGTTCGACCGGGAATGCAAATAAAACCCGTTCCGACACTTATGGATAGCATTATTAATTCATTTGATACCGTCTTTAACTGAGCATCATGCTAAAAATATTCATACAGCGGCCAGTACTTTCTACAGTAATTTCAATCATTATAGTTCTCCTGGGTGTTTTGGGCCTTACGGAATTGCCAGTTACCCAATACCCCGATATTGCGCCACCTACCGTACAGGTTAATGCTACTTACCCTGGTGCAAATGCGCAGACCATCTTGGAAAGCGTAATCGTTCCCATTGAAGAACAGATCAATGGGGTCGAGGGTATGACCTATATCACCTCTACTGCAAGTAATAATGGTAGTGCGACCATACAGGTTTTCTTTGAGCAGGGCTATAATCCTGATATTGCTGCCGTAAATGTTCAAAATCGGGTTGCGCGGGCCAATTCATTACTGCCCTCAGAAGTCGTTCGCGCAGGAGTCATTACCCAAAAACAACAAAATTCGGCTTTGATGTATGCGGCACTGTTCTCAACGACCGAGGATTATGATGATACCTATATTCAGAACTATCTTAATATCAATGTCGTTCCAGAACTTTTGAGAATCAAGGGTGTTGGCGCGATTACAATTTTTGGTGGAAAGGATTATTCGATGCGCGTTTGGTTGGATCCTGAAAAAATGGCCAATTATGGACTTTCAGCCTCGGAAGCTATCGCTGCCATCAACGAACAAAGTTTGGAAGCGGCTGCAGGTTCGCTTGGGCAAAATGCAGGAGAATCTTTCGAATACGTTATAAAATATAAAGGTCGCTATAAAACCGCGGAAGAATATGAGAATATTGTGGTCAAGGCCTTGGGCAATGGCCGATTTCTACGTTTAAAAGATGTTGCTAAAGTGGAACTTGACGCTTTTTCCTATTCCTCCCTATCCAACTCGAAAGGCTATCCAGGTATCAACTTCGGGGTGTTTCAAACCCCTGGATCAAACGCACAGGAAATCATTGAACAGATGTATGTGAAGTTCGACGAATTGGAGCTAGATTTTCCCAAGGGTATAGAATACCTGATTAATTACGACACCAATAAATTTTTGACCGCTTCCATCGATAAGGTAAAGGAAACCTTAATCGAGGCTTTTCTTTTGGTTTTCTTGGTGGTGTTTTTATTTCTTCAGGACTTTAAATCTACTTTAATTCCGGCCATTGCCGTCCCCGTTTCCATTATCGGCACCTTCTTTTTTCTAAATATATTGGGGTACTCCATCAACTTGTTGACACTTTTTGCCCTTATTTTGGCCATCGGTATCGTGGTAGATGATGCCATTGTAGTGGTCGAGGCCGTATATGCAAAGTTGGAGGGAGGTGAAAAAAACCCCAGAAAAGCTTCTATCGAAGCTATGGGCGAAATTAGTGGGGCTATCATTTCCATTACCTTGGTGATGGCGGCAGTGTTCATTCCCATAACCTTTATCAAGGGACCTGCGGGCGTATTTTATGAACAGTTCGGCGTAACGTTGATTATTGCCATCTTGATTTCCGCCTTGAATGCCCTAACTTTGAGTCCGGCTTTATGTGCTATTTTTCTTAAACCGCCGAAAGAAGAAAAAAACGGCGAAAGAAAGAACCTTTTACAACGTTTTTACGTCGCCTTCAATACGGCGTTTGAGACCACTAAAAAAAGATACACAAATTCCCTCAGCTTTTTGTTCAAGAATAAATGGGTCACTTTTCTGATTTTGGGCCTCGCCGTAGGCAGCATCTTTTTTGCCAATAGCGTAATCCCAACAGGTTTTGTACCTGGGGAGGATAGGGGCGTTATTTTCGTGAACATTGAACTACCCCCTGGCGCATCGCTCGACCGTACCTTCAAGGTTACCGAAAATTTGTACGATCAAATGAAAGATATAGAAGGTATACGCACGGCCTCTTTAATAGGTGGACGCAACTTTTTCTCGGGAGCTGGAAGTTCTTATGGTTTGGGCTTTATCATTTTAGAAAGCTGGGAAGATAGGGGAACAGATGCTACTTCCATCGAAGGTATCATCGCCAAACTGAACCAAAAGGCAACAGCGATCAGCGATGCAAAAATACTTTTCTTTACCCCTTCCAGCGTGCCAGGTTTCGGAAGTTCGGACGGATTCGAGGTGCGTATTCTAGACCGCGCCTCTGGGGAATTGGCAAAATTGGACGAGACTGCATCCGCCTTTGTTGGTGCTTTGAACCAGAGGCCCGAAGTTGCTTTTGCGTCCAATTCATTTAGTACTTCTTTTCCACAGTTACAGCTCAATATCGACGTCCCAAAGGCCAAGGAAGCCGGTATTACGGTGAGCAATATCCTTCGGACATTACAAGGCTATGTCGGCGGATTTTTTGCTACGGATTTCAGTAGGTTCGGAAAGCAGTACCGCGTGTTCGTTCAGGCACTGCCAGAGGATCGCAACGACCCATCGGATCTCAATAGTATTTTTGTAAAAAGTGAAACGGGCCAAATGGCACCTATCTCGCAGTTTGTAACATTAGAAAGAGTCTACGGCCCGCAGACCATTAACCGATTTAATCTTTTCAACGCGGTAACGGTTAACGGAACGGTAGCACCGGGCTATAGTTCCGGCGATGCCATTGCCGTTGTCAATCAACTGGCGGAGGAACAGTTGCCAGAGAACTTCGATATTGCCTATTCCGGTATTACACGTGAAGAAATCGCAGCAGGCGGACAAGCGGGTATCATCTTTCTGCTAAGCATTGTTTTCGTGTATTTCTTGTTATCGGCCCAGTTCGAGAGCTATCTGTTGCCGTTATCGGTCATCTTCTCTCTGCCCATTGGTGTGGCCGGCGCTTATTTCACGACTTGGATATCAGGCTTGGAGAACAATATTTATTTTCAGATTGCCCTGATTATGCTCATCGGTCTATTAGCGAAGAACGCTATCTTGATCGTTGAGTTCGCCATGCAACGCCGCAAACAGGGAATGGACATTACAAAAGCCGCCCTTGAGGGTGCAAAAGTTCGGTTACGTCCAATTTTAATGACTTCTTTCGCTTTTATTTTGGGATTATTGCCCTTAGTGTTGGCAAGTGGTGTTGGTGCACTGGGCAATCGTTCTATAGGTACCGGCGCGGCAGGTGGGCTGCTCTTCGGTACGGTATTGGGTGTTTTTGTCATCCCTGTGCTTTTTGTGATTTTTCAATGGCTACAAGAAAAAATAACAGGTGTTCCCGAAGCCGTGAAGGAAAGTAATAGCAATGTAGAACAAGACCATGCTTAAGAAACCGCTAAAACTTTTTAAAGTAGTAATGGGAGTGGTGTTACTGTCAACGGTACAATCGTGCTTTGTGGCCAAGAACTATGAGCGGCCTGACTTGGAGGAAGTGGAGAACTTGTATCGTGCCGATACCGTTTCGGTGGATACCGTCTCTATGGCTTCCGTTTCATGGGAAGAACTATTTACCGATACCTATTTAAAAGAATATATCACAGAGGGGCTCGAAAATAATCTGGACATCCGTATGGCCATCCAGCAAGTTTTATCGGCGGAAGCGTATATGAAACAAGGAAAGGCAGGCTACTATCCTTCTTTAAACGCAAACGCCACCTTAACCCATCAAGAACTAGCAGCAAACAGTCAGTTCGGTTCTTTTTTTGACGGTTCCATCAATCAATATGAGTTCTCAAGCACCCTATCTTGGGAGGCCGATATTTGGGGTAAGATACGGAGTAGCCGAAGAGCTTCCCGGGCGTCATACCTAGGAAGTCTTGCAGCCCACCAAGCGGTAAAGACCCGCTTGATTTCTGAAATTTCAGCTACCTATTATCAACTTTTGGCTCTAGACGAGCAAAACGCTATTACACAGAAGACCATTGAAAACCGTGAGCGAAGTTTGGAAACGATACAAATTTTGAAAGAAGCCGGAACGGTTACCCAAGTTGCAGTCGACCAAACAGCAGCGCAACTCTACGGTGCACAGGCCTTGCAGGTCGATATCGAAAAATTGACTTTTAGAACGGAAAATGCATTTGCCATCCTTATGGGGAAACCGGCCCAAGATGTTAAACGGAGTACTTTGAGAGAGCAGTCCATCAACACCAATCTTGAAATCGGACTACCTCTGCTTTTGTTACGAAACCGCCCTGATGTGATTACCGCGGAATACGATTTTGTGAATACTTTTGAACTCACCAATGTGGCCCGCAGTAATTTTTATCCTTCCCTGACCATTACCGCCACCGGAGGGTTTCAAAGCCTGGAATTCGACAAGTGGTTCAGTGCAGGTTCGTTGTTTGCATCGATAATTGGCGGCCTTGCCCAACCTATTTTCAATAAAAGACAGATACGTACCCAGTTCGAGGTTGCCGAGGCACTTCAAGAACAAAGTTTATTGAATTTCAAAAAGACGTTGCTAATCGCCGGCCAAGAAGTGTCAAATGCACTCTTCGAATTCAATGCTGAGACCGAAAAATATGTCTTTCTTCAAAAGCAGGTGGAAGCGTTACGCTTGGCGGAGACCAATTCAGAAGTGTTGTTAAACAACGGATTCGGAACCTATTTGGATTTATTGATCGCTCGGCAGGCCGCGCTCAATGCAGAACTAAACGTTATCGAGAGCAAACTACAACAACTTCAGACGGTAGTATCATTATATAGGTCACTTGGGGGAGGTTGGCGTTAAACTATTATCGTAACGGAAACCATTTTGCTGTAAGTTCTTCTATACGCTGTTTCGCGGTCTAGGTCACTTCTTTTACATCAACAGTTTCGACTGGTGCTTTACGTTTTTCCGTTGCTTGATTACATGAGAGAAGAAGCGGAAAATCATTATAAAATGATCCGTCTCATTTTTTCCAAGTTGTATAGGGCATTTTGCTCAATTGCGAATTGTAATATCGTATTTCTCCTGTTACTTCCTTACCAAGCCACTCTTTTTTTTCAAAGACTTCATCTTCCGACTGTAATTCTATTTCTGCCAAAACGAGTCCTTCATTTTCCCCGTGAAACTCATCAATTTCATAAACATGATTTCCACTGTGAACATTATATCTTATTTTATCGATTGTTCCTTTATCACACAATTCCAATAGCTTTTCAGCATCGCTTAGCGGTATTTCCTGTTCCCATTCGAAACGGGTGGTGCCCGCCACGTTTGATTTCCCTTTGATAGTCAGGTAACCCGAATCGCCTTTAACCCTTACGCGGACAGTTCTTTCGGGATGGGTGTTCAAAAAACCCTGTACAATACGTTCTTTTGACGTCGCCTCTTTTCTATAGGCATCAAACTTCACCAAGAATTTACGCTCTATTTCTATCACCGTTATGCTATTTTTTTGATTTCATCAGATGCTATCCGTATGTTTCCATAGTGGTTGTTTGCCAACCAGAACATAGCCCTTGCAATGGTTTCCGGTTCTATGGATCTGTATTTTTCCAACGAACCGACTAAGGCCAAATTGACGACTTTCATAATTTGCTTAAAAAGCGATTCGGCCATTCGCTTTTCCTTGCGCTTACCGCCTATTAAAGAAGGTTGCAAAATATGGGTTTTTACAATGCCTATTCTCAAAATCGCCTCTTCCATTTCACCTTTAACACGATTATAAAAAATGGTGCTATCGCTATTGGCACCCAAAGCTGAAATCACGATAAATGTAGCTATGCCGTTTTGTTTGCACAAAAGGGCCGCATTAACTGGAATGCCATAATCTATGTTTTTGTAAACCTCTTTATCAGGAGTTTTTGATTTGGTCGTACCTATACAGCAAAAGACTTCATCGGCTTTAAAATCTTCAGCAAAGCCTTTTAAATTAGTTAAATCTCCTAAATATTCTTGAATTTTCGGATGGTGGAACCCTACGCTTGAGCGCGAAAAAACCTTTATGCTTTGGTAACGATCGTCTTCAATTAAAAGCTGGACTAATTTTCCTCCGGTGAGTCCGGTAGCTCCAAGTACAATCGCTGTCTTTCCTTGTTTTTCTATCAAATTAATTAGGTTTCTTTCAAGCCCACAAAAAAGAGGGCCAATTCAATTAATAGCTCTTAATAACTTGTTATAAATTTACAATATGGAAACGGATTTCCCCATGCGAAAGATTATCCATGTCGATATGGATGCATTCTATGCCTCCGTGGAGCAATTGGACGATTCCGAGCTTCGCGGAAAACCTGTTGCCGTTGGGGGAAGTTCGAAAAGGGGCGTTGTAGCCGCCGCCAGTTACGAGGCGCGTAAATTTGGGGTTCGAAGTGCCATGAGTAGCGTGTTGGCCATACGCAATTGTCCCCAGCTGATTTTTGTAAAGGCCCGGTTCGATAGGTATAAGGAAATTTCAAAACAGATTCGGAATATCTTTTACGATTATACCGATTTGGTAGAGCCGCTTTCTTTGGACGAGGCCTATCTTGATGTTACGATTAACAAAAAAGGAAATCCCTCGGCGACTTTGATCGCCAAAGAAATACGCCAACGTATTTTTGATGAAACGGGATTGAATGCTTCCGCGGGAATTTCCATCAACAAGTTTATCGCCAAGGTCGCCAGTGATATCAACAAGCCCAACGGACAAAAAACGGTCAACCCCGAAGAGGTCATTCAATTTCTGGAAGATCTTGAAATTCGCAAATTCTATGGGGTGGGCAAGGTCACTGCGGAAAAAATGTACAAACTGGGCATTTTTACAGGAAAGGATCTTAAAAGAAAACCTCTCGAATTTTTAGCCGATAAATTCGGAAAGAGCGGTAGCTATTATTACCATGTCGTACGTGGCATTCACGACAGTGCCGTAAAACCGCACCGCATTGCGAAGTCGGTTGGTGCAGAACGTACCTTTAGCGAAAACCTTAGTAGCGAAATCTTTATGCTCGAACGTCTCGAACATATCGCAGAAGAGCTTGAACGGCGATTAAAGAAATCGAATATCGCCGGAAAGACCGTTACCCTAAAAATAAAATATAGCGACTTTACATTGAACACGCGAAGCAAGACACTCTCCTATTTTATTGCGGACAAAAGTTTGATTTTGGAAACGGCCAAGGAACTACTCTATCAGGAAGAACTTCAAAATTCGGTTCGGTTACTCGGTATTTCGTTGGCCAACCTGAATACCGGGGAAAAGAAAATTGAAGCCGATGAGCAGTTGGTCTCCGTGCAGTTAAAGTTTGATTTTTAAGCGGAGTTTTGCAGCCCGCTTTTGAGCTCTTTTGGGAAATCCGTTTATGTAAGGAGTGTTATTTTCGAATCGTTTACTTGAACTTTAAAATTTTAATTGGATCTGTCCTTCCCTTAACATTGACCTTCAGGTAAGATTCACGAGGCATAGGCACCTCTTCTAAATGTTTATAGACTTCCTCGGTAATAATGAGCTGGGTTTTATATTCTTTGTTCAGCTGTTCTATCCGACTCGCAATGATGACAGGGTTTCCGGTAACCGAATACTGTTTTCTAGATTCGTTTCCGACATTTCCAGTAACCACATAACCCGCATGAAGGCCGATACCTATTTTAGTTTTGGAGAAAATACCGGCTTCACAGCGCTCCTTTAGTTCTGCCAGTATTTTTTTGGCAGCCAAAAATGCATTTTGACAATCATTTCCATGAGATACCGGAGCGCCAAAAGTTGCCATAAA
>CAZRIE010000048.1:0-30248 GCA_964600075.1 uncultured Flavobacteriaceae bacterium
AGATGAAAAACAAAAAAACAAGCTTGGCTCCTATAGTTGCTTTCGTTAAAATTTTTAAAAGAGAATAGTTTGGTTGGTTTTGTTTCATGATGTTCAAAAATTTGAGCGAATTAATAAATAGTTAATCAATAAAATTGAGGTCCGGTAAAAATCTGTGCTGCCTTATCTATGATTCAATATATTTTACGTTTTAAAAGGTTTCAAAAATTCTATTTTCCCATTTTGGTTTGATGTTTTCTTCTGAATTCAGAAATATACATTTTGACGATACTATTTGTTCCACAGCCAAGGATTCTTTGACTGGTATACTCCGCAACATGGTATTTAAATATTTAGCCCTATATAATTGATATAATGTCAATTTAAAGGGCAAAAATTTAAATTATCTTAATAATTCCACTAATTATTTGTAAAACTAATTTTTTCATTGCTCAGAATCCAATGATAATATGATGGGGTTTGATACTTTTTTTGCCCAAAATCGAATTACGTTAAACATATTGGACTTAATTGTCTTTTTATTTTATTATTACTCATTTATCTTATACGGAAACCTGACATTAGCGCTGTGCGATTATTCTCAGTTCATTAGATTCTTCAAGCTACATTTGTTGATCAAGCCTTGGAAAATGTCAAAAAAATACAAGTTTAAACGAGCCTGAGAAGGCCTATTTCAAAATCTCACAACTAAGAAATTGAAATCAATGGTACCAAGGTTTATTTATAAAAAAAAGGAATTTGCAATATTTGACAAGCTTGATGTAGAACAGTTGCCGATCGCGCTGCCCAAACTGCCATAAGTTTGTATTGCTACCTTGAAAAAAGAGCAAAGGTTCAAGGAACCTAACTTCAATTAAAGGTGAGTTCGATAGAAGAAATTTTATTTAAAGATGTGAAAAAGCCGAGTTTTCAGCTTTGTAATTATATCGAAATCAAGTTAGTTTATCCGCAACATTATTTGATGCGGGCCAAATGCTAATTGATACCTCATAGAAAACTTTGGTAGGCATACACCATTTGGCCCTAAGAATAAATAAAGGTTAAGGTAGAAGAACGACCTCTTTGCCATTCAAATCTATGGTCTTTTTTTTGCCCGATGTATTGTAAATAATAATAGATGTCATATTAGGGCTAAGCAATAACGTATTGTCAGATTGTGAGAGATATCCGTGGCCCCAATAACGCTCAAACTTTCTTTTTTTGCCATTTTGGTAATGAATTTCCCCAGAAACATCGTTCGGTTGTAGCCGATATAAAGACACCTTATCTTTAAAATCTGATTTGAAAACCCTAAGGCTATCCGTATTTACCGAAGTAATAAGAAATAAACTTTTCTCGGTATGCCAACTACCAAGGGCTCTGGTATCCCCTTCGATAAAAAACCCAGTCTTGTTTGACTTGATCGATTCAAAGTTTCCATTACCATCTCCCTTAAGGTAAAATCCTTTTTGTGCATTGTACCAGCCCGAGATTACTTCGGTCTGGGAATTATTGCCCACCCCAACAATATCTGTAAATCCATCCCCATCAAAATCACCGACTTCCATGCCGTGAACCGCGGAATATTGAGCTTCAACGGGGAGTGCTTTTAGAGAAAACTTTCCATTACCCAGATTTTCAATATAGGCGGACTTGAAATAATTGGTTTCTAAGGTCAACCTTTTTTCAGGGTTGAACGCTTCCAAAATTTTCTTAATGTCGGCTTTCGCATAAGCTTCATAAGAGGGGAATGCCCTATTGATGACTTCTAGTTGATCTATCAAAGACCTTCTCGGCGCAACCGGATATTCTTTCCCGTTTATATATCGGGTAATAATGGGGTCTAAACTCGCATTTCCATCAAAATCTTGAACATAAAGCCGAATCGGCCGTTCTTCACCTGTCTTTAGAAAAGTATTTTTTCCAAGATTCCCTGCGACATAATCGATATCCCCATCGCTATCAAAGTCTCCCCCTACAATACTATTCCACCAGCCTTTATAGGATTGCAGACCGTTATCCGTCTGTATTTTGGTAAAGGTGCCATTCTTGTTTTCGAAAACGGTAATGGGCATCCATTCCCCAACTACAATTAGATCAAAATCTTGATCATTGTCAAAATCCGACCAAAGGGCAGCAGTAATCATTCCGGTTTCATGGAGCTCTGAAGCTAATTTCTTGGTACTATCGTAAAACTTGCCTTCTCTATTTTCTAAAAGGTAATGTTCGGGATTGGTCGGAAACTTACCAGGCACGACTCGACCCCCGACAAAAAGGTCTAAATCGCCATCGTTGTCAAAGTCGGCAGCTATTACACAAGAACCGCTCGATGCTATTGTGGGAAGCGCATCTTCATCAAGCTCAAAATTGCCATTACCATCATTAAAATATAACCGATCTTGGTAATGCCCTTTATTGAAATATTTGACCGAACTACCGCCACTGACCACATAAAGGTCGAGATCACCGTCTTGGTCTGCATCGAAGAGTAAAGTGCCCATATCCTCATAAAATTCAGAGCCATCTATTGACTTTGAATTAAACGTATCTTCCGGGGTTTGAATAAACAATGTTCCGCTTTGGTTTCTCCCACCACCTACATAGAAATCGGCCTGATTATCCCCATTGATGTCACCAACGGCTATGCCAGGACCATTATTATCGTATTGTTGTAACAATAAAGGTTCATGCCTAAAATCGTTAGGCGTATTCTCTTGATGCCTATAATTCAAATTCAATTGTGAAGATACCTCCTCGAACAAGGTTGTATTTGTCTTTAAGGTTTTTAAAGGTTCGGATGTAAACGTTATATCTGAATAATCGAGTTCGGCAGTAGTACCTGCGGCTATTTCAGTATGAATAGATTGCTTGCCATCAGGCCAAACAATTAGTAGGCTATCGATTTTTGAATGGCTTCCCAGCCCTACATGTATCTTATTTTCAGAAGAAGACATATAGCCTCGAACAGTATAGTTTTCGTAATAGCGTTTGCTACCATCAGGAAGAGTCAAATGGACTTTGGCACCTAAGGCCTCAAAGTTTCCGGGTTTCCCTTTAAGTCTGATTGCAACACTCTTGTTCGCTTTTTTAAGTCTATCGGTATTATTCTTATAGAGCGATGCGGGGGCATTTATGTTATTCACAACAAGATCTAAATCACCGTCATTGTCAAAATCGGCATAGGCCGATCCGTTCGACATGGTCTCATGGTCCATTCCCCAATCGGAAGTTTTATTCTCGAATTCGAGACTACCTTCGTTGCGAAACATGTAATTGGACAAACAAACACTATCGAGATCTGTCAATCGCTTAACCAAGTTTGCTTCCGATAGTTCGCCCTTTACAAACAAATTTTTTTGATCGGTATATTCGACAAAATCTTGATTGGTAACATCCCTTCGAAAACCGTTCGTGATATAAATATCCTTGAGGCCGTCATTATCAAAGTCGGTAATTAGGGGAGACCAGCTCCAATCAGTCTGGTGCAATCCGGCCAAACGTCCAATTTCGCTAAAACTATAGTCTCCAGAAGGCCCTATACCGCGGTTGATTTGCAAAGTGTTTCTGATGAACTGGGGAGCAAAGCCCTTTTGTAGGGTACTCTTAAAGTGTTCATAGTTCATCTGGGCGGTCATCATCTTTTGTCGATAATTATCTTCTGGTAGCATGTCCAACACGAAAATATCCGATAGGGCGTCATTGTTGATATCGGCGATATCAACCCCCATGCCATTTCGTGAGCATTGGTTCAGATAGCTGCCCAATGTATTCGAAAATGTACCGTCCTGATTATTGATATACAAAAGATCACTCCCTATATAATCGTTCGCTACATAGATATCGGGCCAGCCGTCACGGTTGATATCCGAAATGGCCAACCCCAACCCATAACCCTCAATAGTAATGCCTGCTTTGCCGGAAACGTTTTCATAGCTAGGTTGCCCCACGCTATTTACGCCTATATTCTCATAAAGGCGATCTGTACTTGGCCCGCGACCATCGGTGAAGGTTTCCAATTTGCTGATCATGGCATAGGGTTCGTTGGCGTGTTGCATAAGATACAGGTCGAGGTCTCCGTCGAGATCGTAATCGAAAAAAGCGGCTTGGGTAGACATGCCTTCATCCGCAATACCATAAGATTCTGCCGCTTCGGTAAAGGTCAATTGCCCCGGGGAAGGACCATTGTTAATGAACAATCTATTTTTTCGGTTATTTTCGTCATACCCCCCGACACATAAGTAAATGTCTTTCCATCCGTCTTGGTTGATATCTACAATAGATACCCCGGTGGCCCATTGATTGCTCTTGATTCCGGCACTTTCACTGATATCCTTAAAAACAAAATTACCTTTGTTTAGGTAAAGTCTGGACGATACCATATTGCCCGAAAAAAAGATATCCTGCAGCCCGTCATTGTCAAAATCGGCAACTCCGACACCTGCACCAGTGTAGATATACGGAAAATTGAAATAGTGTATCGAATCGCTCTCAACGATAGTGTTTGAAAAATCGATGCTCGAATGATCAACCGAAACCAGTTCAAAAAGTGTTTTTTGCTTTTTACAGGAAAAAATAAAAAGGAGGACAAACCCAATAAGGACAAAGTTTTTCATAGAAGAATTATTTTGCCCTGAATTCGTACAATTGTAAATAGTCATTGTTGTTTCCGACTACAACAAACGAGTTACTTTCAGTTCCCTTCAATTGGGCAAGACCTTTCACATCTCCCGATGCCAAAAAACCGCTTTTCATAGGGCTCATCGCCGTAAAATTTCCTTTGCCGTCACCCAAAAGCGTAAGGCCAAGACCGGCATCGTTCCTTGCCGTTTCTACTTCACTGTTGTACATATTTCCAGCTAGAAGTACGTCTAGATTGCCATCTTTATTGAAATCTTCGATTACAAATCCGTTTATGGAAGACAACTGTGCCTCCGCAGGAAATGCGTGCCACTCGAATTCACCTTTTCCCAAGTTTTCGAGATACCCACTTTCAAAAGTGTATACCTTATAAGCGTGGGCTTCGTTCAATTTTTCCTTGCCATAAACATCTTCGAGGTTTGACGAGGCAAATGAGGCGTAGTCAGGAAATTTATCCTTTAAATAGGGCATTTGTTCCGTCAAGCACTGTTTCCCCCTTACAGGGAAAAGCTCTCCGTCATCAAAATAGCCTAGAACGATATCCAAAGTGCCGTTTTCATCAAAATCGTTAGCATAGACTTGAAAGGGTTCGTCAATTGATGCTTTGTACTTATAGTTCAGACCTAGGTTTCCCAATACATAGTCCATATCCCCATCGCCATCAAAATCCGCTTGGGCCATACTATACCACCAGCCATGTGTTTTGTCTAGTGAGGGAGAAGTTACACGCGTGAATTTTCCTTTTTGATTCTCGAAAATGGTGATGGGCATCCATTCCCCTACGACTATGATATCCAGGTCACCGTCATTGTCAAAATCGGTCCATTGGGCATCGGTGACCATGCCGATTTCCAAGAGTTCTTGGGCAATATTGCGGGTAACATCCGAAAAATTACCTTTTCCATCGTTCAACAAAACCGCCGAGTCCGCTGGCATCGGATATTTTCCTGGAACTAGGCGACCACCTACAAAAAGATCCAAATCGCCATCGCCATCAAAATCGGCCGCCCTTGCAATCGACCCGCTTTGTCTATTATCCAGTAATTTGCGTGATTTGAATTCCCCTTTTCCATTGTTGATGAACAGCCTATCTTGATAAGCGCCTGCATTTTTATCCCATTCATTGCTGCCACTGACCACATAAAGATCTTGATCACCATCGCCATCGCAGTCAAAGAACAGTGCTCCGGTATCTTCGTAAGCTTTGTCGGTGTTCCATGTTTTGGAAGAGACGGGTTTGAAGTTGCCTTTTGCATTTTGAAGGTATAGCTGGCCTGGCTGATCTTTGGCCCCTCCGATATAAAAATCGTCAAGGCCATCTGCGTTTACATCGCCTGCCGCTAAACACGGCCCCAATTGGGAATATTTGTGGGGAAGTAGGATTTCTGTTTCAAAATCATCGTATTCTTTTTCGGCATGCCTGTAATTAGGCAGTATTCGGGATGCCACTTCGTCAAAAAGTTTGGGCACGATAGGGGAATCCTCGGTGGGTTTTTGGTTTTCACCTTGCTTGATTTCGATTCTTTGGTTTGTAGCGACGTTCGCCAATTCGTTATAAGTTCCGTTAGGCCAAAAAACTTCTATTCGGTCTATGGTCTTCAAAGAGTCCGTTCCAAAATGCAATAAAGGTTCCATAGACGATTGAAAGCCTCTGCTAGGCTGTAGCTGTTGAAACTGGGCCGTATTTTCTGCAGTGATTTTCACGGTAGCGCCAATACCCCAATAATTGTCTGTCGTTCCTCTTAAGGAAATTTGAAGGTAATTTTTTGCATGGGTTCCATCAGAGCTCAGATTCTCGTAGATACTGGCAGGGGCATCTATGTTGTTCAAGACCACTTCCATATCGCCATCGAGATCCAAATCACCATATGCCGCACCAGTGGAAAAGCCCTCAAAGTCGATACCCCAAGTTTCCGACACATCGGAAAAGGTAAAATTCCTGTTATTTTTGAACGTGAAACTCCTTAGTTTTTGCACGGGAAAGTTATCGATGATATCCATCATGCTGGCATTGCCGGCATTTAGGTTTTTATTTTTTAGATCAATTAAAATGTCTTTATACTGTACGTCCCTTCGAATGCCATTACTGACAAAAAGATCTTTCCAGCCGTCATTGTCAATATCCACGAAAAGGGGTCCCCAGCTCCAATCTGTTTCCGATACATTTGACAGCTCGGCAATTTCACTGAACTTTCCACTACCAGAATTCAATTGAAGGGTATTCTGCATATATTGATAGTGATAGCCTTCATTTACCATACGGGCAAACCTATCCACATCCATACTCGCCATATTGGCCTTTTTTCTGAAATGGTCGGAAGCTTGCATATCACAGACCATGATATCGAGCAGACCATCATTGTTAAAGTCGGCCATATCACTGCCCATACTCGAAAAGGAGGTATGGCCTAATTGCCGGGGCAGTACATTTGTAAAAGTACCATCGTGGTTATTCTGGTACAAAAAATCAGGTTCGAAGAAATCGTTGGCCACATAAATATCAGGATAGCCATCATTGTTTATATCGCCTATGGCAGCACTTAATCCAAAGCCAAAATGGGTGATGCCAGCTTCTTTACTTACATCGGCAAAAGTACCTTCACCATTGTTTCTGTATAACTTATCGGATTCATCGGTAGCTGGATTATTTTTTAATGCGAACAATTCTTCTTGTGAGGCAAAAAAGCGGTTGGAATGGTTGACCAAATACATATCAAGATCACCATCAAGGTCGTAGTCAAAAAAATAGGATTGAACCGAATATCCGGAATCGTTCAAACCATACTTTTTGCCCTGTTCCTGGAACTTTTCGTTCTTTTGGTTGATATAGAGCAGATTATTTCGATAACTGCCCATACCGGACCGGCAGACGTAGATATCGAGCCAACCGTCGTTGTTGATATCTACAAAAGTGACGCCCGTTGTCCAAAGGTTGCTTTTTAAGATGCCTGACTTGCGGGTTATGTCCTCGAACTTTAAATCTCCTTTATTCATAAAGATGCCATCTCCGCTCATATTACCCGTAAAGTATAGATCAGGTAATGAGTCGTTGTTAAGGTCACCAATGGCCACCCCACCACCATTGTAGAAATACGGGTATTTGATGATGTTCTGCCTTTGGTTGTCTTTGATGGCATTGGTAAAATCGACGCCCGATATACTGTCCGGCACAGCTTTATAAACTGTATCGCTATGCATAGTAGGCTCGTTTTTAGCATCCTCCCGACATGCAACTAGTCCGATTAAGGCACCCAATAAAATAATTCTTTTGAACATTTTATAGAAAAGGTCAAGATATAAAAAAACTTTAAGCCTTCTGTGGTTTCTTTGGGTCCTAAAGTGGTTATTAGAAAGTTCTATTTAAGAACTGGAAGTTACTTCATCTTTTACTTTTTTATTTATAAAAGTGGGTACCTAAACTCGTTTGAAAATCCTTTCAGCGGCTATCCTATTTAAATGGTTTCGATTCGATTAAACGACCAAGGCCCGGTTGAATTGCACCGGGCCTTGGTAAAACAATAATTGCTTTATTTATCGCATTGCTTATTGTGGATATTGCGTCAAGTTCGGCATCAAGTCGAGTTCCGCCAACGGAACGGGCCAATATTCATGGGTACCCTGAATATAACCAAAGGGCGATAGTACTTCGTTCGCTATGCCCCAACGGTGCAGGTCATAATAACGATGGCCTTCAAATAGCAATTCTTTTCGCCGTTCTGAACGAATCACTTCCCTTAAGCCAGCTTGGTCCGCAGCAGGTGGGGCGGCAGGTACAATGCCCGCCCTTTCACGAATTTGGGTAATCGCAGCCACGGCTTCATTGGTAACGCCCGCTTCGTTTTGAGCTTCGGCATAGTTCAATAAAACCTCGGCATATCTGATAATCAAGAAATTGACATCAAAATTTTGTGATTGCGACATATTCTTACCTTCAGGAAGCCATTTTCGGGTACTGGCATTATTAAAATGGTCTGGTCGCATAGTGCCAGTGGCAAATTCTTCAGGGCCGTTACCTTGTCCCACATCAATCATATCTGGTGGATCGGTATTGACCAGCAAAATACTAGCTATACGACGCACGTCGTTAGGGTCTGTAAATTGCTCGTAAGAATCTGGGCTTGGCGAGAACCAGTTGGCCCAACCAATTACCGGGCTCCAGTGAATGGAATAGAAGTTTTCGGAATTTGCACCCCAAAAACCAGGCGCTTCACCAACGGCTTGAAATTCAAACAGTGACTCCGAACTATTTTCCATAAACCCATTGAATAGTTTGAGATAGTCGTCGGTGGCGACCAAGGTGTATTGTTGTGAATCCATCACTTTTTTTGCCGCTGCCGCTGCTTCTGCCCATTTTGACTGGTAGAGATAAATTCGGCTTAATAGCCCGTTGGCAGCTCCATTAGTAGCTCTCCCGACCGGGTCTGATGCTCCAGCAGGCAAGACCTCCGCGGCATCCATTAAATCTTGCTCCATTTGGGCATAGATGATACTTTTATCGGTCCGGGCCAATTCGGCATATTCTTCCCTAGTCAGAACTGCGGTAGAAAAAGGCACATCACCAAAAGCATTTACTAAATTAAAATAGAAGAGCGCCCTCAAGAACTTGGCTTCTCCCGCAAATCTAGTTTTCAGTCCGGCATCCATTTCGATTTCAGGCAATTTTTCCAAAAGAGTGTTCGCTCTAAAGATTCCTTTATAACCATCATACCATCGCGCCGTCGAAAAAGGGTTACTGGGAAACCATCGAAAATCACTGGAAGCCCTAAAATAGGTGCCATAATCACCATTGTCACCAGTTTTTTCAAGAATATCGTCACTTGGGCAATCACCAAGTACATTAATCGCTTCACGGTACATTCCCTTATTGCCTACGATATCATAAACGGCCGTTAAGGCTTGCTCGGCCTGCTCGGCGTCCTGAAAGAACTGTGAGTCAACGACACCGTTCTTGAACTCTTTGGTCACAAAATCTTCGTCACAAGATAATAAGCACAAGAAAGCTATCAATCCTGTTGCCAATACGTTAAAATTAAATCTATTTTTCATATCTAATTTTTTTTTAAAATCCTATATTAAGTCCTAGCGACCATGTTTGTACTTGGGGGTAGAGGTCATTATAAATACCTGCGACAGCACTATTGTTTTGGTCCAAACCTACTTCTGGGTCAATACCAGAAAATTTAGTCCAAGTTAGTATATTCTGTCCTGATACATATACTCTGGCATTCGTTATACCAACCGTAGCCAATGGTTTCGATGGAAAATTATAGCCCAGTTGAAAAGTTCTAAGCCTTAGATAAGAGCCGTCTTCTACCAAGTGATCTCCTAAGATTGTATTTTGATTTGGATCTTGTACCTGAGGTCTTGGAATTGAATTGCTCGTTCCCGGTCCGTTCCAAGCATTTACTACTGCACTACTCTTGTTAAAAGCACGGCCTGAAGCCTCAATGTTCGAACGGGCAATATTGTATATGTCGTTACCGGCTACCCCAAAAAACTGTAGCGATAAGTCAACTGCCTTGTATCTAAAATTTGCTCCAAAACCATAAGTAAGATCCGGAACAGGACTTCCGATGATTTCTTTATCATCGTTTGTTACCCGGCCATCTGGCACGCCGTCGGGACCACTAATGTCTCTCCATTTAAAATCACCTGGGCCGGTTCCCGCATTTTGATAGGGCGTACTTGCATCACCATCAATGGCATTTGCTGCATCTACTTCAGCTTGTGTTTGAAAAATCCCTTCGGTACGTCTTCCTAAAAATACGCCCAAAGGAAGTCCTGGACGGAGAACTACCGTTGCCCCAGAACCGGAATAACTAAAGGCCGTAACTTCCTCACGCCCGGCTAAATCAACTACCTCACTGTCGATTGTCGAAAGGTTCGCACTAAAATCATACGTGAAATCCTGTTTTCCGCCGTTGAAGCCCATAGCGAACTCAAAACCCTTGTTGACGACCTCACCGACGTTATCGACAGTCTCTTTCAGGCCTGATACCCCTGCTAGCGGCAGTGTCAATAGCATATCTGTTCGTGATCTGTCATAGTATTCAGCGCTAAAGGTCAAACGACCATTTAAAAAACTGGTATCGACACCGATATTATATTCGGTTGCGGTTTCCCATTGCACATTGGGGTTTGCCAAATCTTCCTGCGCGGCACCAAGTGAAGAAACTCCGGTTTGGTTTCCAAAGGCATAGTCGAATTCGGTGCTTAAACGGGCCAAATATCGAAAGTTACCGATAGCATCGGAACCTACTTGGCCCCAACCGCCCCGAAACTTCAAATCGGTCATAAAACCGTTAGGATTCCAAAACCCTTCTTGAGACACCCTCCAACCTACCGTAAAGGATGGGAAAACGCCAAATTTATTGTTCGGACCGAATTTTGAGGAACCGTCTCTACGTACTGCAGCGGTCAATAAGTATTTGTTGTCATAGTCATAAGTCAACCTGCCGAACAATGAGGTCAAGGATTCTTCTGCGCTGCTAGATGTCGTTTGATTTTGAACGGCACCGAGTACGATTTCTGTGAAAACATCGGTCTCGTAGGCGGCACTTGCGTTTAATGATTGGAATTCAAGTGCTTGGGAAGCGCCCCCGACTGTGGTGACAAAGTTGTGTTTGCCAATACTACCTGTGTAGGTCAACGTATTTTCAAAAGACCAGAAGAATGAGTTGGTTCGGCCTTGACTAACGTTTGAACGCCCGCCCGAATCTAAAAGACCCTCTTGCCAAATGGGGGTATAGTTATATGTTCTGCCATTCGAAATATCTGCTGAAACCGTGGTTCTAAAGACCAAACCTTTTAGGGGGGTAATCTCTGCGTAGACATTACCGAGCAGACGGTCGGTAATATCTTCCCTCGTTGGGAGTTCATATTGCGAGAGGAGATTTCTTCTGCGCTCCAATCGCAGATCCGTTGGGCCGCCATAGCCCGTGCTAGAAATATCGGGATCGTCTTCGTAAATGGGCTGAACGGGAACCGTTTGGTATATGTTGGTAAAGGCACCATGTATAAAAGTTCGGTTACCTGCGTTGTTGTCAAAACGAGACCCTCGGCTAAAGGCCAAGCTATTCCCTATTTTGATACCCTTTGAAATCGTATTGTCGGTATTGACCCGTATTGCGTATCGCTTTTGGAAGGTTTCCAGCATGACACCGTCATTATCAAAGTAGTTCAACGAGACATAATATCGATGATTTTCAGATCCCCCGCTCACCGCAAGTTGATGATCGGAAATCCAACCGGTTCCTATCATGGCATCCATATAATCGTAGTTTGGCGCAGCATCAGGGTTGGGGAAAGGTGCCTCCTCTCCCGCATTGGAAAAAGCAAGGTTCATATTTCGTGCAAATTCGGGGCCGGTCATCGGCCTTGGAAGCTTGCTTATAGGTGTTTGAAATCCGCCATACACATTATAGGTAACCTGAGGTTTGCCGACCTTACCTCTTTTGGTCGTGATCAAGATGACCCCGTTCGCAGCACGTGCACCATAAATAGCAGTAGAGGCCGCATCCTTAAGAATATCAATGGTCGCGATATCATTTGGGTTGATAGTTACCAAAGGATTTGAGTTTTCAACGTTATTACCGCCGCCCGAAGGTACGACCACCCCGTCGATGACGTAGAGCGGATCACTATTATTTAATGAGCCTACACCCCTTATTCGTACGACGACTCCACCACCTGGCTGGCCTCCGTTCGAGGAAACGTAAACGCCGGGCACTTTACCTTGCAAGGCCGCGTCGAAAGTCGGCGATTGCACTTTTGCCAGTTCTTCGGCCTTGACCGAAACAATCGAACCACTGACGTTTGATTTTTTTTGCGTACCATAACCTACCACAACGACTTCATCCAGTTGCGATTGTGTAGGCTCTAGTTGTACACTGATTGTACTTTGGCCATTGGCAGCGATTTCCTGGGCAGCATACCCGATATAGGAAAATTCAAGTACGGCGCTCGAAGCCACGACAGCTATGCTAAAGTTACCATCAAAATCAGCTTGGGTACCGTTGGTCGTTCCTTTTTCAATGATACTAGCACCAGCTAATGGCTGACCATTTTCATCCAACACCTGACCCGTAATCGTCTGTTGAAAAAAATATGCTTTATTTGTTAAGAGCGGGATGGCACTCTTCTTCGAAATACGATCCGTATTGTCCGGAATCTCGACTTTAATAAGATACGGGGTATTACCCTGTACATTATAGATGATTAAGACGAAAAACAAAAAAACAAGACTAGTTCTGAGGTTTACTTTGGTCAATAATTTTAAATGGGAATAGTTTAGGTTGGGTTGTTTCATGTTTCTTAGGTTTACGCTAATTAATATGCAATAAGTCAATGAAGACTAGCTCCGATAAAATAGGTGTTGGACTATCCATAAATTAATATTTTTCTTGGTTCATAAGACGTTCTAATAAATGCTTTCAATTTAGTATTGATGTTCCTTACTACTTTCAGAAATGAATATTATAACTATCATTTATTTTAAAATATGAAGTTTTTGATCGTTTGCGCCATGAAGCGTTGTTTAAAACCAAAACGTTTAAACTTACTATAATCTCATTTTAAACGAAATAAAATTAATTTATCTTATCTATTTAACATATTATTTGTAAATCTAATTTTTTAGCTGCTGATATTATAATGATAATTTGATGGGGTTTGATACTTTTTTTGCCCAATATTGTAATATGTTAAACATATTCAGCGTAGATGTATTTTTATTTTTTAATATTCACCTATCAAATACGGAAACCAGACCTTAGAGATTTGCGATTACCCTCGGGTAATCCGGTTCATCAAAGTACATTTGTTAATAGGGCAAGAGAGGATGGCGGCATCAAAATCAAGTTTGAACGAGCCTGAAAAGGCCTATTTCGAAATGTCACCATTAAGAAATTCAATTCAACGATATCAACGTTAACGAATAAGTAAAAAGAATTGCCAATAGGTAACAATCGCGTTGCTTAACAGTACTGTCGCTGTAAAAAAGAAAATAAATTGGTAGAATTACTATCAAAAAGAGGGAAAATCAAAAACCAAACTAAAGTTAGAATTTTAAGATGCCATTAAGCGAAACAACTATACTAAAAAAGAAGCCCAAGACATGCGTATTGTTTTCTCTTGTCGTTAGTTTACTTTTATTTTCTTGTTATGATAACCCTAAAAATCCATTGGCCAATGCGGCACAGTATACCAATTATTGTGGCAGCTGTCACTTGACTCCAGACCCTACAACCATACCATGGCCTATTTGGGAAAATGATGTCTTGCCCGAAATGGCGGCAAGAATGGGATATAGATATGACGGCTACGACCCCTATAGCTATAAATCTCGAGAAGAGAAAAGCTATATGAATCTCAATAAAACGTATCCTGAACAACCAACAATCGACTATAAAACATGGTGGGGTATCCATGATTATATAAGGTCACTAGCTCCATATACTATTCCTATAGATACAACTCGAAAAAACAGAAACAAAAACCTTACCCAATTTTCGACAATAACAGTTGATATTCCAGAGTTGACCGTGCCGGTTATAACCAACATACAATTCGATGCGACCAGTAATTTATTTAATATCGGAAATACAACAGGGGGTTTGTACCAATGGTCAGCAACATATACAGAAATTTTAACCGAAAAATTTAATTCTGCAGTAACCTCGTACCATCACAAAAAAAACAGCCTATATATCTCAGAGGTTGGAATACTAAATCCGAGTGAAATTCCAAAAGGATTAATATCTAAAAAAAAATCAGGTATTACCGACACCATCGCAAAGGAACTACACCGACCTGTTTTTATGGAAATTGTAGACTTAAACGATGATGGAGTTGACGAAGTGCTAATCTGCGAATTTGGTGACCTGACAGGTCAATTATCACTTTTGGAACAAAATGAGTTGGGGTATGTCAAAAAATCATTGTACCCAAAACCCGGGGCCATAAAGCTTGAAATTGCCGATATGAACCAAGATGGGAAAAAAGATATCGTAGCGTTATTTTCTCAGGGTGATGAAAGTATTTTTATTTTTTATCAAAAAAACAACTTGACGTTTAGCAGCGAACAGGTTATCCGGTTACCGCCAGAATATGGTTCTAGTTGGTTCGAATTAATAGATTATGATACTGACGGAGATCTGGATATTGTAATGACCAATGGTGACAATGCTGATTATTCAATTTTCCTAAAACCCTATCATGGCGTCCGTTTATTTTTGAATGACGGCACAAATGTCTTCGATCAAAAATGGTTTTACCCAACATATGGCGCTACGCGTGTATTAGCAGATGATTACGATTTAGACGGCGATATTGATTTTGCCGTTACAGCGTTTTTCAACGATACCAAAAACTCTCCTGAAGAAGGCTTTATATATCTCGAGAACTTGAACGCGAAGCAATTCGAATTTCAATCGTTCACTTTTCCAGGAAATTTTACAAATGGTTGGCTTACCATGGCAAAAGGAGATTATGATAGTGATGGAGATATTGATATTATGCTAGGTTCTTTTAACGTGAAGGGTTTGCGAAAGACCAATTCCATTTTCGGATCTAAAGAAAAGAATCCCATAAAACTTTTACTCTTAGAGAATGAAGAGAAGGAGACTAATCGTTAACAGGTGGAAAAATTCATGGAAGACATGATTTGTTTGTTGTGTCTCGCGCTTAGGAAGAAGAAGCGAATAATATAGTTA
This sequence comes from uncultured Flavobacteriaceae bacterium, assembly GCA_964600075.1. Lineage (GTDB taxonomy): Bacteria > Bacteroidota > Bacteroidia > Flavobacteriales > Flavobacteriaceae > CAZRIE01. Next base: position 15,330 of record CAZRIE010000048.1, read on the forward strand.
CCACTATTGATTTTTGAACTTTTTAATATAAAAAGAATTTGACGTGTTTTTAAAGCGAGTTTGGGGACAATAAATTAACCTCTCTCTAATATTGTTCACCTTCTAAAAATAAGGGGAACGGGACTGCTATCAGCCAAAAAAATGAGTATTAGGTAAAGTAGATTTGTTGTACGCTTCTATGTAAAATAACTTGCTATAACTCATCAAAAGTTAGGTGAACAAAATACTATTAACGCTATATATTTTGACCATGGCCCCGATAGAAGAAATTAAGTCTGCGACCTTATTCTTTGACGTTTATTTTAGATGACTAGTATTCGTCAGGCAGGCCCATTTCTTCACTATCACTGAGCCTAGCTTTGGAAAATGAAGGTAACGCCCTTTTAGACCTGACCTGTTCAAGCCAAAACACGCCGTCATAAGGCATACTATTACCACGAGTCGATATAAAATCAATATCTCCGTCGCCATCCATATCTCTTGCCTCGAACTTGTCGAACATTCCCCTCTTTCGTCTTGAGATATCATGTCGTAGCCAAGGTTTTTTGAGATTTTTTGGATGTTCGAACCATGCCAGGCGGCCGAGGCGATCATTATTTGTGACCTCTTCACCATCTTTATCTCTTGGGCCTCCACTATAACTCCCAGTCATAAAATCAATATAACCATCGTTATTGATATCCGCAGCTAAAAGGCCCACCAAATGGTCAGGAGCAATATTTCCGATATTATGTGCCGTCCAAACATCAGACCAATTCTCAGGTTGTTCTAGCCAAAGAATGCCACCTTTTAAATCGTTCATCGCGACGTCCAACAAGCCATCACCATTGAGGTCGAGAAAGTCCAAATTAAACCCGGTAATTGGCGCTTTTTGATTATCCGATATGATAACATCATGGTTTTTGAATAGAATGGAATCCGTACTTACATTTTCCAATAAGATTATTCGACCTTCCCCCCGCGAGCCGGCAATTATATCCATATCCCCATCCCTATCAATGTCAACTGGTCGCGAATTAATGGGAACAAGTACATCGAGAAGTACATGTTCTTTCCAAGCTGAATCTACCAAAGGGTCTCCAGATATTTCGAAGTAGGAGATTGGGTTTGGGGTAGCCCCTTCACTATTTCCCGCTTGACTCCCCTTGTTGGGCGCAATCACCTCTGCCTTTCCGTCTCCATTAAGGTCTGAAATAAATACCCTAATGAAAGAGCCCCGTTCTTGAGTAATACTGGGTATCAACCGTTTCCAATGTGTGTTTCGGATGCTATCTTTTGGGTTTTCGAAATAAATCAAATGTGAAAGCTCACAGGCTGCAACTAGGTCTAGATACCCGTCGCCGTTCATATCTTTGGCAGCAATATCTTCTACCGCACCAGCCTCGGAACCCTCGGCCAAGGTAACGAGCTGCCACTTATCAGGGTCTTTCGAACCATAGGCTATTCGTATAAGCCCTTTCGCAATTCCATCATATTCCGTATCAGCCTCATGAACAGATATAATATCGATAAAGCCATCTTTGTCAAGATCGGCCATAATCAATCCGTCGCTTCCGCTAATCTTCCCATTGCTTATCGATGTATCATCGATAATGTGTTCTTTCCATGAAATATAGCTGCCATCTGGCGCCTTGGCAACTGTTTTCATATTACCTACCGGGTATTCGACCGTCGATTCTTTTACCGGAGCATCCTTGCAAGAAAAAAACAGGAACAACAACAATGGATAAATCGCTCCATGCGTCATGAGGAAAAATCTTAGGCAACAATTATCAAGTTTGTATACATCCGAAAATGAAAATTTTAGCAATGGCATAATCCCAACAATTTAAAGCTTCTAAAATTACCGATTCTAGAAGAACCCCTAGTAGTCTTTTCCCTAAAAAGGATAAAAATTCTAATTTTATGCTATCCTATTTTTATAGGGAAGGCTACAAAATATGAGCAAGAGCTAACGCCCAATAGAATGAAAAGCATTATTTAAAAGCTTTAAAAAAAAGAGGATAATATCAAATGTTCTAGAAATGCACGAAAAAAGATTCCCAAGTTATGGAGCTTGTTTCCCCTAGTATCTATATTCTTAATTGTACTGGAATTCTTGAAATCTCAAAAAAAACCCATTATATTCACCTCCATAAAGGATGAATCCGGATGAAGCGAAGAACCTTTGCCAAAAACTGTCTTGCCGCCTCGGCAGGATTGTTAAGTTTGCCCGATTCCTTGTGTTCCAAAGGAGTGTGGGACTTTGGCCCTAGGGCAATTCCCAAGACCGACACTCACGTACATCTGTTCGATTTGGAAAATTTGTCTTATTCATGGCTGAAAAATGCCCCTGAAATCAATACCAATTTCAACTTAAAAGATTATAGAAAAGCCACCAAAAAGGCAAATATCGGTAAAATGGTTTTTATGGAAACCGGTACCGATGCTGGCCTGGGTGTCAAAGAAGCGACTTGGATCAGTAGCATTGCCCCAAAAGAACCTAGGATCAAAGGAATCGTCGCCAAAGCAGATCTCACCCAAGGGCCGACAACCGCGAAAGCTTTGGAGCAACTCTGTGAACTTCCATTGTTAAGAGGTATACGGGCGGGTTTTCCTAAAGACGCTTCCACTTCAAGTAGCTTTTTAGAAGGTTTTAAAGTACTTGATGACAGAAAATTGAGTTTTGACCTTTTGGTTTCTCCTCCACTGCTGCAGGAAGTTATTGCGATAGCCAAAATTTTTCCCAATACCATTTTTGTTTTGGATCATTTGGGTAATCCCAACGTTAATGATGCGGATACCTCACCATGGAGAAAGGGCATTGAGCGATTGGCTGAACTGCCGAACGTAAACTGCAAGATTTCGGGTATCATTACCCGTTTTGGAAAAGATTGGACTACTGAAAAGATTGCACCTTACATACTTTATTGTATCGAAAAATTTGGAATGGACCGTTTGGTGTACGCCGGCGATTGGCCCTTTGTGTTGCGGGCAGGTTCTTATAAAAGTTGGTCAAGTGCTTTTGAAAAAATAACCGATCAATTTTCAGACGAAGAATTGCATAAAATCTATCATAAAAACGCAGATCGAATCTATCGGTTGTAGGTTTTGATAAAAGAATAGACAATGAATTTTCTAAATGGCAACAAGTTTCGATTCTTTTTTATGTGTGCTCTATTGGGCACTTGTGCAATAACATATACTCAAGATCACCCACCCTACAATACGGCAAGAAACGGAGAAGTGTTTCAGGTTTTTCAATTCCCCAGAAATCAAATGCCCCGTATCGATGGCGACAAATCTGATTGGACTATGGTGCCGAAGAACTACACCTATGGTACAAATCTATTGAACGACACTGAAGACGGCATGGGTGCTAATATCGACCCTAAAGACTTAGATGTAAAGGTTACCATCGGTTGGGTCGATGGCATGAACCGTATCTATTTTCTATACGAGGCCTACGATGATTTTTGGGATTTTGAACGTTTCAATCCCCAGGGGTATATGAACGATATTTTCGAAATTGTGGTTGACGGCGACCTTTCCGGAGGGCCATTTATTCAAAACCCATTGTATGATCCTGAGCAGTTGAAATGGCAGGATCAATCTAATGCTTACATTGAGAACCATTTCAACTTTAGTGGTGTGCATGCCCAAAACTATCATATTTACACCCCACCGGTAAACAATGCCTGGGTGCTTGTCTGGGGCAATCAGCATTGGATTTCGGAATTTCCACATGCCAATTACGCGTATGAGTATGATTTTAAGCACGGTGAAAGCGGCAACTTGGTTTTAGAGGGTTGGATAACGCCTTATGACTACGCCCCATATAACGCTCCAGAAAGAGCTGTGGAATCTGAATTAAAGGAAAACAAGATTATCGGTCTATCATGGTCAATATTAGATTTTGACGGGGATGAAAGAGATGGTCACGTCAACCTTTCGCACAATGTTGAAATGGTCAAAAATGCCTCGTATCTCTGTGCATTTCGATTGATGCCTTTGGAAAAAGAATTTCTGGAACCCATTCGCGCGGAATGGACGTTCGAGGTCATCGATGAAGAAAAGGGAGTTGTTGCTTTTAAGGACGAATCTATTGGGACTATTAAAAAATGGAAATGGGATTTTGGAAGTGGCAATAGTTCTGCTGAGCAGAACCCCATTTATCGCTTTCCCGAAAAAGGGGTTCGCAAAGTCATAACCTTAGAAGTGGAAGGACCTGAAGGCAGTTCGAAACGCACGCGCTATTGGGAAGTGATGATTCGGTAACTTGTTTTGTCATCAAATTTTAACTTTATAACAACCTAAAAATCAAGATTGCCTAAATTCACAACAGGTTTTTTAATATAATTATTTGGCTCGATATCATTCTAAGAATCTTATTAAAGTTTAGTTCTTGATTCCTTGCTCCTTTTTCAAGGTAGTTGTAAAAACTCATTCTAGTTTCTCTATTTCATTAGTGAATAATGGTAAAATAAAAAGACACCCAAGCCTAATCTATTTAACATATTTCGATTTTGGGCAAAAAAAGTATTGCGCTCCATCAAATTATCATTAAAATCTGAACAATGAAAAATTTACTTTTACAATTAATAGGTTAAATAATTAGGATAACATAATTTATTTACCATTTAAATTGAGATTATAGCAATGAAGGTTTAAATATTATTTTGAAAAGTATGCCAGTTAAAGAATTCTTGTTGTTGAGCAAATAATAGTGTTAAAATGTTTATTTCTGAATTGAGCAAACCACATCAAGCAAAAATTAAAAAAGACGAATTAAGTGTTGTGCATTTACGATTTAAAGAGTAAAAGTTGTGCAAACTACTGTTTATCATAAAATTGCGGCAACTACAAAACAATTTATATACACAACTTAAGGGCAAATTACCATAAAAATCTGGAGGTCCTCGGCCAAGTGGATTTGAGGAACGATTTTTTGAAACAGATACGAATGCTGAAATTGAGGGACAAGGAACTTATAGCGTTAGGATAGACCGCCTAATATATGGACATCGATACCGGATACTAGCTTTTCAGGTCCTTGCCGCCCTCTTAATGGCAACGTATCGAGCGTTCGCTGTACAATTGGCGAAAGGGAAAGCTTTCCCCTCAGCTGGAAAACCTTAGGATGAAACTGGTAGATCGAATCGTCCGCTTCGAGAACAGTTATAGAGTAGACAGTATGCCACTTGAAATCTGCGGGCTGTCACGGAGTTCGAGGAGTTCGATATGTTGGAAAAAGTTCATGGCAGACCCAATTATAGAAAGATATTAAGTTTTGGTTCCAACTTAAGACTTAAGTCTATCGGCATTGTGTGATTTTATATATTTCAGGTAACCTTTTGAAAATGAGTTTATAATCATGTAAATAGTAACCACCATGAGAACAACTTTTAAATCTTTTCTTATTCTCTTTCTTACCGTTTGCTTTTCTATTCCCGCGAACGCCCAATCTATCAACATGGCCAAAGAGCGATTGATAGCCCTCACACCCGAATGGAAAGGAGAACGTTTCGATGACGGCCGCCCCAAAGTACCGATGGATATTGTCGAGCGTATGAAAGCCATTTCTTTGGAAGAGGTTTGGTCGGTGTTGCGCAACCAGGGGTACATGAACCAGTTTGCCGGTGATTGGAAAATGATCCATGAAGGTCAAATCATGTCCGGGCGTGCGTTGACCGCCCAATATATGCCAAAACGGGTGGCGGTTCGGAATGTATTGGAAAAAGAAGGCAAAGTGGAAGGCAGAATCGGCGATATGGTCAACTGGCCAATTGGTGAACTGGTCGAAGGCGATCTCTACGTTGCCGATTCTTATGGAAAGGTAAATGAAGGCCCACTCATCGGTGATAATCTAGGTACGTCGATTTATACGAAGTCAAAAAACGGTGTAGTCTTTAATGGCGGACTTCGAGATTTGGAAGGTCTGGAAGGCATAGTTGGCTTCAACGCTTTTGTAAAAAGTTGGCATCCCTCTTATCAAATGCAAATGATGCTTACGGGCATCAATATTCCTATTATTATTGGGGAGGCGACCGTAATGCCCGGTGATGTGGTTTTGGCAAAGCGGGAAGGGGTCATTTTTATACCACCACATTTAGCGGAAGAGGTAGTTCTCAAAGGAGAATTTATAGCCTTAAAAGATGAATTCGGGCACCTATGCCTCCGTGAACAGCGCTATACTTCCGGGGAAATAGATGGGGCTTGGAAAGAGGAAATCCGAAAAGAGTTCTTGAAATGGCTCGATGCCAATCCCTCTAAAATAAAAATGAGCCCCAAACAGTTGGAGGAATTTTTTAAGCAACGCACCTGGTAACGCAAAATCAGGAAATGTCAATAAAACCTAGAAAACCTAGAAAAATGAAAAAAATGAACCGCCGCTCTTTCGTATCGACTTCGGGTGCTGCCCTTTTAGGTAGTATTGCACCCTCTTATCTAAAAGGAGATGATTCGCGTCCATCACTGATTTCTTTTAATGGTAAAAACCATGCCTCGTCCATAGACCGGGCAAGTCGCTCCCATCCTGCAGAAGGTTTGGAGCGCGAAGACATTACCATAACCGACATTAAGGTAACTCCCCTTTCGTACAAACATGATGGCGACTATTTATGGCGCTGTGCCGGACTGTATGTCTGGAAATCCGATGCCGCTTTGGTTCAGATATTCACTAATAAAGGCATTGTAGGTATCGCAGAGGGTAGTCCCTATCGCGGCCCTGATAAGTTAAAGGAGTACACTGATAAGTATATTACTCCAATGCTAAAAGGCGCAAATGTGTTCGATGTCGATTTTCTCTGCAATAACCAAGGCCACAACCACGTAGCCCAAGGAGCATGGGCAGGAATCAACAATGCACTTTGGGACATCATCGGAAAGGCTAAGAACCAGCCTGTTTACAAATTGCTCTCGAACGACGAAAATCCTTCCAATAAAGTGAAGATCTATGCCAGTGGCGGGGTAAGCCATGCTTGGTATGACAAAGGAGATGAAGACCTCATTGCGGAAGCACTTCGATACAAAAAAGCCGGTTACGATACCTTTAAATTCCGTAACGGTACCTCTTGGAAGTACAGTAATATGACTATGGATAAATACATCCCTATTTTGGAGCGGCTACGCAAAGCGGTCGGCCCTGATTTTAAATTGGTTATCGAAAAATTCCCGTGGTCGTTCGATACCATTATAAATGAACTTTGCCCAGCCCTGGAAGAACTGAAATTCTATTGGTACGAAGAACCGGTAAGCTATAACGATCCCGCGGCTCTTGAAAAGCATATTGCAATCAATGAGGCCATGCCATCTGTTATGGTATCAGGAGGGGAAAGCTGGTTGAACCGTTATCAAGTTGAGCCTTTTGTAAAGGCAAAGGCGATGAACATCATTCAGACCGATGCGAATCTCACAGGTATGACCGAGGGTTGGTACATTGGGCAAACGATTCATGAAAATGGGCAAAAATATTGCCCACATAATTGGGTAGGAGGGCTGACCACTATCGCAAACATACATTTGGTCGCCGGTGTCCCCTCAGGACATATGTGCGAACTTAACCAGACTTATAACCCCTTGAAGTGGGGGGTATTTAAAGACCCCTACGAGATTAAGGATGGGGTATTGACCATTCCTGATAAGCCCGGTTTTGGAGTCGAAATCATCAATGATATCGAGAAGAAATTCCCCTTTTCACCTGGACCATATTACAAGGAAAATCCGGTTTTTAAAGGTCAGGGGCTGCCTATTTGGTGGAGTTAATCAGGGCTAAATTCCCAATATCCGAAAAGAGCACATTTATGAGAATATCTTGGTTTTCAATGCTATTGTGTTGCCTTTTCTTGGTCAAAAGCTACAGCCAGACCAAGGATGAGAACCTTGTTCCTTCTATCAAAGCAAGCGTTGTCGAACTTCCTCCCGAATGGGCCATCATACAACGGCAATTGATAGGCGCAATGGAAGAGGCCGGTGATTTTTATTGGGATCGTTTTACCTATCAAGGTGGCAGTACGATAAGCGAAGGCCCTTATGATGATCTCTACGAAATGTTCTATAACTGGCCCGATTTTTATATTGTCGGTGCCGACGAGCGATTTTATGAAAGAGCCTTGGCCGCGTACAATGGAATTACCCGTACCAATACGCCTCACCCGCCTGATCCGGGAGATTACCACCACCGATTGCACAAAGAGTTTCCGACCCATGATGACTTTTTTCATATCAGTGAGGGCATGACCTTGTTCTATAATCTGGCATTGGGCAATCCTTCAATTCCTGAGAATGTGGCCCGTGCCAAACGCTTCGCCGGGTTTTATCTCAACGAGGACCCCGAGGCCCCGAATTATGACCCGGAACATAAGGTGGTCAAATCGATTTTTACGGGAAGCAAAGGGCCATTGGCCACCTCTAGTGCGGTCTATAACTTGAGGTATGGCCATGCGTCACTTTACCCTGTTTTGGAGAAATTAGAACCCGACTGGCATGAAAATCCGACCCGTGCCGCCGAGATACAAAGCTTGTATGATAGTGTGGTTACCCGTACCGATGTTCCGGTAAATCTTGGTATCACAGGCTTGATGACCAATGCCTATTTGTATACTGGCGAAGAGAAATACAAACAATGGGTCTTAAACTATGTCGATACTTGGATGCAGCGCATTGAACAGAATGATGGTATTTTGCCGGATAACGTTGGGCTAAACGGTAAGGTCGGCGCATACCGTAATGGTCAATGGTGGGGCGGACTGTACGGTTGGTACGGCCGGTATGGGGTCATGATGATGTATGCGTCTATGGGTGTTGCTTCCGAATGCGCTTATCTCGTTTCAGGCGATGAAAAATATCTCGACCTTGTGCGTTCACAGATCGATCAATTGCTAAAACGGTCGAAAACGACCAAAGAAGGCCAGACCTTGGTGCCCTATCGTAGAAACCAAAAGGGCTGGCATAGCTATCGCCCCGTGATGATTCGTGACCTGGCACATCTTTGGCACGCTTCTATGGATGCTGCTGATTGGCAGCGTATCGAAAAAGTACACAAGGGGCATAAATTTCGCCCCTTAAATGCGGAAGGCATCTGGGGGCAGAACACTTTGGATCATTTGGACAACGAAAAATATGCACCAGGCGAACCTTTCGACTGGAATATAGAAATGGTGCAGGGCGACCGCACTATGGGCAAAAGTGAATATGCCCGTCTGATGTACTATGCAGGGGAGAATCCCGATTGGCCTTTGGAGGCGCTCAAGGCTGATTATCAAGAAATGGTCAACAGAATGGAATTCATGCGAAAAGATCCACGAAAAATAACCGAGATTAACGGCGACGATACTTACCCGAACAATCCGGTGCTGATCAAAGCATTGCAGCAGACAACCATGGGTACCCCACAAACGATTTACTTCGGGGGATTGCTACGCGCTACGGTGCGTTATTTCGATGTAGACCGAAAACGCCCAGGGCTACCCGAAGACGTATCCGCTTTGGTCGAAAAATTAGAAAAAGGTCAGACGACAATCTACCTGATAAACCTGAGTCCCGTTCACGAACGAAAATTGATTGTACAGGCAGGTGCTTTTGGCGAGCATCGATTCACTGATGTTAGCTTTAGTAAGTCCACAAAGAAAGATGATGGCACTTTTTCAACGGAAGATCAAAAGCAATCGATTAATGGAAAATACGTTGAGGTTGTTCTACCTCCAGCAAGTTCCATTCGATTGAATTTGGGGATACAACGTTTTGTAAACAAGCCATCGTATTATTTTCCGCACATGGAGTAAAAGAAGCCGCGGTCCTTATTTGGTATAGGTGACTAAATACAGATACAAAGCTTTGCTCGTTGACGTACAGCTAGGTTGTTGGGACTGCGAATTAAATTACGTGAATAGGTTTTTTGGCCAATTGATATGTTAACCATATGTATTAAATGAATTCTCGATTGTTAGCTTGAAAGTCAAAGACTGGTAACGCGAAATGAAGCTTTACACAAATTAAAAAAAATAAATGATTCTATCGAAAGTACATTTTTTTGACTTGTTCTGGATATTGTTGTTGAGTGCCTTCTTCTCTAACTGTAGTCAAATACCAAACCTCCCAGAAGGAGATATTGACAATGGCAACCTATTCTTACCCGATAGGTTTGAAGCTGTGGTTGTGGCAGACAGTATTGGCCGTGCCAGACATCTGGCCGTGAATGAAAATGGAGACATTTATGTAAAACTTACATATGCGAAGCAAGATTCGGGAAATGTTGCGATCAGAGACGTCAACAACGATGGTAAGGCTGACAATATCGTCTATTTTGGAGATTACAAAGCTGAGAGTGGATATGGTCCAACAAGTATGAGAATTTACAATGGCTATATTTATTTTAGTACTAAAGCTGCTATTTATAGACAGGAATTAACCCCGGATAAATTACTGCCCGAAAGCAAAATAGAACTTGTTCTTACAGACAATTATTTAACTGAACACATTGGTAAAACGCTCGCTTTTGACGACGATGGACACATGTACGTTAATTTTGGATCAATAACTAATAACTGTCAGACAGATAATAGAATTCCCGAAAGCCCCGGCCAATTTCCATGCGCTGAACTTGAAGAACACGCTGGAATATGGAGATTTGATGCTAATAAACTTAATCAAACTCAGAAAGACGGAATTCGGTATGCCACTGGACTTAGAGATGGGATAGCTATGGACTGGAATCATGCAACTAATAGTTTATTCGCCGTAGAACATGGCAGAGACGGTCTACATCAAACATGGCCATCACTTTATTCAGAATGGGAAAGTTCAATGTTACCATCTGAAGAATTTTTTGAAGTGAAAGAAGGAATGAACGGAGGGTGGCCATACTATTATTATGACCAACTACAAAATAAAAGAGTAGTCTCTCCCGAATACCGTGGTGTCGATTTGAAAGAAGAAGTGGATGTACTGGCAAACCCTATAATTGGTTTCCCTGGACATTTGGCACCGAATGATCTTTTCTTTTATACCGGCAATCAATTCCCTGACCATTATAAAAATGGAGCTTTTATTGCTTTTCACGGAGGAGGTCATCGTGCCCCGTACCCAATATCAGGCTTTTTTGTTGGTTTTGTTCCTTTCAAAAACGGTGTGCCGTCAAGCTCCTGGGAAGTATTTGCTGATGGATTTGCTGAGAAAGACACCATTGTAAGTTCAGGTGATGTTGCTCATCGCCCGATGGGGATAGCCATGGGTCCAGATGGCTCTTTATATATAAGTGATAGTGTCACGGGAAAAATATGGCGAATCATGTATAAGGGAGATAAAGAAAATTTTGGAACGGATCAGTTAGCAAAAATGGAAAAGCGTAAAACGCTAACACACCTTAGGACGCCTGACAAGATTAAAGATAACCTTGCTAAGGGTATGGCGGATGAAGGTCAGAATATCTATAATGTTTATTGCATCGCATGCCATCAAGGGAATGGAAAGGGCGACGGCAGTCGTTATCCCTCTTTAGTAGAATCAGACTGGGTATCTGGAGATAGAAATAGACTAATAGAAGTAATATTAAAAGGGCTTCAAGGGCCTATTACAGTAAAAGGAAAGACCTTTAACGATGTGATGCCTAAACAGGATTTTTTGAGCGATGAAGATATTGCTAAAGTTTTATCGTATATCAGAATGAATTTCAATAACGCAAGCGGCATCCAAGAAAGAGAGGTAAGACAAGTGAGAGATGGATTAAAGAATGAAGAGGAGGATAATAAATAGAAGATTCAATTAGCCCAGAGTCCTTAGTGTATTTTGCTACATACTAAAATAGCAAGTACTCAGGATTCAATAAAAGCACAGGGGAGAACATGATCAGAATAGGGTTTCCCAATTTATTTAAACACAATTATGAACATATTAAAATTAAGTAATATGGAAAAATATTATTTTCAAAGGGAAGGCATAATGAAAACTACTCGTCTTAAAGGAAGTATGTTTCTAAACCTAATAGGAGGGTTTTTTATCGCATTCTTTCTTCTTCCACATCTTTCACAGGCCCAGAACAAGATTCAAACGGGAAAATTTATTACTGAACCATCAACACTTGAAAATTTGGGGTTCGAATGGTATATCGATGGTGATGATAACCGAAATGCCACGGTAAAGGTTGAGTATCGAATCGAGGGATCCGGCAACGAATGGAAAAATGGAATGTCTCTCCATAGAATTGGGGGGGAACATATCGAAAGAGCGGGAATTGATTACACGACTCCCCATATGTTTACTGGAAGTATTTTGGATCTTAATATCGGAACGGAGTATGAGGCCCGCTTTACCTTAGAAGACCCTGATGGGGTTGAAGGGGAGGCAGTTAAAGTTGTCAATGTTTCCACACGTGCCGAACCTAAGGCTTTCAGAGAAGGAAGGGTTAGGCATGTATATTCCCAATATTATACGGGTGAGAAAGAAGAGCCGAATTACCCAGGCCTAGTTGCTGCTTATGGCGGCTCTAAGAATACAAAGGGAGATTGGTATGTGGTAGCTGAAGATGTGGTGCAACCTGGAGATATTATTAAAATTCATGGAGGACTTTATGAAGGTGTTCTTCTTAACTATCCCGATTGGAATAATATACCATTCGATGGAACTTATTGGTTCACGGCAAAAGGTACTGCGGAGCGCCCCATAGTAATCGAGGCAGCGGGTGATGGCGAAGTCATCTTTGATGGGGCAGGAGCAGCTAATCTATTTAATGTTATGGCCACTGAACATCATATTTTTCAAGGCCTCACCTTCAGGAATGTCGACAGGGTCTTCGACGCCGGGAGGAAACATTTAACAGGAGCAAGTGATTTAACAGTACGGAATTGTCGTTTTGAAAATGTTGGTGAGGGCATTCGTACAGAATATGCCGGTTCAAAAAACTTTCTTATTCAAGATAACGTCATCCTTGGTCGCGATGATCGTTATAGAGTGTATGGTTGGGCAGCCCACCGGGAGGGTCTAATACCCTATGGAACGCATCTATTGGATTCTTACTATGGCATCAAAGTGTATGGTTCTGGTCACGTAATTGCTCATAATTCCATTGCATACTTCCATGATGCTATTGGTATATCAACCTATGGCACCCCAGAGGAGGAACAGGAATTAAAAGCGGTGTCGATCGATATTTACAACAATGATTTACACCTTCAGGTCGATGACTTTATTGAGGCAGACGGTGGTGTGCACAATATTCGCATTATGCGAAATAGAGGTGTAAACACTGCACAGAGTGGAATAAGTGCTCAACCCGTATTTGGTGGTCCTGCCTACTATATTAGGAATGTTCTCTATAATATAGACAAGGGAGGAGCACTTAAAATTCACGGTGGGGTACCGGGTCTCATAGCTTATCATAACACTTTCATTGCGGAAAACAACGGTGGTGGAGGACACCCAAATTCGAACTACCGGAATAATTTGTTTCTTGGTTCTGATGGGCCAACATACATTGCTAAATTTCCCTATACAACTACCTATTCGATAGCTGATTATAACGGGTATCGGCCAAATCAAGGTCCTGAAAGTCCTGAAAATCAATATAGATGGTTATCACCTAAAGGAGAGGAAGTAGAATTTAAGACATTAAAGAGCTTGAGCAAGGGAAGTGGTCTTGAAGCTCATGGTATAACAATCGATTATGATATTTTTGAGGATCTCCAGAAACCGATTCAAGCACCAGTAGGTTCACCGCTGGGCAATATGCCTGGTCCTGTTTATCACGCAGTAGATCTTAATTTTAAACTTAATCCTAAGGGGAAGGCAGTAGATGTAGGAGTTATTATTCCAAACGTAAATGACAGTTACAATGGAAAAGCACCAGATCTGGGGGCACTTGAAGTAGGTAGTCCTGTTGTGATTTACGGAGCGCGCGACCTTGATCAGAATCAAGAGTTCTACCGCTGATGATGAACCTTCCTAGTAATAGGAGATGATGCTTAAAGAAAGTTATCAATGTAGCGATTAAGATTAGTCATATAACAACTTACTTAAAACTCAAAATATAACCTGAAAGTGTCTCGGCCTCTTCTTCGCTCAAATGAATGTTGGCGGGCATAATGATATTGCCCGACCAATTGCCAGTGCCACCGTTAATGATTTTTTTGGCCAAGGTGTATTGAGTGTCTTTATCATTCGCATAACGTTCTGCAATTTGCTCAAAACTTGGTTCTATTATTTTTTTATTGGGACGGTGACAGGTCAGACAGGTTTCGCCCAATAATAGTTCCTGCCCTTTTCGGTGGCGCTGATCTACCGGAAGCATTTCTTTCCAACTGGCCATTGAACCCGGTATTATCGGTTCAATTAATGATTTCTTACGAGGAGTAGATAATCCTATGGCTGCCATAGATCACATGGTCCATTCGTCTACCAAAATTGTTTCGCTTACGATTACTGAAGGAGGTTATAATTTCATCCCAGCGATAGGAGAATTTGACTTTGAAAATGCGGATATCCAACATGAGTTGAAACATCCTGACCATCCAAAAACAATATATGGGTTTTTGACAGCTGCCCTAAAAAAGCGTCGCGATACGGGTCTACCTGCGTTCACCGTTATGTCTTGTGATAATATTCAGCAAAATGGGGATGTTGCGTGTAACATGTTGTTAGCATTTGCTAAGCGGCAAGATGCAGCATTGGCCAATTGGACTGAAAAGGAAGTATGCTTTCCCAATAGCATGGTTGATCGTATAACTCCAATTACCACTCAATCTGATATAGATTACCTGATGGATACTTATGGAATTAAAGATGAGCGGCCTGTTACCTGTGAGCCATTCATACAATGGGTTGTGGAAGATAACTTTTCTGACGGGCGACCTGAATTTGAAAAGGTAGGCGTGCTATTTGTGCCTGATGTGAAGCCTTACGAAAAAATGAAACTTCGACTACTGAATGCGGGTCATTCCGTATTGGGTA
>CAZRIE010000049.1:0-30004 GCA_964600075.1 uncultured Flavobacteriaceae bacterium
AATTTTTGCAAAAATAATTTTTAAAAGCACATGGCCAAGCAAATTCGGCTATTTTATTACTATTATTTTTGTTTTAATAGTTTGATAACGAAGAAATAGTGAAATTATTAGTGAATTTCCTGTTAAAGAACTATAATTTCAGGTTTTCTTTCATTTGTAGGATTGTTGTTGGCATTCTCAAGGAACCCATTTTATTTCTTCTGCCTGTACATCTTTCGACAATTTTCTGGCCAGTACAAAGAGGTAGTCGGAAAGTCGGTTCAGAAATGACAAGACCAGGTCATCAAAAGGTTCGTTTTCATAAAGTAACGTACTCATACGCTCTGCCCTTCTGCAAACCGTTCTTGCGATATGACAGTATGACACGGTTGGGTGACCACCGGGAAGTATAAAATGAGTCATAGGCGGCAGGACTTCGTCCATATCATCGATTTCTTTTTCGAGAAATTCAATTGAAGTATTTTCGATTTTGGGAATATTCAATCGTCTATTTCCATTTTTCAGCACTTCTTTTTTTGGATCCATAGCTAAAATTGCACCTACTATAAATAAGTCTTCCTGCACTTTGGTTAAGGTCTTTTGTGAGCGCTTATCAATACTTTGATCGCGAATCAGGCCTAACCAAGAATTCAGCTCATCTATCGTGCCGTAACTTTCGATTCTGATGTGGTGCTTTTTGACACGGGTGCCGCCTATCAATGCCGTTGTTCCCTTATCACCCGTCTTGGTGTATATTTTCATAGTTTAAAGTTCAAGCTCAAGTTTCGGGTCTTTTCAAAAACTACCCGCTGCAACGGCAAACTGTCTACTCTTGCTCCTTTTTATTATCGTTTGGTCGTTTATATCCCTCCATGAAATTTCTCGACTTTCTGCTTTTCGATTGTCTGCGATTGCCCAACGAAATGAAAAGATAGATAACGACGACTATGCAAAAAATTATATAGATTGTGTTGTTGCCCATAACTCGGAATTATCGATAAAATTAGCGGTTTAAATCCGAATCTTAAAATCTTCTTTGGCCTGTTCTTGTCGAAAGAAAACTGCGCCACAATAAAACATATCGACGGTAACCCGTACTTTTTCGTGTAATTTGATTTTTTTCCACATCCTATTTTTGTCTTTACTACCATAAATGTCATCTATAATCAGAAGACTGTCATTTTGTACGCTGTTTTTTTTGGATAGCATACTATCAATTATCCTTTGCTCGGATGCGGATAGGAATAAAATTTTGGAAAATTTTTCATTAAACCCAATATCGGGAAATCGGTTTTGAATGATTTTTTCAATTTTTTGATTTTCGAAAAACCATACCTGCTTAGCGTCTATATATCCAATGCTTTTTAAAAGGATATTCACGGATTTAGAATACGAATAATTCGTTTTGGAGTACATGCATTTCGTGACATAATTATAAACGAAAGGGGAGTGCACCCCATGATGGTTGGCTGAGGTGAGGAGGAATTTCAGGTATTGAAGTAATCTGTACAATTCTTCTATGCATTTATTAAGTGTACCCCTTCCTTATTTTCATAGAGGGGTGCCGATAGAAAGGATTATAGCCAAGGAACAGCTAAGGTAAATAATGTTAACAACGTCTTTTCAGAATTATAACTTTAAACTGAGCATTCTGACCAATCTGGGAAAACTCTTCCGCCTGCGGCACTTCTCCTTCGCAGGGGATGACTTATGAGATTCAACCTTCCGCCATTGCCGAAAGCTCGAACCATCGTTCCGTTTTTTTGTCGATAGCACCTTTGATTTCTTGAAGGTCTAGAGAAATCTGGTCGATTTCTTCCCCAGACAACGAGCCATCGGCAAATTTGCTTTGTACCGCTACTTTCTTGACTTCAAGTTTTTGAATATCTTTTTCAAGGTTCTTGAATTCTTTTTGCTGCAGATACGAAAGTTTAGTTTTAGAACCGTTTGGTTTTGAAATTTGGGCTTCTTTCTTTTCTTTGTTGTTCGCTTTCTCCTCGCGCTTTACGATTATTTTACTGTCTTCATAGGTCCTATAATCGGAATAATTTCCAGGAAAATTTTCAACAAGTGTGTCGCCTCTAAAAACAAAAAGATGGTCAACGATTTTGTCCATAAAATAGCGGTCATGGGAAACTACGATAAGACATCCTGGAAAATCCAATAGAAAATTTTCCAAAACGTTCAGGGTCACTATATCAAGGTCGTTGGTGGGCTCATCCAAAATCAAAAAATTCGGATTCTGTATTAGTACCGTGCACAAATACAGCCTTTTACGTTCTCCACCGCTCAGTTTTTCCACATAATCATACTGTTTTTTGCGGTCGAATAGAAAACGTTCAAGTAGTTGTTGAGCAGAAATCTGACGACCTTTTTTTAATGGAATATAATCACCAAAATCACGAATTACCTCAATGACCTTTTGGCCTTCTTTTATCTGAATTCCCTTCTGCGTATAATAGCCGAACTTGATTGTATCTCCGACCACGACCTTACCGGAATCGGGCTGGTCAATGCCAGAAACGATATTTAAAAAAGTAGATTTGCCGGTACCGTTTTTTCCTATGATTCCGACACGTTCGCCTTTGGTAAAACTGTAATCAAATTTGTCTAATATTGGCTTGTCAGGGAAGGATTTTGAAATTTTATGCAGTTCCAAAATTTTGTTGCCCATGCGCTCCATATTTATTTCCAACTGGATCTCATGTTCTTTTCTTCGTTCGCTCGCCTTTTGCTTTATGGTATTAAAATCATCGATTCGTGATTTCGATTTTGTAGTACGGGCTTTAGGCTGCTTGCGCATCCACTCGAGTTCTTTTTTGAACAAACGTTCTGATTTATGCTGCTCTACAGTCTCCTGATCGATTCGCGCTTCTTTTTTTCCTAAGTAATAGGAATAGTTGCCTTTATAAGGATAAAGCTGTCCGTTGTCAAGTTCGATAATCTCGTTACAGACCCTTTCCAAAAAAAAGCGGTCGTGGGTCACCATGAAAAGACTCATGTTTTCCCTAGCGAAATATTCCTCTAGCCATTCGATCATTTCAAGATCTAAATGGTTGGTAGGTTCATCAAGAACCAAAAGATCGGGTTTATTAATAAGCGCGTTCGCGAGGGCCAATCGCTTTTTTTGTCCCCCAGAAAGTAGTCCGACATTGGCATTCAAATCCTCCAGTTTGAGTTTGAAGAGAATTTGTTTGTAGAGCGTTTCGAAATCCCAGGCATTGAAACGTTCCATTCCCTCGAAGGCCGATTGGTAGGCATCAGCATCATCGGGATTCTCCAAAGCCTTTTCATACAAGTGAATTACCTGAAGAATTTCGTTGTCGGAAGCGAATATAGTCTCCTCAACGGTCAGTTTAGGGTCAAGGTCGGGCTCTTGATCTAAAAACGAAACGCGAATATCCTTACGATAATTTACTTGACCCGAATCGGGAGTATCTTGCCCCGACATGATATTTAAAATGGAAGTCTTTCCTGTGCCGTTTTTAGCGATCAATGCAATTTTTTGACCTTTGTTGATGCCAAAAGACAATCCTTCGAAGAGCACCAGCTCGCCGTATGATTTTGAGATATTCTCAACTGTGAGTAAGTTCATTTTAGGCTTGCTTAAGGTTCTTTGAGAAAATATAGAGGTATAAATAGCGTACGGCCAAGGCCAGCAATAATGGTATCAATACAGGGCTGAAAGACTGTATGTTCAGCACCCCGAAAAGTAATACTAAGGCCAAAAGGCCCAATAACACTAGAAAGTATTTACTTGCCCAAAACACAATATGGCTACTTAGCATAAAGACAGCCAAAATCACATTCAAAGGAAAAGCCCATAAGATATTGTAATTTTCGACAGTCCAAATATGGTCCGTCAAAAACCAAAGAAAGCACATGAGCAGACCTGACAGGCCTGTTATGAGAAAGATACCGAAATCAAGCCCTTTAGACCTTTTTCTTTTTTTATAATCGAAATAGGTAATCGTTAAAATAATAAGGGAAAGTAAAGTACTCAGAAATAGAGGAGAAGTAAAAAATTGGTTTTGAGCTTCTTTCGGAAGCGCATCGTAAAGTGATGTTTCTTTGGCCGCTATCGGTTTACCATCTAAATTTGCGGCCTTAAATTGACGCATAATGTAAATAGGAAGATACATGTGCTCTTGCGGCGTAGCCTTTCTGTCGATAACCGAACCCAAAGCCAAGTCGATGCCAAATGCCCCCCAAGAATTGGGTTTTATGTTATGGTATACTAATTCGCGAAAACTAAATTGCTCGTTTATATACGTTTCATCAAAAACCAATTCATTTCCTAGATTTTCCTTGAGAACATCCCAAATCTTGGTGGCACAGTTGTTCGTAAAATAATCGTACGGATATACTTTGTTTTCGGGCAGATTATTCTTTTCTAAAAATTGAAAGAGTTTATTTTTTTCATGAAGGCTCAGGTTTAATTCTTGTTCTTTCACCCATCGGTTCTGAATTTCATAACCTCTGAGATAATAATCAAAACCTTCTCGTTCCAACTTATAGTCCATTCTGCCCTGAATGAATTTCAGGTAGAAATTTTCGCCACTGGTATCGAAAATACCATAGTTATATACGACATCTATGCCCAGAGTGTGATCCTGTACCCGAAATGCACTATGACCAAAAGCGCTGTAGAGTGCGTCGCCAGCGCCGCTTGTTAAAACACTTATTTTAGAAAGTGGAGATAATTCGGGTACTTGCGCGTATACCGATATCGAAAAAGTGAAAACTAATAGTAATAAGATTTTTCTCAATCGCATTTCAAGTACTGTGGAATTTCGTTCGGCAAATATCCGAATAAATTATGGTCTGACATGATTGATTGGAAATTGTCTTATTTTTACGAGAAGCAACAAGATGTAAGACCGCTGTTCTTCTAGAAACTAGAACTAAAACAATGGATATCCGTGATTAGAAGGGATAGGGAAGACAAAGGTTTTGGGCAATATAAAAATCATAGTTTTGTCTTCAACCGAATTTTCAGGTGGTTAGGGGAATTTAAACTTGAACTTTAATTTGACACTCGGGCCTGAACTTTAGAACATTAATTAAATAACTTTTTCATGAAGAGACATATTCCTAATCTGATTACGTTGCTCAACGTTTTCTGTGGCTGTGTGGCGACCGTTTTTGCGGTACTGAACCAACTGGAGATGGCGGCAATCTTTGTGTTTTTGGGGATATTCTTTGATTTTTTTGATGGTTTGGCAGCGAGGGTTTTGAACGTTCAGAGCGAGCTGGGCGTGCAGCTCGATTCTTTGGCCGATATGATTACAAGTGGTTTGGTTCCTGGGATCGTGATGTTTCAGTTATTGGGCATGTCAATGACCGGGGGTTGGAACGCAGGAAGCTTATTTCAATATGGTAGTTCAGAATACTTGCAGTCAGCAGTGCTATATCCATTGCCTTTATTAGGATTTCTAATCACACTAGCTTCGGCCTATCGCCTCGCGAAATTCAATATCGATGAGAACCAAGTATCTTCTTTTGTCGGGTTGCCTACCCCTGCCAATGCGCTTTTGATTTTGTCACTTCCGTTAATCCTCTTGTATCAAAACAATGATATTTTGAATGGGATTATATTAAATCAATGGTTCTTGATAGGTTTGACAATTTTGAGCGCTTACTTGCTTAACTCTAAAATCGAGCTCTTTGCCCTAAAATTTAAAAACTGGAGCTTTAAAGACAATGCCCTACGCTATATTTTTTTAATTGTCAGCTTAGTGCTTTTGATTACTTTAAAGTTTTTAGCAGTGCCGTTTATAATCGGATTTTATGTGGTAAGTTCCCTAGTAACAAGTCTGGGGAAAGGTAATCCGTAGGGAAGAATAGGTTTAAAAGATTGAGGCAATCTAGGGGAAGGGCTTTGTCTAAAAATCTAACTTCTTTTTTCGCAACTCAAAATTCTGACCTAAATATACCTTACGTACCATTTCGTCTGCTGCCAAGTCTTCGGGAAGTCCTGATTTTAAGATGCCGCCTTCGAACATGAGGTACGAACGTTCGGTAATGGCCAAGGTCTCCTGTACGTTATGATCCGTTATGAGTATGCCGATATTTTTATCCTTTAGCTGTGCTACGATACGCTGAATATCTTCAACGGCAACGGGGTCTACACCGGCAAAAGGTTCATCAAGTAAAATAAATTTAGGGTCGGTGGCCAGTGCACGAGCGATTTCCGTTCGACGACGTTCTCCACC
Source organism: uncultured Flavobacteriaceae bacterium (assembly GCA_964600075.1). Taxonomy (GTDB): domain Bacteria; phylum Bacteroidota; class Bacteroidia; order Flavobacteriales; family Flavobacteriaceae; genus CAZRIE01. The sequence goes on from CAZRIE010000049.1 coordinate 6,195, forward strand.
GGAAAGAAGGTCTCCTCGGCTTTTTCGAATGTGGCCCAAACCAAATTCTTCGATGAGTGATTCCATCTTCATCAACTGCTCTTTCTTACTCATCTTGGTAAGCTGAAGTACGCTGAGAATATTTTTTTCGATACTAAGTTTTCGAAAAACGGAAGCTTCTTGTGCCAAGTATCCAATACCGTTCTGAGCCCTTTTATACATGGGGAAGTTGGTGATATCGGTACCATCTAAATAAATATTTCCGCCATTTGGCTTTACCAAGCCTACGATCATGTAGAACGAAGTCGTCTTACCCGCACCGTTGGGTCCCAATAGGCCAATGATTTCCCCTTGGTTGACCTCCAAAGAAATACCCTTGACTACCTTTCGACCTCGGTAAGACTTCATTATGTTCTCAGCTCGTAACTTCATTGGAGGTTTAAATTTTTTGGTTGTGAAGTTTTATGTTAAATGCCTAAACTTCGAACAAAAGAAGCAATAAACTTTTGAAACTTTCTGGCATTTACGCTTTCTTTAACCCTTTTTCTTTTTCTTTCTCTTTTCTTTCTTTTTTGGCCTGACGTTTCAGTACTACTTTTGAAATATAGATACTTACTTGATATAAGACCAAAACCGGCACGGCCACAATTATTTGACTTGTCACGTCTGGGGGGGTAATAACCGCAGAGAGAATCAAGACGACGACTATGGCAATTTTGCGGTATTTTTTAAGTATTTCGGGGGTTACGATTCCAACCTTCGTTAAAAAATAAATTATTATCGGCAATTCGAAAAGCACTCCACAAGCAATAACAGCTGTCCTTACCGTACTAATATATGAGCTAAGGTCAAATTCGTTAAGTACTTCTGCACTTACTGTATAGGTTCCTAAAAAATTAATTGAAAGAGGTGCGACTACGTAGTAGCCGAATAAAACACCCATAAAAAAAAGTAATGAAGCAATAAAAATAAATCCTTGGGAGTGCCTTCTCTCATTAGTATGAAGTCCTGGACTAATAAATTTCCATAATTCGTAGAGTACGTATGGGAAACCTACAATGAACCCTACCCAAATGGCGGTCCATATGTCTGCTGAAAATTGGCCGCCCATGGTGCGGCTTTGGATGGTAAATGGAAGCTGGTCGGCACAAAACACAGAATCAAAACCCATATAAGTTGCAATATTGCAAAATAACCTATAGGTAGGGAAATCCATGTTTTTCGGCCCAAAAATGATAACATCGAAAATGAAACTGCTAAAGACAAAGGCGACGATTCCTATAATTACCACCGCTAAGACCGACCGGATCAAATGCCAGCGTAATTCTTCTAAATGGTCTAGAAACGACATTTCATCGGGAGACTTGGTATTCTTTTTTGCCATTATAATATACCTTCGTTTATCAAGTTGTGCAAATGTACAACACCTACATATTTTTTGCCCTTTACTCCCAACAATTGCGAAATTCCTTTGTTTTGCATCAGCTCCAAGGCCTCAACGGCCATTTCATCTACCGATATGGTTTTCGGATTCGAGGTCATAATATCTTTTGCGATAAGACCGCTAATATTGTCATGCTTGTTGAGCATTCTTCGAATGTCACCGTCCGTTACGATACCTACGAGTTCACCGTTTTCACTAACTGCAGTGACACCTAACATTTTTTTGGAAATTTCGACAATAACCTCTTTAACACTCGTATTGCGATCGACCTCCGGTCTCTGATTGTTAACCACTATGTCAGATACCCTGAGGTATAAGCGTTTACCGAGCGCCCCACCCGGATGGTACTTCGCAAAATCTTTGCTGGTAAATCCTTTGATTTCCAATAAACAGATGGCAAGGGCGTCTCCTATCACCATTTGTGCCGTCGTACTTGTCGTAGGTGCCAAATTGTTCGGACAGGCTTCTTTCGCTACAAAGGTATTTAGTATAAAGTCGGCCTCTTTTGCGAGATAAGATTCGAGGTTGCCTGTCATGCCTATCAATTTGTTGCTTCCTCTTTTGATTAAGGGCACGAGCATTTTGATTTCCGGCGTACTACCGCTTTTTGAAATACAGATAACTACGTCGTTTTCTTGAATCGTGCCCAGGTCCCCATGAATGGCATCTGCAGCATGCATGAAAATGGCAGGGGTTCCCGTTGAATTTAGGGTGGCAACAATTTTTGAGGCAATAATGGCACTTTTTCCTATTCCGGAAACGATAACCCGTCCTTTCGATTCTAAAATACAATTAACAGAATTCGAAAACTCCTCATTTAACAAGGTGCCCAAATGGTGTATGGATGCACTTTCCGTTTCTATGGTTTTCTTGGCTATCGCAAGTATCGCTTTGGTATCGCTCAAATTATGATTAACGTTAGAAGTTTGGACACTACTGAGTCAGCAATCGATAAAATCCGACAGTTTTCCTAAAACTATCTAAAAGCTCGCCGTATTTCTAAAAGATTGTTTTATATTTAAGATAACAAAATTACATAATCTTAACGTATAGGGTATTCAAAATACCATTAAATAAATTTTGATCAAACTAAATTCCCCCACATCTAGAAAAATGGATTCTCAACAATTGTTTTTCAACAACCAACTATTTTTTACGGATTATGGAAAAACATAAAACGGTATTGAACGTAACGGATCTGCACGCCGCTCTAAAAAAACATTTCGGATTTTCCGAATTCAAAGGCCTCCAGCAAGATGTCATAACCAATATTTTACAAGGCAACAATACGTTTGCCATTATGCCCACTGGGGGCGGTAAATCGCTTTGCTATCAGCTGCCGGCCTTAATGCAAGAGGGTACTGCCATCGTGGTTTCTCCGCTTATCGCACTGATGAAGAACCAAGTCGATGCCATTCGTGGTATTTCCGATCATCATGGAATTGCCCATGTACTGAATTCTTCATTAACAAAAACTGATGTTAAGCAGGTAAAGCAGGATATTACGGACGGTATTACAAAACTACTCTATGTAGCCCCTGAATCGTTGACCAAAGAAGATAATATCAGTTTTCTACAGACCGTAAAATTATCTTTTATGGCTGTCGATGAGGCCCACTGTATTTCGGAGTGGGGTCATGATTTCAGACCAGAATATCGTAACCTCAGGTCAATTGTTAACCGCCTAAACGAAGATATACCCATTATCGCGCTTACCGCCACGGCTACCCCTAAGGTGCAAGAAGACATTATCAAGAACTTGGGTATACCCGATGCAAAGACTTTCAAGGCATCTTTCAACCGACCTAACCTTTTTTACGAGGTCCGACCAAAGACCGCGAACGTTGATTCGGATATTATTCGGTTTGTAAAAAAGAATTCCGGTAAATCGGGCATCATATATTGCCTGAGTAGAAAGCGTGTTGAAGAGCTTGCACGGGTACTACAGGTCAACGGTGTAAGTGCCGTACCATATCACGCCGGTTTCGATGCCAAGACCCGATCTAAATATCAAGATATGTTCTTGATGGAAGATGTTGATGTGGTCATAGCCACTATAGCCTTCGGTATGGGTATTGATAAACCTGATGTGCGCTTTGTTATTCATCACGATATTCCGAAAAGCATCGAGAGTTATTATCAGGAGACCGGTCGTGCAGGAAGGGATGATGGAGAAGGGCATTGCTTGGCTTTTTATGCCTACAAGGATATTGAAAAGCTCGAAAAATTCATGTCGAACAAACCTGTTGCCGAGCAGGAAATCGGTAACGCACTATTACAAGAAGTGGTAGCCTACGCTGAAACTTCCATGTCAAGGCGAAAATTTATGCTCCATTATTTCGGGGAAGAATTCGATGCGGTCAACGGTGCAGGAGCTGATATGGATGACAATACCCGAAACCCCAAAGAAAAACAGGAAGCCAAAGACGATGTTGTCAAGCTTATCAGTACTGTCAAGGCAACGAGTGAGAAATTCAAGTCAAAGGAAGTTGTTAAGACCCTTACCGGAAAGGTAAATGCACTGATTTCTTCTCATAAGGCTGACGAAAAGTCTGTGTTCGGAATCGGTTCCGATAGGGATACAGGTTATTGGATGGCCTTGACGCGTCAAGTTTTGGTAGCTGGGTTACTCAAAAAAGAAATCGAGCAATACGGTATTTTACATGTGACCGAGAAGGGGAAGGCTTTTTTGAAATCTCCTGAATCGTTTATGATGACCAAAGACCATACCTATAGCATAGAAGGCAACGAAGCGATTGTGAGTGCTGCCAAATCTGGTGTTACCGACGAAAAACTGTTGAAACAATTAAAAAATCTTCGCAAGGCGCAAGCTGACAAACTAGGGGTGCCGCCTTTTGTGGTCTTCCAAGACCCTTCTTTAGAAGATATGGCGATGAAGTATCCTATTACATTGGAAGAATTAACCAATATTTATGGAGTAGGAGAGGGGAAGGCCAAAAAGTATGGGAAACCTTTTATTGCCTTTATTTCCGCTTACGTCGAAGAAAACGAAATACTTAGGCCCGACGATTTGGTCGTCAAAAGTACAGGTGCAAAATCAGCATTGAAATTGTACATTATACAGAACGTAGATAGAAAACTGCCGTTAAGCGATATTGCATCTGCAAGGGGACTTGAAATACCTGAACTCATCAAGGAAATGGAACAGATCGTTTTTAGCGGAACGAAATTGAACCTTAATTACTGGATAGATGAGGTACTAGATGAAGATCAGCAAGAAGAAATTCACGATTATTTTTTAGAGGCCGAAACCGATGATCTTGAAGAGGCTATGAAAGAATTTGATGGTGACTATGAAGATGAGGAACTTAGGTTGTATCGGCTGAAGTTTATTAGTGAGGTCGCAAACTAAAAACAATATGTATATCCGTTTTTTTTTGAGATAGTCGGTCTCTTCTTTAGAACTTCTTTTGGTTGTACCTATTTCACGGGTTTTTCCAATAGTTGTAGCGTCATATTTTGGGTTTCGAGTTTTGCGGTTATCCCGATTGGGAATGTGAAATTATTTTCGACATGACCGAAGCTCATTCCGTAAACCGCCGGTATGTTAAGGGGCGAAATTCTATCCATTATTACTTCCTTTAAAGAAAATGAATTAGTATTCGTAGAAGTGTTGCATCCCGCACAGACCCCAAAGAGAATGCCAGCTGCTTTCGTAAAGGTCTTTCCTTCGATTAACTGCGTAAGCATTCTATCGATTCGGTAGGGGGCCTCTTCAACATCTTCGATACAAATCAAGGCATCGGTAAAATCGATTTCATGGGGCGTACCTATTAGCGCATTTATGAGCGTTAAACTTCCGCCTACCAATTTTCCTGTGGCGGTGCCTTCCGTAATTGTGTAGCGTTCGTATTCCGGGTCATCTTTCTTTTCGAGGTCAGTAAATTCTATATTTTTTATAGTTAGCTGTTCTTCAGGATTGAGCAACACTTTTTGCAGTTGTTCTATGGTGTAGGGATTGTTCAGAGTACTTCCAACAGGGCCGTGAAAGGTAATTAGTCCCGTTTCTTGATAAATTCCATTGAGAAGTGTGGTGATATCGCTAAAGCCGATTAAAGCCTTTGGATTTTTTCTAATATTCTCAAAATCAATCATGTTCATGATTCGGGTACACCCATACCCCCCTCTGGCACATAAAATGCCGTCTATTTTGGTATTAGCGAACATTTCGTTCAGGTCTTTCACCCGTTCTTCATCCGTATTGCTGAAATACCCATGGTTTCCGATTATGCGGTCGGTATGAAAGGTTTTAAAACCCATTGTTTTCAAGGTGTTGATAGCCTCTTTTAATATTTTCGGTTTTATGGCATAGCCAGGAGCAATGAGACCTATAGTATCCCCTTTTTTGAGTCGTTTCGGAAGAATTTTATCGACTAGAACTGTCGGAGGTATTTTTGTGAATGCAATATTAGGTAGCAGCATTGTTGTAGTTGCGGCCAAAGTAGCACTAATAAACTGTCTCCTTTTTGTCATGGATGTAATTTTATTGGCATAATGAACTTAAAAATAAAATTAATTTCAATTGTTTTCAATCGATTTGTAAACTCAGGTTTTAACACGATTATATTTTGTTTAACAAATTATGTAAAAATTTAAACAAAATTTGGGAAAAGTCTTTCCGTAAAGATATTACCTTCGTCAAAATTAAAAAATTACACTATGAAAAAGATTACATTAAGTACAGTATTTGCCATGTTGTTATTTGTATCCAACGGTTTTGCACAAGGGCAAACTATTGTGGGCGTTGCATCAGGAAATGATAACTTTTCTACTTTAGTAGCAGCCGTAACGGCAGCGGATTTAGTCGAGACCTTAAATGGAGACGGGCCTTTTACCGTTTTTGCTCCGACCAATGACGCTTTTGGAAAATTGCCTGAAGGAACTGTCGCCGGACTCTTAGAGCCTGGCAGTAAAGATGCCTTGACCGGTATTTTGACCTACCATGTAGTTGCAGGCGAATACAATGCTGCAGCAGTAGTGAAAGCTATTGGAGATAATAATGGTTCATTTACCGCAAAGACAGTTCAAGGTGGTGAAATAGTACTTTCACTAAAAGAAGGAAAAGTTACTTTGATGGACGAAAAAGGGAATAGTTCTACCGTAATTTTAGCAGATGTGGATGCCTCGAATGGCATTATTCATGCTATCGACACAGTAGTTATGCCATAATAATTAAAAAAGACTACAAAGTAAAAATAGGCCGTCTAAAAACATTTAGGCGGTCTTTTTTATTTGTCAGTTTTGATCATTTTGATTTCTAAAGTTGAGTTATTTGTTAATGGATGAAAAGAAGTTAAAAGGTTTTACGCTCTTGGAGTTACCTTTTGCAGATAGTGTTCCATTGCAATAAGTCATATTTCGGTTTCTACGTTATCGGTTCCCCCTAAAAAGAAGCGCTTGAAGTTCATATTTTGTTTGATGTTTCCAAAAATAGCCTCTACGTTCCAACATCTTTGTTTGCGATGTACAATTCCTTCTGGGCTCAGTAGTTTTTGTTTTGCCTTTACTTTAAGCCGGACTAAATTGTGATTTCTATCTACAATTCTATTTCCTTTGGCCCCGTGGCATGCCCCTCGCATAGAGTACCCTAAACAGTTGTTTGCTTGGTAACGATGAATGGTTTGGCAAATACCCTGTTTTAGTTTCTCCTGTGTAACTACCTATATGATGCACAAACAAGAAACATTGAAACGAAAACAATACAAATCAGAAAAGCTGAACAATGATATCATTGTTCAGCTTTAATTGATAAATTTAATCCTTTAATAATCTGTATAGCTTAGTTAGGTCTAGACAATATGTCAACATCAGGGTGCTGGTGCGGAAGTGCCACCACTAGAATTGGCCCTTCTCAACTGCCGTTGAATTTTCTTTATAGCAGATTCAATGGATTTTTCAGGTTCGATAATATTGTATTCTCCCCAAAAATCAGGATCTGCAAAACCTATCGCAGCATCGCTCAAAATAATTGATGACTTGATACGATCTCGTGATTTTGGATAATCTGCAGCCATGCTCTTCTTCCAATCGGTAACGGCCATTTCACAGGTCATGCTATATACTGAATTGAACAAACGCTTATCCCAATTGATTTTGAATTCTAATAGTACATTGCTATAGCCATAATACCATCTACCGTTCTTTTCTCGATAATCGACCCGATAGGCAACTTCATTAGGCCAAACTTGGGCGTTTTTGGGCTTTCGGCGAACGAACATTTTAGCTGCTTGGTCTTTATCGGTTATATTCAAAGTGTAAATTGCACTTGTGAGAATTTTGTTCTCGGCATCGATGTAAAGTTTACCTTGATAGAGTTGGGCGTTTATGAACTCTTTTTGCTGAAAATCTACAACGTATATCAATCTGTCGTTAACTCTCGTCGAGCGGTCAAAGCTAAAGTCGTATTCATCTATTGATTCTTCGGAAAAAATGTAATCAGGATATTTCATGATATCCACGAACAGGGCATTGAAGGGGCCTCCCTGTAATTTTAGAGCTATCGTATCTAGTTTGTCGTAATCGGTGCTTTTTCGAGCCTTATAGAGTTTTACACCATCTCTTTTCAATGAAGTGTATGGCGTTTTATAGATGTTCACCACTGCTTCTGAAAGAGATACATTTCTTTTTCGTTTTTTAATAGTTTCTCTGTAAAAAGCGGTCATTAAAGTGGGGTCGTCGAAATAATTTTCCCCTTTCTTTTTCAACGTTTCTTTGACAAGGGCTTCGGCATCTTTCGGCACGCTAACATTTATTTCAGGAAGCTCGGTAATAGAGATTTCCATCAATACTTTGTTATTTCCGTTTTTAAACTCCGATAAAGGAATCGTTTTGGTCTTATAGCCCAAAAAGGAAACAATAACATTAGCATCGGCTACATCTTCAGGGATTTTCAGTGAAAATTCACCTTCTGTATTGGTAATGGTGCTAATATTTGATTCTTTTAAGGTAAGAGAGGCGAATATCAGGGGTTTTTTGGAATTCGAATCGATTACTTCACCTTTGTACTGATCAAAATTAACCTCCTGCTGTACATCATCTTGAAAAAAGGCAGAAGCTTGTTGGGTACCAGTTACCAAACCAAACAGCATTATAAATAGTGCCAAGGCCATGGATTTTGTTTTGTTTTGAGTTTGTTTATGTATCATATCAATTGTTTTTATCATATTATCTAAGTTAACGATTTCAAGTTGAATAAGGTGTTAAAATTTTAAATTCATAGTGTACGATGCTTAACTTTAATTATTCGTTAACACTTTTCATAACCACTAGACTAATTATCGACTTCATAGTCATAATAATAGTCCCGGTCGCCAAACTTCTTCAGTTTGAACGTGTATTCTTAAAAGGGGCCGCTAATTATTCATTCGTCTACGTTATTTCTTTTCTCCTACCAAATGCAGGTGAGGGAAACTTGAAAGTCCCGTATTTCCGTTCCAAGCAATAAAGATAATGTTCGTAAAGTGGAACATCTTTTTATTTCTAGAGTACGAGTTTCAATTTAGCATCTATCTGCAGAAAAACTGTCTCGTTATAAACTTTTACAGCTTTATGTCATTTTACAATCAAAATGGTATTACATCAAAAAATATTTCTTAGAAATCGGGAAGCTTCCATTTGTTGGATGCAATTCGACGGATTATCATCAGTAAATGATCTGAAAGCTTTGTAGAGGGAGGCAATGTTAATTTCTCCAGACCATGAGAGTGTATTGTTCAACAGTTCGAATGCAAAAAGGAAGGTAAATAGTGCAATAATGCAGTTCGGAAAACCGCCACCTTTTTTCTTAAAAAAAGCAATAAAGAGAATGGTATGCCCAGAAAGACAAAACAATGGAATACGATGATAATAAAATCCAAATATCAAAGATACTATTTGATGTATGTTCGCCTGTCTCTTTTTGTAGTGAACACATAATACAGTTATCTTTAAAACTCAGAATTATAGGGTCTAAGGATGTGTTTTTGACGATGTAGCCACAAGTCGATTGATTTCATTTAATTCTTCAACAGTCAAATCGCGCCATTTTCCTACGGGAATATCCAGTTTTACATTCATGATACGAATTCGTTTTAACCGCTTCACCCGATAGTCCAAATATTCACACATACGACGAATCTGGCGATTCAAGCCTTGGGTCAGAATGATTTTGAATTCATACTTGCCGATTTGCTCCACTTCACATTTCCTGGTAATGGTATCAAGAATTGGGACACCCTTGCGCATTTGCATTAGAAAGTCCGCCGTAATAGCTTTGTCGACAGTTGCCAAATACTCCTTTTCGTGATGGTTTCGGGCACGTAATATCTTGTTGACGATGTCGCCATCGTTGGTGAGAAATATGAGCCCTTCGCTAGGCTTGTCCAATCGGCCGATGGGGAAAATACGTTTGGGATACTTGATAAAATCAATAATATTGTCTTTTTCGACCCGTGTATCGGTCGTACATACGATGCCGACAGGTTTGTTAAAAGCAAGGTAAACTGGTTTTTCTTGAGGCTCGGAAATGGGCTGGCCATCGACGCGTACTTCATCACCTTCAGTAATCTTTGTGCCCATTTCTGGCACTGAGCCATTGATGGTGACCCGACCTTGAGCAATAAGCTTGTCCGCTGCGCGACGCGAGCAATAGCCTACTTCGCTGAGGTATTTGTTGATTCGGGTCTTTTTAGGTTCTTGCACATTCAGTTTTTTGATTGGTGCAAATTTAGGGGATTATTTTGGTTGTGGCCGTAGAAAGGTTTCAGGGCTATTATTAATAAAGCTCCATTGTTGAATCGAAAATATGATGGATTTTATCAATAGGGATGTCTTTGTTCGGGTCTATCATCAACAATTTTACAAACGTTCTATTTCCTTGAATCAAATCAGGATGCTCGATTTTTATCCCTTTTCCAATGGCGATATAGGGAAATTGTGTTTTTTTATCGATCCAGAGATAGCAAAAAATCTGATTTTTGTACATAAAACAGGGCAACCGATAGTACCATCTCGGTTCAAGGTTGTTGTTATATTTCAAAATGATGGCCTTTAAGGCTAAAAGACAGCTTTTTATCGACTCTTCTTTTTCAAAATAAAAACTGTCGAATGCTTTCATAAGCGGTTATTCAATGCCTACATAAATTTCTACTTTAGCCTTTGTGGGGTCTCGCCCTTTTTCTCCATAGACTTCAAAATCGCCTATGTATTTTCGGTCCAGGTTTTCATTCCAAATTTTCACCCATGTATCATAGACCACGTGATCGGCTAAGTTGCCCTTTGCCGTAAAGTGAGCATAGGTCGCCGAATCGAAAGACTTTCCGACCATGCCATCTGGAATTTCTTCCAACGACGTCACTTTGCATCCTAAAAGAGTAGTGTAGGGTTGGGTATAGTCACCTTCGTAATCGGTATACACGGAATACACATCATGGTCTACTTTATTCGGAATCTGGCCCATAACATTTTCTGACATAAACTTTTGCCAAAGTGCGCCGATGTCATGTGCCGATTGTCCGTCTTTGTTCGTTGTTTGAATTGTGATACCAATAATGTGTAGCTCCTCTAAGTTTACTGTCTTCATATTGAATGTGCTTTTTATGATTTACAGCAAAAATAGAACGGTCTTATGTCAAAGGTGTGTCAGGGGTATCCGCATATTTTTCGCGACATAGCTCAAAATACTTTTCGAGAGTCATATTGTGCGGTTCAAACGTCTCATTTTGAACCGTTAATTTTTGAATAGTGTCAATGCGAAACGCCCGAAAGTTATTGCGCAATCTACAAAAAGCGATTAGAAGCCAATTCTCTTGAGTACTGTAAATTGCAAAAGGTTCGATGGTACGTTCTGTACGTTTCTTCTGCAAGGATTGATATACAATTTTGATCAGTTTGAAATCTGTGATGGCCGTTTGAATGGCCATCAGATAATTACTCGATTTATCGTTATCATCGTTCACCCGAAATTGTATGCGTTGTGTGAGTAAGTCCGTTTTTTCTTTTTGAGAAGACTTTAGTACGGACTTTATTTTCGTGATTGCATTGCTATAATTTTCTATAAAGGATGCATCCTTATTCCTTAAAATCAGTTGCTCGGCGGTAATCAACGCATTGGCTTCATTTTCCGTAAACATTATGGGTGGAAGCTGGTAGCCCTCCATCAAAGAATAGCCTTTTCCTTCTTCAGTGACAATCGGTATACCTGATTTCTCCAAGGTCCTGATGTCCCGATAAATTGTTCGGATACTTACTTTATATTTTTCGGAAAGGGATGTTGCGGTAAGTAGTTTTTTCGATTGTAATTGGGTTACAATAGCCGTTAATCTAGCAAGTCTTGGTTTTTCTTTTTCGGGCATTTTTAGTGTACTTATCGCTTCCTCGGTCGTTCGTTGATTACGGATTAGTGGGAGCAGGTGGTATCAGAGAACCCGGTGAAAATAATTCATCTGGATTAAAAGATGCAAATACCATTTTATCGTATGGGTTTTTCCCCCCAGATTCAAAGAATATTCCAACATTTCCATTTGGTAATTTGGTTAAACAAGAATATGCCGATGGTCCGGAATATATGAGTTTGGAATTTGACCAAGTCTTACATTCATCAAAACTCGCCTTAATGGTCATATGCGTTCTATTGTAAGGAACCGAAGGATTGGAGAAAAGATACATATTTGCTTTGTTGTATTCTCCATATTGAATAATACTACCTTGGCATATAGATTCTACCAGTTGGGGGGCATGGTGTATTTCGGACCAAGTTTCGCCACCATCGTAACTGAAAGAAGTAGCACGACTTGCCTTTTCATTGTACGAGCGCATATTCATCATCAACGTTCCATCGGTTAACTCAATAATTTGACTTTCGTTCACCTCGGGTGTAATTAGTTCACTCATTCTCCAATTAGTACCCCCATCATCACTCATTAGAACGTTACATCCATACCCGAATCCATCACGATTTGTATTTTCAGGATCATCAAAACTGTTATTACAAGGAATGACGAGCCGATTCTTATATTTTTCCGACTTCAACTGAATGCCCACACCCGGTCCGGTAGCGTACCATCCCCATTCTTCATTTTTACCTGATTCCGATAAATCCTTTGGTGGTGACCAAGTTAATCCATCATCATCTGAGTACGTCATATAGGGTACACGGGTGTTTTTACTTGTCTTTCTGATGATATCAGCTTCATGATCGGTTCCTGAATTCCAAGTCATAAACAGCAGTATTCGACCTGTATTTTGGTCTATAACGGGACAAGGGTTTCCACATGTGTTATTAGAGTCATTCCATACAACAATTTGCTCCTCCCACGTATTTCCGTTATCTGATGAGCGTTTCAGTAAAATATCTATGTTGCCGGAATCTCCTTTTTCCCGACCTTCCGAAAAAGCGAGTAAAGTGTTTTGTTTTGTAACAATAATTGAAGGAATGCGATAATTGTTATGACTCGTATCTTTCTTGCTCCAAAGTACTTTTAGCAAGACCGGGTTTTCGCCCCTAGTTGATGTTTTACAGGAAGTAACTAGAATAACAATGAAGAAAAGTACACCTATCGCTTTCAAAAGGTTATTATGTTTTATCATATGAAATACAACTGATTATATAAACAACTTATCTTGAGTTTTTCTTTTACCGGCGATATTCACATTTCGCACCCTAATTTTGTCTTTTTCTTGGACCGTAACTAAGGCTATGCTACTCAAAAAAGTCTTCATTAGGGCACAAAATTCGAAAATCTCGGTTCCAAACAAAAACTCAAGACGAGTTCTAAACCAAAAATAGCGCTTTATCTCATAAATTTTCTGGATAAGTCATTTTAGACTGAAGAAGGTTTTTAAACCCATAAGAAATTCACCGCTTCCCCATCATCCTGACCGTAAACCACCCCAACACTAAAATTACTAGTCCCATCACCCCCCAAAGCCAAAGCTTGTTTTCAAAAAGTGGAGAGCCGGTTTGGGCCGCTTTTTTTGGGATTTCCTGCACATCGCGCAAAGTCAACCTGGAAAGGTTATCAGGAATTTTAGTTGCCGCCTGAACAATATCGTAGTAAGGCTTTTTTGTTTGGTCGTTTCCGTAAGTCAGATAATAGGTGGCCGGCTCCGAAAAGCGGGCGACCAACTCGTGGATATATCCTTTGGCTTTGGCACTTTCAATTTGTAACGGTCGGTTGTCGTAATTTTCAATGATTACCCGCAGTTTTTGGGCCAAGGTCGTTTCGAATTGAAAACCCTTCTTTGCGATGGAGGTCAATGTGCCTGAAGCTAGGTTGGCATAGCTGTATTTCCAACCTTTCTCCGTTTCCACACTATCGGAAACATATTGGATCGAAATGGGCCGGTAATAATCGATTTCATTTGAAACGTTCAGTTTCAAATGACTCAGCGGCAAGCGTTGTTTGAGGTCGATATCGAGAATCGTGTTTTTAGCTACTTGCTCGATATTCATAAATGTAATCGGAAAATCGCTGTAATTGGTATTCGTTCTTCCATCAAAACTTAGCTTGGCCGATAGCAGCTCGGGCTTTTCACCACTTTTTACGAGCAAACGGTAATAGCGATACTTCGTAGCGGGAAAGTTCAGAGCGCTAAACGTATAATCTGTTTGGTCGGTTTTGATCGAGAGTATCCGATAATCATCTAAAATAGTGAACCATTCTTGTTGGTCTTGGCTTCCTTCTAATACAATACGCCAATCAAAGTTTTGATTATTGAAATCAAGTTGTATCTCGTTGATGGCTTCCGTTGTGGGAATTTCATAGGTAAAGTAATGTCCACTGGAATTCGAAGCTGTATTAAGCAGAGCGAAGTTCACTCTTCGTTGTATCCTTTTCCCTGAAGCGACCTTTAGAATATATGGAGCTTCTAGCGTGTCGTTTTCCGTTACCCCAAAAATTCGAATATCCGATAGGTCGAAAGCTATATTCGCAAATACCGAATTGGGCAGCTCAATGCTGTGCCATTGGCCTGAGATTCCTTTTAATTCCTGTTTATACTCATAGGTGTCCAATTGAGCGAACGCCATCGAACAGCTGAGCCATCCTATGAAACATAAGAAATAATTTTTCATCCTCATTAATTTAACTACCTAAGGGAATCTCTTGATTTAAACTTTGTACCTCTAACCTCGTATCTTCCTTTTTTTCTTCTGTCTAGTCCTCTGTTTCTGCCTTATCCTCGTCGATTACATTTTTGTATTTGTTATAGAGGAAGGAAATAATTAGTAGCAGCACTCCTAGCGACACAAATACGATGGTCTTCGAAATCGTGTTGAGCGATGCAATGTCGTAGAAAAACAGTTTGAGCAGGGTAACACCGAATAATGCAATGGCGCCAATACGTAGGTATTTTTTCTGCTTCCAAATGCCCAAACATATTAGTAAGAGGGAATAAACTCCCCAAAGGATGCTTAGGCCCAGTTTATAGGTCTGGTTCGAACCGGCGATATCCATCCAATTCAATAGTTCGCTACTCAATATCCAAAGAATAGAAACATGCAATAAGATTTCAAAGGGAATCTTGAAATCAATTTTCATAAATTCTCGTTGCCCCAATTTACGGATAGCGAACAATAACAGTGCAAAGAAAGCAAAAGCCACATAGCGCATACCGACATTTATAAATCCGATTTCGTAGTATTCTGAAACCGCTCGGTCGAGATAACTTTCTCGAAGTTCACTTAGCATATAGAGCCCTCCCGTCAAGAAAAGTACGCATGCTAACAGTCCAAGAGACATTGTGATGACCCCCAACACGCGATTCTTTAATTTTTTGTTGTTTACAAAGACCAATACCGATAAAAAAAGAAAGGTATAGTTGAGCAGCCAAATAGTACCGAAATCTTTAAGGTCATAATTGTATTCTGAATACCCATAATCACCTTGCGACTTCACGGCAACTTCAGAATCTAGATACAACCCTTGCCAGTACTGTTCGATTTCTAAATAAAAAGAGGCGTACAACACACATAATAGGATAGCTGGAATACCGAAAGACATGATTTTTGCGAATGCATTCGAAGAGGTCTCATCAGATGACCTTACCGTTTTTTGGTTTACCCAATTGATGAATGCAAAAGCACCCAGAAAAAGTACAGAAGTAAGAAAATAACTGTTGATAATAGTCTTGAGATTTGTTTCGTCACCGAAATAGTCACCGTAGCCTATGCTCCAATCATGCGTTAAACTCAATAGGCCCAATACCATTAGGGGATAGGATAGGTATTCGTAGAAGGACACATTTTTGGTGCGCCCAATCCAGAATAACAGTGCTGCTTCTAAGGCCCATAAAAGGGTAACCCAATTGCCATCGAGTTGCACAGGTATGGCAATGGTGATAAATATCAAGACTAAACCCGAAACCAGGTAAAAAAGGTTGCGATCAGCCAGTTTTTTCTTAAAGAGAATAGCACTTACTATAAAATGAATGATGGCATTCGCTAAGGTAAAAACACCCAAAAGTTCTTTTCCAGTTTCATGATTTTCCAAAAGGCCATAGCCCAAGCCATAGAAAATAAAGGAATTCAGAACTAGTAACACTACATCCGATTTCAAGAATTTTTCTGATTGGATGAGCTTGTAAGCCAAAAAAGTAGTGTAGAAAATAACAAAGAACACAGTGATGAAAACAAAGGCCATGGTAAAATGCTCGTCGCTTTCATACGATATAGCAGCCCAAGAACCGTAGATGAGCCATGTGAATAAAAACGAAGAATAGAAAAGTGGTTTCCAATACTTCTTAAGGGAAATCACTAAAATACCAACATTAATAATCGCCATATAACCAAAAAGCACGGCGACATTGCCCGAATCGTTACTCAATAAAAACGGCACTGCATAGGCACCTACCAATCCGATATGGGCAATTACCTGTTTGTTGTAGTTCAATGCCGCTACCACCCCGAACACGGTAAAGACCAGCATTAAAGCAAAGGCCATTAGCTGTGGAAAAAGGCCGTAAAAACTATAGGCAGCAAAGGTGATAAAATAGAGTATGGCAATAGCGCCACTTACGAGAACGGCACTGTAATTTTCGTATTTCGCCTTCAGTTTTATACCAAAACCTAAGAGTCCCAGTCCGGCCAAATAGCCCAGAATAATCCTAGTCAGGGGACTGATCAAATTATTCTCGATAGAATATTTTGCACCTATCGCCACACCGATAATGGTGATGACGATACCGATTTTATTGATGAGGTTCTCACCAATAAATTTTTCGAGGTTCGATTTGCCCTTTGGTTTTCGAACTTTGGGTGCTGCGGTCTGTTGTTGTGGTGGTTGTGGGACCACAATTGGTTCTGGCGCAGTTTCTTTTTTAGCTTCTTCAGTAGGTTGCTGAATACTATCGGTTTCTTTTTTTACTTCTAAAACTGTCTCGGTCTTGATTTCCGTTTTGGAAATTTCATCGGGGCGTAGTTGTTTTACGTCCTCGATTTCTTTGTATAGACCCATCAATTCTTTGGCAAAACTTTCTTGTTTGCTAAGCAGAATCTCGAGTTTTTGGTTTAACTCATCAATACGGTCTTGATGGTTTGGCATACGTAGCTGTTTAGAAATACTAGGACAACGCTCTTCAAAAGTTGACCGAATTATCTTAAATAACGTATAAATAGAGCTTTTATTGGTCGAGAGATCAGGTTTTGAATTGGGGAAAATGCGGAAGATACCGGATAGATCGTGCATAAATAATTCACGCCCGCGATCAAAAACTTTGATTTTCAGTGAAACAAAATTTTCAATCTGATTTTTTTTGGTAATGGTAATGGTAATGGCAATGGCATTGAAATTGAACTTTTACATGTTACATCACTTTTTACGATTAAGCTCATAGGCATACAATTGCCTCCCCAATTCCGCTAAAAAGGGAATTCCAATTTCATCATATACATAAGTGTCATCATTAAAAATATCATTTTCATTGACTAAAATGGTGGCTGTCAAAAGAAATTCCACACTATTTTCAGTATCGGTTATATAGGCACAGTCCGTAAGTGTGCCGTATGCAAAACCCACTTTATTATAGATTCTAATGTTTTTTGGAATGTCATCTTTAGTATCGCCGAACATAAAGAACTTGCAATAACTATCATAATATTCCACGGCGTCATAACCCACTGTTTTAGGCAAAGTGTGCATGGCGGCCAACAGATATTCTCTTTGCTCTTTAGAAAGATCGAACTGCTGGTTTTTGGGATATTTTTCTGGAAAAACAACTCTTTTCAAGAGCCCATGCTGAGTTGGCAAAGGGTAATAGTTCTTTAAACTAAAGTCAAAAGGTTCATTTACTAGTACTTCCTGCTCATAAAATCCTGTTCCTTTTTTTATTAAGTTCAGTTCAAGGGCTTCTGGGAAAGTGTTCGCCGTACCCTCAAAAATAGAAGTGGTACTATCGTTCTGATAAATAATTAGAGGTTTGGTAGCTAGATCGTCGGAATGATAGCCTAATCGATGTGCAATGCGAACGGGAACGATTCCTTTTTCCCGTAAAGAGGTGTTTATAGCATCTTGCCCCAGAAACTCTACCAAACGGTTATTGGCAACGTTGTCGCTGACCGAAAAGATTTCTGAAATTGCTTTGGCGAACGTAGTCTCCACCGAATCTCCTTCTACATAAAAACGCGTATGCATATCGAGTGTATCGATTTGATTGAGCTTTTCAAGGGCTAAAACCGCGGTCGGGAATTTTACCGTACTCGCTGGATAGAAATAATTTTCGGCGTCGACCTGAAAATCATAATCTGTAAAAATGACGCTGTCGTTTACACGGTCGATTTGAGTGTAGCGTATTTGAACTTCATATTGCACAACACTATCCATAACCCGTTTGATTTTTGTGTTTTCGGAAGCCAATACAAAATTGAGCGGATCGATGACCTGATTGGTAGTCACACACGAGGCCATGAGAAATATTCCGAGAAAAATGAGAAAGACATTTTTAAGCATTGGATTGGGTGGATGTACGATTTCAAAAAATTCTAATTTAGTAGTATCTATGCACCTTTTTTGGAGGGATTAGCGGAGCCTTCTTCATATAGCTCCCCGCGATGTGGTTTTAACGCGTCACGAACGGGTATCATTTCAATTTCTTCAACGACCATATAGGCTAAGCTATGCATATCGTTCACATGCTTATATCCAGTAATGTTGAGGTTAGTTTTTTCAATAGCAATAAACTCTTTCAAATGCTTTTCGTGGTGTTCGGCGGTTTTTTCTGCGGCGGGGCCACGAAAATCCCAAATCAGTTTAATTTTTTTAGCCATGGTATTAAAGTCGTAAATTCAAGAGCAGGTTCAAATAAAGTTTATGCGTTTATTAGTTTTGGGCTTTAGTTTTTTTATCTCCTTTCTCCAGGCCAAAGTCTACCTCTCGGCAACGGAAATTCCGCCTTTGGCGAAAGCCTTGAAATCTTGGATATACTTTTTAGATTATTTTTTAAAGTCACCGGGCATTAAAAACCCCATTGTTTTCATCATAAAACCCAAAAACTGAAATTCTATCTCTGAAATCCATTGTATACTATGGCCATCGATATCGTTGAAATAATTCTTTTGTGCGTAGTGCATATTTTTTGCGTTTTAGGTGGCATGAAATTCATAAGGAAAATTGTTTTTGATAATCGTTTCTACTAGCAACGTATCGCGCTTTCCCATTTTATACCGTAGTTCCATTTTAGATTCTTCTTGGCCGGTTTACCCGAGATAATCTTATAATCTGTAAGTCCTTTTTGCCAATGTTTCATGTTCGCGGGCTTATCCAATTTTAGATAAATCGCTGCCGCGGTAAGTCGACCTGAACTTCCGTGGTGTATTTCATTATAACAAATTTTAAGTTACGGGCAACAAAATAGATATACTAAGAAAGGCACATAATATCAGCTGACTAAACGCCTGGTCATCTTGATATTTAATTAACCTTCCCAAATGTAAATCTTGATACTAAAGTAAGGAATTATGCACATGGTCGCCAAAAATGTGTTAAGTAATAAGTGTTACCTTTGTCGGCCATTTGGTATTTGTTATTTTCGCACAATGAAATTTCTAAAATTTCTGGTAATATATAAGGTAAATTACCTAACCGGAATTCTTTTTCTGTTACTGTTTGGTGCCTGCAGTTCTATATTCAAAAAAGAAGAACCACAATTTTTGGCCCGGGTAGGGGAGACGTATTTATACCGCAAAGAAGTGGCCCAACTTCTTGGCAAAGGCATATCGAAAGAAGATAGTGCCTCATTCGTAACGAACTATATCAATAATTGGGCTTCGAAGCAATTGTTGTTACAAAAGGCGAAAATAAACTTACCAGAAGACAAGCTGGCCGAATACGATGCCTTGGTTTCCGACTATCGCACTGATCTCTACACTAGGGCCTATAAAGAGGCGTTAGTGCGTCAGGGTAGTGATTCGATTGTAAGCCAGTCACAGCTTGAACAGTTTTATGATGCGGGAAAAGAGAATTTCAGGTTAAAAGAAAAGTTGGTGAAACTACGGTTCGTTGCCTTGCCCCAACAGTTCTTAAACAAGGTAGAAGTAGCCGAGAGACTAAAAAGTTTCAAGCGAAAAGACATGGAAGTGCTCGACTCTATTGGTGTGCAGTTCAAGAAGTTGAATTTTAACGATTCCATTTGGGTAAGTGTTTCTCGAGTGATGGAAGAAATTCCGCCTTTGACCTTTGAGAATGCTGATAAACACCTAAAAAAATCACAATTTTTTGAGTTGGAGGATGCAAACGGGGTATATTTGGGGCAAATCGTTGATATTAGAAAAGTCAATGATCTTGCACCGCTTTCTTTTATAGAACCTACTATAAAGCAGGTACTTTTGAGTAGAAGAAAATTAGATTACATACGTAAACTGGAAACGGAAATAATAGATGAAGCCATTAAAGAAAACGAATTCGAAGTTTATACAAAAGATGAATAGATTAGGATTGCTCATATTGTTGTTGTGCGTATCGGGCATTACCAACGCGCAAGAAGCCGAAGAAGTGTCAGACGCCCAAGCAGAAACTGAAGAGCCAGCACTGGAAGCCGAAGAAGTGTCAGACGCCCAAGCAGAAACTGAGGCGCCAGCACTAGAAGCCAGTGCCGATGTTAAAAAGGATACGGTCAATAATTTCAAAAAGATAAAATTGGATGGTATTTCAGCGGTCGTTGGCGATTATGTGATATTGGATTCAGACATTGAGAAGACCTTGATAGACCTTAAGAGCCAAGGGGTATCGACGGAAGATGTTACACGATGCGGACTACTAGGCAAACTCATGGAAGACCGTTTGTACGCCCACCAAGCTGTACAGGATAGTTTATTGGTCTCCGATGATGAGGTTGCAGCAACCACGGATAACCAGATACGTTCTTTTGTACAACAGATTGGGTCGATGGAAAAATTGTTGAAATTCTATAAAAAGGAAGATGAGGCGAGTTTACGGGAAGATATCAACAAAATTAACAAACTGCGTATGCTGTCTGAGAAAATGCAGAGCAGTATCGTTGAAGTGATAGAGATTACCCCAGAAGAGGTCAGACAGTTTTATGGTAAAATTCCAGAAGACGAGCGCCCAGTTTTTGGTGCTGAAATGGAAATTGCCCAAATTGTTAAAGCGCCCAAACCTACGGAAGAAGAAAAGCAAAATGTCATTGACAAACTCAATACGATCAAGGCAGACGTAGAGGATAACGATTCCAGCTTTAGTGTAAAGGCAATTCTATACTCTCAAGACCCAGGATCGAAATCAAAAGGTGGTTTTTACAGTATTACCAAAGACACCGGTTTTGATAAATCTTTTAAGGACGTGGCCTTTAGCCTTAAAGAAGGTGAAATTTCCGAGCCTTTTGAGACACCGTTCGGCTACCATATCATATTCGTTGAGAAAATTCGTGGGCAAGAACTTGATTTAAGGCATATCTTGATGCAACCTGAAATATCAGATAAAGCTTTGGATGCCGTTAAATCTGAATTGGATACCATCAGAAAGCATATTATGGAGGGCAAATATTCGTTTGGCGATGCAGCCCGTAATTTTTCCGATGAAAAAGAAACAAAGTTCGATGGGGGACTGTTACGTAATCCCACTAATTTTGATTCCCGTTTTGAACTTACCAAAATGGATCCCGCCCTTTACAATCAGGTGCGTAATCTAAAAGACGACGAGATTTCTTATCCTATGTTAGAGGAGGATCCACGAGGAGGAGGTCCGAAATACAAGATGCTAATGGTTACGAACCGTTACGACGAGCATGTTGCCGATTTTGCTAAAGACTACCTTAAAATTCAACAATTGGCAAAGACGGAAAAACAGTACAAGGCAATAAAAAATTGGATGGACGACCATATTAACGACACCTATATCAATGTGAACGAGGCCAACTACGACTGTGATTTTGCCAATAATTGGATCAAAGATTGATTGCATGTCAGACGTAGTGGCAATCAATAATCTCGTAGAAAAGCACAAGGCACTCAAACAAGAAATTGCCAAGGTCATCGTAGGCCAAGATAAGGTCATCGACCAAATTCTTCTCAGTATCTATACCGGAGGGCATTCATTATTGATAGGGGTTCCTGGGCTAGCAAAGACTTTAATGGTTAATACGATTGCCCAAACTCTGGGCCTTGATTTCAAACGTATTCAGTTTACCCCCGATCTGATGCCCAGCGATATTCTGGGTAGCGAAGTCTTGGACCAAAACCGAAATTTCAAATTCATTAAAGGCCCCATTTTTGCCAATATTATTCTAGCTGACGAGATAAACCGTACCCCGCCGAAAACACAGGCAGCTTTGCTAGAGGCCATGCAAGAGCGGTCGGTGACCATAGCTGGGCAACAGCATAAGTTAGAACTGCCCTATTTTGTACTAGCGACGCAAAACCCAATAGAACAAGAGGGTACCTATCCGCTTCCCGAAGCGCAATTAGACCGTTTTATGTTCGCCATTGAGTTAACGTACCCCTCGATTGCAGAAGAAATACAGGTCGTGAAATCTACCACATCAGATGATTCAAAAACGGTAAGTTCTTTATTAAGTGCTCAAGAAATTCTTGAGATACAGCATCTCGTCCGTCGTATTCCGGTACCGGATAATGTTGTTGAGTATGCCGTGAAATTGGTCAATTCAACCCGCCCAAATTCAGAAACAGCTTCTGATTTTGTGAAACAGTATATCGATTGGGGTGCTGGCCCTAGAGCTTCCCAGAACCTTATTTTGGGGGCAAAAGCCCACGCCGCTATTAATGGAAAATTCTCGCCCGACGGTGAAGATGTGCAAGCGGTCGCCATGGGCATTCTTAGGCATCGCATCATTAAGAACTATAAGGCCGAGGCCGAAGGTATTTCAGAGGAGGATATAATCAAAAAGTTGTTATAATAAAAGATTAACAAATCTTCTGCAAATTCTTTGCTTCTATACCTTTCTTTCCAAGGTTATCACAATCGGAAACCAATCTGCTGATCAATTTCCTAAAAAGGTGTGAATCCAATGGCGAAAATTTTATTTACGCCTCTTATTTTCTTAATTTTACGTGATTACATTAATCTAAAACACAATAAATAATGGCATTCGATATCGAAATGATCAAAGGGGTTTACGCCAATATGGCCGAGCGTGTTGATAAGGCGCGCGAGATAGTCGGCAAACCACTCACCCTTTCGGAGAAAATTTTATATTCCCACTTGTGGGACGGTAACCCTACCAAAGTATTTGGGAGGGGAAAAGATTATGTGGATTTTGCTCCTGACCGCATCGCCTGCCAAGATGCTACCGCACAAATGGCCCTTTTACAATTCATGCAAGCAGGTAAGCCCAAAGTAGCGGTGCCCACAACAGTGCACTGCGATCATTTGATTCAAGCTAAAAGCGGTGCTGCCGCAGATTTAAAATTGGCAAATAACACGAGCGCGGAGGTTTTCAATTTTTTGGAATCGGTTTCTAATAAATACGGAATCGGTTTTTGGAAACCAGGAGCGGGTATCATTCATCAAGTGGTATTAGAAAATTATGCTTTTCCGGGAGGTATGATGATCGGAACTGATTCGCACACCGTAAACGCTGGCGGACTAGGCATGGTAGCCATTGGAGTTGGTGGTGCCGATGCAGTTGATGTAATGGCGGGAATGGCTTGGGAACTGAAATTCCCCAAATTAATAGGTGTACGGTTGACCGGAACGATTTCTGGTTGGACGGCCCCAAAAGACGTTATTTTAAAAGTTGCCGAAATTCTTACCGTAAAAGGTGGAACGGGAGCCATTGTAGAATATTTTGGGCCAGGGGCAAAATCGTTGTCATGTACCGGAAAAGGTACCATTTGTAACATGGGTGCTGAAATAGGCGCAACAACATCTACTTTTGGTTATGATGAATCTATGGAGCGTTATTTGCGCGCCACCGATAG
>CAZRIE010000050.1:0-1169 GCA_964600075.1 uncultured Flavobacteriaceae bacterium
CCAACCTATGAAAGAAGTTACAATAGACTATGCGCTGCGCGCAACATGGCAGGCGGTAGCCCGAATGTACAATGAAGAGGCCAAAAAATTTGGTTCGACCATGGCGGTCGGTTTTACTTTGCTAAGTGTAGACCCAAAAACGGGAACACCCTCTACCTCCTTAGGACCGAAAATGGGAATGGAGGCCACGAGCTTATCACGCATTCTTAAACGTATGGAAGAACAGGGTTTGATAGAACGCAAACCAAACCCTAATGATGGTCGAGGCGTTTTGATACACCTTACCGATTTTGGTCTTGAAAAAAGAAATGATTCTAAAGATGTGGTACTCCAATTTAACGAAACCGTTAGGGCCAAAGTTTCCCAAGAAAAATTGGACGGTTTTTTTGAAGTCATGGAAACCATCAACGAGCTCATTTCAGAGAAGAATATCTATACGAACAACAAATCGATTAATGGCCATAAATCGAATTGAGTAAATAACCTATAAAATAATACCTAAACGTGAACAAGCATATTAACAAAGTAGCGGTTATCGGATCCGGAATCATGGGCAGCGGCATTGCCTGCCATTTTGCCAACATCGGCGTAGAAGTACTGCTACTAGATATCGTTCCGAGGGAACTGAACGAAAAGGAAAAAGCAAAAGGACTTTCTTTAGACGATAAAATCGTCAGAAACCGACTGGTCAATGAGGCACTGGCGGTCGCGCTGAAATCAAAGCCCTCCCCTATTTATCATCAAAAATTCGCATCACGAATCGTAACAGGAAATTTAGAAGATGATATTTCTAAAGTTTCAAAAGTTGATTGGATTATTGAAGTGGTCGTTGAACGATTAGATATCAAAAAGAAGGTTTTTGAAAATCTCGAGAAACATAGAACTCCGGGCACACTGATTACTTCAAACACATCTGGTATCCCCATAAATTTTATGTCGGAAGGAAGAAGTGACGATTTCCAGAAGCATTTCTGCGGAACTCATTTTTTTAATCCCGCTCGATATTTAAAACTTTTCGAAATTATTCCTGGGCCAAAAACTTCTTCAGAAGTATTGGACTTTCTAAATGGATATGGTGAAAAGTTCTTGGGAAAAACCTCTGTAGTTGCCAAAGATACTCCTGCCTTTATTGGAAACCGTATCGGTATTTTCAGTATCCAGAGCCTCTT
>CAZRIE010000050.1:1269-9184 GCA_964600075.1 uncultured Flavobacteriaceae bacterium
ACACGATGGATTATCGCTCCAAAAAAAGTGCAAAGTTCGCAACGCTAGAACTGACGAAGACCATTGATAAAGTCGTGGACCGTTTTTCTGTTTTGGTCGGCGGAAAAGATAAAGCCGGTGAATTTTATCGTAAGAGTTTTGGACAACTTTTCGCGTATGTCTCGCACCGAATTCCTGAAATCACTGATGAACTCTATAAAATTGATGATGCCATGAAGGCCGGTTTCGGCTGGGAACACGGGCCTTTTCAAATTTGGGATGCTGTTGGACTGGAAAAAGGATTGGAATTTATTCAGGCCGAAGGTCAAGAAGTAGCCGAGTGGGTACATGATATGAAAGCCACGGGAATTGATTCGTTCTATTCCGTAAAAAATGGGGCTACTTATTGCTATGATATTCCGAAGAAATCAATGGAAAAGATTCCTGGGCAGGATGCTTTTATCATTCTAGATAACATTCGAAAATCGAACGAGGTCTTTAAGAATAGAGGTGTTGTGGTTGAAGATTTAGGCGATGGAATTTTAAATCTGGAATTCCAGTCCAAGATGAACACCATCGGTGGCGATGTTCTGGCTGGTCTCAATAAGGCAATCGATATGGCTGAAAAAGACTTTCAGGGCTTAGTAGTGGGCAATCAAGCCGCGAACTTCTCTGTTGGCGCCAATATCGGAATGATTTTCATGATGGCCGTTGAGCAGGAATATGACGAGCTGAACATGGCTATTAAAATGTTTCAAGATACGGTGATGCGTATGCGTTATTCTTCTATTCCTACTGTAGCTGCTCCACACGGAATGGCCTTAGGCGGTGGTTGTGAAATATCGCTGCATGCCGATAAAGTCGTAGCAGCGGCCGAAACCTATATCGGATTGGTCGAATTCGGCGTCGGCGTAATTCCAGGTGGTGGCGGTTCCAAAGAATTTGCCGTACGTGCTCAAGATACGTTCAAGAAAAATGATGTCGAACTTAATGTTTTACAGGAATATTTTTTAACCATCGGAATGGCCAAAGTATCTACTTCGGCATACGAAGCCTATGATTTAGGGATCCTACAACACGGAAAAGATATTATAGTCGTCAATAAAGACCGGCAGATCGCTACAGCCAAAGCGCATGCACAATTAATGGCAGAGGCTGGTTACACAAAACCTGTAATAAGAAACGATATTAAAGTGTTGGGCAAACAAGCCTTGGGGATGTTCTTGGTAGGAACCGATTCCATGGAAGCAAGCCGCTACATCAGCGAGCACGACAAGAAAATCGCCAATAAACTGGCCTATGTTATGGCCGGAGGCGATTTATCAGAACCCACCTTAGTGAACGAACAATATTTGTTGGATTTGGAGCGGGAAGCGTTTTTATCGTTGTGTACCGAAAAGAAAACCTTGGAACGCATCCAGCACATGCTAAAAACAGGAAAACCCCTAAGAAATTAAGAAACATGAGAACTGCATATATAGTAAAAGGATATCGAACGGCTGTAGGAAAGGCTCCAAAGGGTGTTTTTCGCTTTAAGCGCACAGATGAACTAGCGGCCGAGACCATCTCACATATGATGAAGGAACTTCCAAATTTCGATAAAAAAAGAATCGATGATGTCATCGTGGGCAATGCGATGCCGGAAGGTTCACAGGGTTTGAATATGGCACGCCTAATTTCTTTAATGGGATTGAATATTGTAGATGTTCCTGGGGTAACCGTAAATCGGTTCTGTTCTTCGGGAATAGAAACCATCGGTATTGCTACTGCCAAAATTCAATCTGGCATGGCCGATTGCATCATTGCTGGAGGTGCAGAAAGCATGAGCTCAGTGCCTATGACGGGTTATAAAACTGAATTGAACTACGATTTAGTTTCAGCAGGTCACGAAGACTATTATTGGGGCATGGGCAATACTGCCGAAGCGGTGGCCAACGAGTATAAGGTGTCTCGGGAAGATCAAGATGAGTTTGCTTATAATTCTCATGTGAAGGCTTTAAAGGCGCAAGCCGAAGATCGTTTTCAAGAACAGATTGTTCCCATCGAAGTAGAACAGACTTATATCGATTCGAACGGGGAAAAGGCAACAAAAAAATATACGGTCACCAAAGATGAAGGGCCGCGAAAAGGGACTTCGGTAGAAATACTCAATAAACTTCGTCCCGTATTCGCAGCTGGCGGAAGTGTAACCGCGGGCAATTCTTCGCAAATGAGTGATGGCGCAGCCTTTGTAATGGTGATGAGTGAAGAAATGGTCAAGGAACTGAATCTTGAACCCATTGCAAGATTAGTAAACTACGCCGCAGCTGGTGTACCGCCAAGAATAATGGGCATCGGCCCGGTAGCAGCCGTTCCAAAAGCACTAAAGCAGGCTGGATTGAAACAAGAAGATGTTGAGCTCATTGAATTGAACGAAGCCTTCGCTTCACAATCTCTTGCCGTAATCAGAGAATTGGGACTGAATCAAGACATCGTAAATGTAAATGGCGGGGCCATTGCCTTAGGTCATCCTTTAGGATGTACCGGAGCTAAATTATCCGTTCAGCTTTTCGATGAAATGCGCAAAAGAAATATGCAGGGCAAATACGGAATGGTAACCATGTGTGTAGGTACGGGGCAAGGAGCTGCTGGGATATATGAGTTCCTGAATTAGAAACAGGACGTTAGAGTCAAGACCAAAAGAAATTTCAAATTTTAGAAAATAAAATATAGTAACGACAACGAATGATTTCAGGATTCCAAGGCGGACTAACTTAGTAGTCTTGATTCTTGTCTCTTGATTCTTAAATATTAGATATGAATATAGAAACAGTACAAAAAGATACTTTACTACGAGGTGGCCAGTTCTTGGTAAAAGAAACAAACTGCGAAGACGTTTTCACCTTAGAAGATTTGAACGAAGAACAGCGCATGATGCGTGACAGCACCAAAGAATTCGTCGATCGCGAACTTTGGGCGCATTGGGAACGTTTTGAGAAAAAAGATTACGCCTATACTGAAGAATGTATGCGAAAGGCCGGCGAACTGGGGCTTTTAAGTGTGGCAGTGCCGGAGGCCTACGGCGGAATGGGCATGGGGTTTGTTTCCACCATGTTGGTCTGTGATTACATTTCAGGCGCGACAGGGTCTTTTAGTACCGCTTTTGGTGCTCATACTGGTATCGGTACAATGCCGATTACCCTATACGGAACAGAAGAGCAAAAACAAAAATATGTGCCTAAATTGGCTTCAGGAGAGTGGTTCGGAGCCTATTGTTTAACCGAACCAGGAGCTGGGTCAGATGCAAATTCAGGGAAAACAAAAGCAGTTTTATCCTCCGACGGAAAACATTACAACATTACAGGCCAGAAAATGTGGATCTCAAATGCCGGCTTCTGCAATATGTTTATTGTTTTTGCCCGAATAGAAGACGATAAGAACATTACCGGATTCATCGTAGAGAACGACCCTGAAAATGGTATCACTATGAACGAAGAGGAAAAGAAATTGGGCATCCACTCCTCCTCTACCCGCCAGGTATTCTTTAACGATACAAAAGTACCTGTAGAAAACCTGCTTTCCGAACGCGGCAATGGATTCAAAATAGCCATGAACGCCCTGAATATCGGTCGCATCAAATTGGCCGCTGCAGGTTTGGAGGCACAGCGCAGAGTAATCAACGAGGCAGTCAAATATGCCAACGAGCGTATTCAGTTTAAGACGCCCATAATAAACTTTGGAGCAATCAAATCGAAAATAGCCAACATGGCGACAAGTGCTTATGCCGGTGATTCGGCCTGTTATCGTGCAGCAAAAAATATCGAGGATAGAATTGCTATCCGACAAACCAAAGGCAATTCCCACCAAGAGGCCGAATTAAAAGGTGTTGAGGAGTATGCCATTGAGTGCTCCATTCTAAAAGTGGCCGTCTCGGAAGATATACAAAACACGGCCGATGAAGGCGTTCAGATTTTTGGGGGAATGGGTTACAGTGCCGATGCCCCAATGGAAAAAGCTTGGCGTGATGCCCGTATCGCCCGTATCTATGAAGGTACTAACGAAATCAACCGCATGTTGACCGTGGGTATGTTGGTCAAAAAAGCGATGAAAGGCCATGTTGACCTTTTGGGTCCCGCAACTGCAGTCGGTGAAGAATTGATGGGAATTCCCTCCTTCGATGCCCCAGACTTTTCACAGTTATTTGCCGAGGAAAAAGATTTGTTGGCTAGACTTAAAAAAGTATTCTTAATGGTTGCAGGAAGTGCGGTACAGAAATTCGGTCCGGAATTGGAAAAACACCAGCAATTGATGTTAGCCGCTTCCGATATTCTTATTGAAGCCTACATGGCCGAAAGCACTATTCTAAGAACCGAGAAAAATGCGAAACGTTTTGGGGAGGATGCCCAGGCTACTCAAATAGCAATGTCGCGTTTGTACCTTTACAATGCCACAGAAACCGTAATCCAGAAAGGGAAGGAAGCTATCATCTCTTTTGCAGAGGGCGACGAGCAGCGAATGATGTTAATGGGTCTAAAACGATTTACAAAATATACCAATAACCCGAACGTAATAGCTTTGCGTACGCAAATTGCGGATAAAGTAGCTGCGGACAACGGATATACCTTTGACTAGTTCAGATAATTTCTGAGACAGAAGGAAAGACCGTTTACCATTGGTGAACGGTTTTTTTGTTTATGCAAAAGAGAATATCCTAGCCGTAAGTAAAAGGAATAGGCCCAGATGGTGCTTTAATCCTTCTTGATTAGAAAACTATATTTATCTGTGTACTCTAACATCTGGGCTTCAAAACTCTTGGCCTGAACGATCTTAACATCAGTGATTTGACCATCATCATTGGTTTCAGGAACCAAAATGGGGTTTACGAACCCACTATAGGGGGCAGATTTAAACTGCTTGTTGCGTTTCAAGATTTCCACATGTAATTTCTGATCTACTTTTACGCCGTAACCCTCGACCAAATCTTGAGCAGCCCTAAAATC
Organism: uncultured Flavobacteriaceae bacterium; assembly: GCA_964600075.1. Classification (GTDB taxonomy): domain Bacteria; phylum Bacteroidota; class Bacteroidia; order Flavobacteriales; family Flavobacteriaceae; genus CAZRIE01. Next base: position 6,228 of record CAZRIE010000050.1, read on the forward strand.
TCCTTCAGATTTTATTCGTTGTGTTTCCTTTAGCAACACTCCGAACAGTTCGCGAAGTTTGGCATAGTCATTTATGTTGTAATAGGTTTTGCCATCACGAGAAACTTTTTCAATAACATTAGCGTTCTTTCCTTTTTCAAAGGCCCAAGCTGAAACCCATTGCCGGTTCACCATATGATCTTCCTCTATATCATCTCCTAGCTCGATTCTTATCAATTGGGTCATCAATCCATTTCTGATATAACCATCGTATGCTGCTTTACCAATTTCTTCCCAATCATCGACCAAACCAATTTCCTCTAACTTGGGGTCCATTAAATAATATAGCCCTACTAAATCTGCCCTACCTTCTTCCATTGTTGAAGCATAGTTCTTAAGGGTTTCTTTTGGCTGACCGATGCCCTGGTTTATTTGGCCAGAAGCATGACCGATTACTTCATGTAATGCTGTATGCAATTTGTCTGCAAGTTTGCCATACTCTTCTTCCAGTTTCAGTTCTATAGAATCATGAGTAAACTCCTTTAATCTGCCGCTTCCTCCAGCATTATTATAAGCATCGATAATATTACCCAAAGAGACGGATTTACTACCATGCTCTTGACGAATCCAGTTATTATTGGGCAGATTTACCCCAATTGGGGTACTTGGCGATGCATTACCTGCTTCACCCGCCACATTTACTGTTTTGTACGAAATGCCTACTACGTTGTTCTTCTTGTGGGCTTTCATTAAAGGAGCATTGTCTTCAAACCATTGTGCGTTTTCTGACAAAACCTCCATTTGCTTCGACATTTCGAAATCTTTAATTTGAACAATATTTTCGTAGGAGCCTTTATATCCCTTAGGATCGTTATAAACTTCAATAAACCCGTTAATCCAATCAATGTTACCCTCCGTGGTATTGACCCATGCAATTGCGTAATCATCCCAAACGTATAAATCACCAGTTTTGTAATAATCAATCAACAAGCCCAAGGCCGTAGCTTGTTTCTCATTTTCCGCCACACCTTTGGCTTTTTCTAGCCATTTTATCATTTCATCAATGGCTTCTCCGTACATTCCTCCAGACTTCCATATTTTCTCTACTAATTTGCCGTTTTCTTTACTTAATTTCGAATTCAAACCGACTTCAATATGTCTATTTTTAGGGCCTTTGTCAGCAGTCTTATAAAAGGCCTCAACATCTGCATCCGTTAGGGTCCAGTCATAAAAATTAATCGCTGACGATGCAACGTTATCCACTCCTTTTTTCTTATTGACTTTTTTATTGTCCTTGTCATTGAAAATGACATCAAATGCTTCACCTTTTAATTCGGTGTTGGACTCATTTAAAAGGAAGGTCAGGTAATCTGATGAAAATTCAGGCTTAAGTTTATCATTAGAATAATGATGGTGTATACCGTTGGAAAACCATACCCGTTTCAAATAGCTCTCAAACGCTTTCCATTCTTCAGTAGTCTTATCACCTTCGAAAGAAGTATAAATATTTTCTAGCGCACCACGTATTTTAAGGTTATAGCGATAATTTTGGTCCCACATAATATCCCGACCGGCTAGGCCAGCCTGAGTCAAATAATAGACGAGTTCTTTTTCTTTTCTAGAAAGTTCTTCAAAACCGAGTATTTGATAGCGTAAAATGCGTACATCAGCGAACTGATCTACGAGATACTCAAATTGCTGCTTTTGTTTCACCAAGGCCTTTTCTTCATTAACTTTTTCCTTACATGACCAAAGTAAAGCGATGATGATGAAACTACTTAATGCTAGTTTTAATTTCATGATAATAGAGTTTTAACCAATATTTCAAAATTAATAAACATGGGTCAATTTGCAGCTTGTAGGGAATATAAGTTTATAAAAGAGGCTTTAATACTTATTGCCATTTTTGAAGAGCTATTGTTTTCCATTGCTCAAGAGTTTACTTTAGGCAAATGGATATCAATGTTTTAAAATTAGCTTACGACCCAGAAGACTTTAGAAAACGGGGGCACGAGCTTATTGACCAATTGGCAGACCATTTAGAGGAAAACCTGAACAACAGGTCGGAAAAGACCATTACGTGGAACATTCCTGAAGATGAGCATGAATTTTGGAAGACTTATTTAAAGGATGGCGATGAAAACACCCTATTTTCAAAAATACTTGAGCGCACGACGCATGTCCACAGTCCAAAATGTATTGGGCATCAAGTTACGCCTACTGCTCCAATTACCGCTCTAACATCCATGATTAGTGCATTGCTGAACAACGGAATGGCCGTATACGAAATGGGTATGTCACCTACAGCCATGGAACGCATCGTAACCGATTTACTTTGCCATAAGGTTGGTTACAATTCAAATTCAAGAGGCTTTTTGACCTCTGGTGGAACTCTGGCGAATCTAACTGCATTACTATCCGCAAGAAAAGCGAAAGTGGCGGATGATGCCTGGAACGATGGCTACAAAAAGCCCTTGGGCATTATGGTCAGCGAAGAGGCCCACTACTGTGTTGATCGCGCCGCGAAGATTATGGGGCTAGGAGAAAATGGGATTATAAGAATTTCAACGAAAGACGATTTTTCCATGGATGCTTCGCAGCTAGAAATTCAATATCGGCGTGCAACTGATGACGGAATACAAGTTTTTGCGCTAGTGGGGAGTGCTCCATCCACTGCCACGGGATCTTACGATAATCTTGAAACCATTGCCCAGTTTGCCCAAAAATACAATATTTGGTTCCATGTAGACGGGGCGCATGGCGGTGCGGCTATATTTTCCGAAAAGTATAAACATACCGTAAAAGGAATCGAGCACGCAGATTCTGTGGTGATAGACGGACACAAAATGATGCTCATGCCTACTATTACCACTGCCCTACTCTTTAGAGACGGCAATAATTCACATGCGACCTTTAGCCAAAAAGCAGATTATCTTTTGGTCCAGTCCGATGGCGAAGATTGGTATAATTTGGCCAAA
>CAZRIE010000050.1:9284-17312 GCA_964600075.1 uncultured Flavobacteriaceae bacterium
CGTCAAGAGTTATTGGAAGATGGAGAATTTTATATCGTTCAGACAAAATTAAGAGGAATACACTATTTGCGAACCACGATTATGAATCCGTTTACTACTGAGGGGCATTTGAAAAAGCTGATAGTAAAAATGAAAGCCATTGCTGAAAGCATGCAACTTTCCAATCATTAGAACACCCCCCTTTGTCCCCTTTCAAATTGGAATCCTTTAATTCCACTCTTGGGTACTACTATTCTCGCATAGCATCTAAAACCTGTTCTTCACCTTCCTTGTTCGAAAAGTTAATAGCACATTGAATCAGCGCCAGGTGAGAATATGCTTGAGGAAAGTTTCCTAGGAGTCTTTTCGTCTTAAAATCAATATCTTCACTAAATAAACCTAAATGATTACTATAAGTCAATAATTTATCAAAATGCTTCATTGCTTTTTCTTCCTCTCCAATTTTAAAGAGGCTATTGATGAACCAAAACGTACAGATTGTAAAGGAGGATGAAGGCAATCCGAAATCATCTTCATTCTTGTAACGATATAATAATCCGTCGTTACTTAATTCCTTTTCAATGGCTTTTACGGTGCTGACGAATTTTGGCATTTTTGCGTGAATAAATCCGTAAGACTCCATGAGGAGTACCGAAGCATCTAAATCTTTCGATCCATATGATTGCGTAAAAGCATTTACTTCATCATTCCATGCATGGTCGTGAATATCCTTTTTGATTTCTTGTTCGAGCTGCGTCCATTTTTCAAGTTTTCTTGTTTTTCTGAGGATACGGGCGACTTTAATCGCGCGATCAACAGCTACCCAGCATAATACTTTTGAAAATGTAAAGTGACGGTCTTCTGCTCTAAATTCCCATATGCCCTTATCTGCTTCCTTCCAGTGATTGGAAACTATCCAAACAATCCCTTTGGTAATGCCCCAAAGTTCCTCACCGTTTTCGATATCATTTGAATATTGATGCAATTGCTCGTAAATGACATCCATCAAAATTCCATAAATATCATTTTGCTTTTGTTTATAAGCGGCATTGCCAACCCGGACTGGCTTTGAACCCTTATAACCACTAAGATGGTCTAGTGTTTTTTCGGTCAATTTCTTTTCACGATTGATTCCGTACATGATTTGTAGCTTCTCGTCCTTATCAGGAATCAAATCGACAATAAATTGCAGATACCGTCGAGCCACATTTTTATGCCCTAACTGCCCGATAACTTTAATTACCATTGAAGCATCACGAATCCAACAGAAACGGTAGTCCCAATTACGCACTTCGCCAATAGTCTCAGGCAAGGAAGTGGTTGCCGCTGCCAGAACAGCACCTGTCTTATCATAGCTCAAAAGCTTTAAAGTAATGGCGCTACGGCTAATTTGCGCATTATATTTTTTGTAGGTCGGTGTTTTACTGCTCCAATTCAACCAATACACTTTGGTACGTTCTAGCTCGGTGTATACTTTACGCGTAGTTGGCTTAAAGATTTTCTCATTGTACCCCAACAAAAAGAAACCATCATCGTTCAATTCTATTTCCCGCCCTTCGACAACGGCGTTTTTATTGAAAGAAGTATAGAGAAAAAAGGTGTCGAATTTTTCTCCTTTGGTCAGACTTACCACAAAATTATTTTTGACAAAAGTTTTGGTCTTTCCTTTTGCATATTCCAACTTAGGGTCGTATTTCACCTTGAACTTGGGCTTCCCAGAAATATATTTAATGAAACGGACTACTTCCGGTGGGGAATTATAGCCACCTCCCTCTTTACGGTACCTAGGCATAAAATCACGAATCTCAAAACTATTCTCCCCATCTGAAAAGTGGGTAATCAACACAGCCGTATGCTTCTTATAACGCTGTTTTATAGTATAATTTTCATCGACAATGATATCGAAGCTACCTCCTATTTCTTCGTCCAATAGTTTTGCAAATACAGAAGATGAATCAAATTCAGGCAAACAACACCATTCGATGTTTCCTGTTTTCGATATCAAGGCTGCACTCCTACAATTACCTATTATTCCGTAGTCTAAATTATCCATTCAATATTATTTCTTATTCATTAAGGCATACAATTGCTATTGCCCTTCTTTTTGCCGAAATTTAGAGAAATAAAGTTCAAATCAAAGCAAAATCTCCTATTTATGGGTAAAACTATCATAATCTCAAATAGACTCCCTGTTCAGTTACAAATTAGCAATGGCGAAATTACGGCCGTACCCAGTGTCGGTGGTTTGGCAACGGGAATGAAGTCTGTACATACCGGAGGCGATAGTCTATGGATTGGCTGGAGTGGACTGACCGATGAAGAGATTCCCGAAGAATTGGCCCCAAAAATCGATGAGGCCCTAGCAAAGCATGGCTCATCAAAAGTTAATTTGAATTCTAACGAAGTTGATGGATTTTATTATGGCTTTAGTAACCGTACCATCTGGCCGTTGTTTCATTATTTTTTGGAGTACTCGGAATTTGAACTCGACAGTTGGGATACCTATAAAAAAGTGAACCAGAAATTTGCAGATGCGATTTTGGAAAAAGCGGGTGAAGACGATATCGTCTGGGTTCACGACTATCAGCTAATGTTAGTTCCTCAGATGGTGCGTAAAGAACGGCCAAATATATCAATAGGATTCTTTTTGCACATACCATTTCCCTCTTATGAAATATTCCGCACCCTACCTTGGCGCGAAGAAGTGCTAAGGGGTTTATTAGGATCTGATTTGATTGGGTTTCACACTTATGACTATGAACGGCATTTTTTAAGTTCGGTAAGAAGGTTATTGGGCCTTGAAGTAAGTTTCAATGATATTTATTTGGAAGATAGGGTCATCAAAGTAGATTCTTTCCCCATGGGCATCGATTACAAAAAATTCAGTGATGCGGCAAAAGAGCATTCCGAGAAGAGTAAAAAACAACAATCTGAATTACAACAACGACTCGACACCCATAAAAAAGCAGATCCCGAAGCAAAATTTTTCTTATCCATCGACCGACTGGATTACAGCAAAGGAATTGCAAAACGTCTCTATGCTTTCGAATATTTTCTGAATAAATATCCCCAGTATAAAGAAAAGGTGCGATTGATTGTTTTGGCCGTTCCATCGCGATCGAACGTGCCACAATATCAATTGTTAAAGAAAGAAATCGATGAACTCGTGGGCCGTATCAATGGTGAGTTCTCTACCGTCAGCTGGACACCCATCTGGTATTTCTATCGATCTATGCCCTTTGAAAATCTCATCGACCTCTATACTTCAAGTGATATTGCTTGGCTAACTCCCTTACGCGATGGAATGAACTTGGTAGCAAAGGAATATATTGCGACCCGAACCGATAAAACGGGGGTGTTGATCTTAAGTGAAATGGCAGGGTCGGCCAACGAAATGAACGAATCTTTATTGATCAACCCCAACAACTTCGAGCAAATAGCCGATGCGTTAAAAGAGGCCATTACCATGCCTAAAGCAGAACAACAACGCCGTAATACAATCTTGCAGAAGAGGTTGGAGCGTTATAATGTGGAAAAATGGGCCAACGATTTTATGAATTCGCTCTTAGATCAAAAAGAAAAAGATTTTACATATGTGTCTCGGCGTTTGTCCGTTGATTTGATGAATACGATTACGAAAGATTTTAAGTCTTCGAAAAAACGGTTATTGTTTATAGATTACGACGGCACCTTGGCCGGGTTTCATAAAGACCCACAAAAGGCGAGTCCCGATGAAGAACTTTACGATCTTCTAGACCGGATTAAGGCCCTGGAAAATACGGATATGTACTTGATTAGTGGTCGCGATAAAGAGACCTTTAGCAAATGGTTCCTTCCAAAAAAATATAATATGATCGCGGAGCACGGAGTATGGATATCAAAGGATGGAGAGGAGTTCCGGATGTTGGAGAACGTAAAAAAGGATTGGATGGAAAAGATACAACCTGTGCTTGAATCGTTTGTAGATCGTACCCCAGGAAGTTTTGTCGAAGAAAAAAACTATTCATTGGCCTGGCATTACCGAAACACCGATCCTGATTTCGGACAAAAACGTGCTTCTGAACTTAGTACTGTGCTCACCAGCCTTATTGGCACAGATGACCTTAGCGTTCTGAACGGTAATAAGGTTATGGAAATCAAAAGCAGTAATGTAAACAAAGGCAGGGCCGCGATGCGGGTTTACGCCGAGGCTGAATATGATTTTGTATTCGCTATCGGCGATGACTGGACAGATGAATTCATGTTTCAAGAACTGCCTGAAACCGCCGTTACCGTTAAAGTTGGGCGGCAAAAAACACAGGCACGGTACTATATAGACAGTATTAAAAATGTGCGTAATTTGCTAAATCGTTTTACCAAATAAAAAGACCTAGCAAAGCATAATTATTTTCTGAACCTACAAACTTTTTTGCCTTTATCCGCATATCTTACGACGAAAACAACCTTGATGAAAACTAGCTTCACCACCATATTGTTTCTTCTGACCATAAGTGTTTATGCACAGACAAATACCGAGGTATATCTATTTGATATTAAAACAGTAGATAGAAAAACGGAAATTGTAAAGCCGCGCAACATATCGAACAACGAAGGCTATGACAATCAGCCCTCTTTTTACGATGGAAATACAATCTTATTCTCATCCACAAGAAACGGCCAAACCGACATCGCCAAGTACGATATCGATTCGGGCAAACGTATATGGGTCACCGATACGCCACAAGGTAGTGAATACTCACCTTTAAAGATTCCTGGCAGAAATGCGGCTTCGGCCATTCGTTTGGATTCTACCGGACTCCAGCGGCTGTATGAATACTCCGTTTGGGACGGCAACTATACCGAGCTACTCAAAGACATAAAGGTGGCCTATCATGTATGGTTTAATCCAAATATGGTGATTTCGTCAGTGGCCGAAGATGATCGGCTAGATTTGGTGATTTCCAACCTGACAGACGGCACGCATCGCACTATTCAAAAAAACGTGGGGCGGTCGCTGCACAGAATTCCCGACTCCAATTTGATCAGCTTTATCAGCAAAGAAAATGAAGATTGGGAAATTCGAAGCTTGAACCCAAATACGGGAGATGTCAAAAAAATAACCAAAATGTTCGAAAATATTGATGATATATGCTGGTTGGGCAAGGATGTCATAATAGCGGCGAACAATAAGATATTAATGGAAATCAACCCCGAAACCAAAAATGAATGGGGCCGTTTTCTTCGCTTGGAAAAAAAAGGCATTAACAATATTAGTCGCATAGCGGTAAGCCCGAACGGCAAATATCTTTCATTAGTGGTCGAACAGTCAGCGGCAGGTATTGTTCAAAATCAGCTCGATGCCTATAATGCCCGTGATATCGATGCGTTTCTACATACATATTCAGACGATGTGCAGGTCTTTAATTTTCCGAACGAACTAAATTACACGGGAAAAGAAAAAATGCGCGAGAACTACGCCAATTTTTTTAATTCGACTCCCGACCTCAAATGCGAAATAAAAAACCGAATCGTTATCGGCAATAAGGTTATCGATAAAGAGAAAGTAACTGCAAACGGTGCCACTTTCAACGCCGTTGCTATTTATGAGGTAAAAAACGGTAAAATCGCCAAGGTCACCTTTATTCGATAGTCAAATTGGAGCCACGCCAACATATTCTACCCGTCATCATCTTATCGCAATTTGCCTGTACATCGGTTTGGTTCGCGGGCAATTCCGTTGTTGATGAACTAGCGGTCAAAACGGGTTTTGGAACGGAGCTCATCGGTTATATTCTTTCATCGGTGCAGCTTGGATTCATAGTAGGCACATTGACTTTTGCCCTTTTAATGATCGTCGATCGCTTTTCACCATCAAAAGTATTTTTGGTCTGCGCTCTTTTGGCCGCCTCATGCAACATGGTACTATTGACCGATAACATTTCAAAAAGCGGTTTGTTGACCGCCCGGTTCGGTACTGGCTTTTTCTTGGCGGGAATCTATCCGGTAGGAATGAAAATTGCTGCCGATTACTATGAAAGAGGACTCGGAAAAGCGTTAGGCTATCTTGTAGGTGCACTTGTGTTCGGCAAGGCATTTCCTTATTTGATAAAAAGTCTTGAATTCGGCAATGACTTTGAATCCGTCATCAAGACGACATCAGTACTTGCAGCAATGGGTGGTTTACTCCTGTGGTCTTTGATACCCAACGGACCTTATAGAAAACCTAGTAAAAAATTACGGTTGCGGGCAGGCCACGAATTGTTCAAAATTCCAAGTTTCAGAAAGGCAGCTTTTGGCTATTTCGGCCACATGTGGGAACTTTACGCTTTTTGGGGCTTTGTACCTTTCGCAATACATACGTTCAATAGTTACGGTAGTCACGAGCTCTTCGTTCCGCTATGGGCATCTATTATTATTGTGGTTGGTGGTGTTTCCTGTATTTTGGGAGGCCACCTTTCCCTTCGTCACGGCAGTAAAAATGTGGCGGTGGTTTCGTTAGTCATATCGGGCACATTTTGCTTGATTTCCCCTGTGCTATTTTCATTTTCCCCAAACATTTTTCTTACGGCATTTGTTTTGTGGGGTATGGCCGTAACAGCAGATTCACCACAGTTTTCGAGTATGGTCGCTTCGGTCGTTCCCACGGAACTAAAAGGAACCGCACTGACCCTTGTAAACTGCATCGGGTTCGCAATCAGTATTCTGAGCATTCAATTACTTTCGTTTTTGACCGATATACTAAATTCGACCTATCTTTTTGTTATATTGGCTATCGGGCCGATAATGGGCCTTTTAAGCCTTCGAACTAAGAAAAAATGACTGCCCAAGAATGAATAAATTGTTTTTTAGTTTAGTATTCTTAAGTTTTATGGCTGCCTTTTCACAGACCGATAGGCGTATCTATGAGATTATAGAGGCTATCTCTGCAGAACGTATCGAAGCCGACATTACCAAACTAGCTAATTTTGGAACGCGACATACCTTAAGCGATACTGTTTCTCAGACTCGCGGTATCGGTGCTGCAGGACGTTGGATAAAAACGGAATTCGAAAAAACCTCAAAAACTTGTAACGGTTGTTTGGAGGTTTCTTATCAAAAAGACCTCATCAAAAAAGGGGATAACGACCGAATTACAAAGGATGTTTGGGTGGTCAATGTAGTTGCGGTAAAGCGCGGAACAAAATACCCGAACCGCTATATCATTATGAGTGGGGATATCGATTCTAGGGTCAGTGACCCTAATAATTTTTCTTCAGATTCTCCTGGTGCCAATGATAATGCAAGTGGGATGGCAGGCACTTTGGAAGCTGCAAGAGCACTTTCAAGATATGATTTTGAGAACAGTATTATTTTTGTTGGACTTTCAGGTGAAGAACAAGGCCTTTACGGCGGCAAAGGACTGGCCGCCCACGCTAAGGAAAACGATTGGGAAATTATCGGTATTCTCAACAACGATATGATCGGTAACATCAAAGGCGTTGATGGAATCATCAGCAATGTCGATTTCAGGATATTTTCCGAACCTGTGCCCCCTACCGAAACGGAAAGGGAGCGTAAAGCGAGGCGGTTTTACGGCGGTGAGGTCGATGGTATTTCTCGACAATTGGCACGTTATGTGCATAAAACCACTAAGACTTATATGCCCGAAATGAACCCGATGCTTATTTACCGACTAGACCGTTTTGGTCGCGGAGGACACCACCGCCCATTCAATGATGAAGGTTTTGCGGGCATCCGCATTATGGAGGCTCATGAGAATTACACACAACAACATCAGGACATCAGAACCGAAAACGGGATTAAATACGGAGACAAATTAGAGCACGTCAATTTTGATTACGCTAAAAAACTGACCGCAGTAAACGCCATTAATTTGGCTTCGCTGGCATGGGCTCCGCCTTCACCGGCGGCAGTTAATATTGGTGGAATCGTAGAAGCTTCCGCAAAATTGCAATGGAGCTCTGTAGCGGGTGCAAGTGGTTATAAAATTTATTGGAGGGATACAACTTCGCCTACTTGGGATTATAGTCGTTATATAAACGATGCGACCCAATACACCTTAGAAGGCGT
>CAZRIE010000050.1:17412-29169 GCA_964600075.1 uncultured Flavobacteriaceae bacterium
ACCCCTGAGCGTGAATGGTGGGACCTTAATTATTATGATCTTTACGTTGATGTCGACCCTGAAAAGAAGTTTATTTCAGGCAGTAATACCATTCGCTATAAAGTGCTTGAACCCAAGCAAGTGCTTCAAGTCGATTTGCAAACTCCACTGAAAATTGAAAAAGTTACCCAAGACGGTATAGCGTTGAAAGTCGAACACAATGGTAACGCCCATTTTGTACAACTCGAAAAACCTCAAAAAAAGGGTGAGTTCAATGAGATTATCGTGAAGTATTCCGGGCATCCGAGAGAGGCGGTCCGTGCGCCATGGGACGGTGGTTTTTCTTGGAAAAAAGACGATAACGGCAAAGACTTTGTTGCCACTTCGAACCAGGGTCTGGGCGCAAGTGTTTGGTGGCCCAACAAAGACCACATGTACGATGAAGTCGACAGTATGCAGATTAGTGTCAAAGCCCCTAAAGGGCTTATGAATGTCTCCAACGGAAGACTTAGAAAAATAGATAAAGCTACCAATACCTCTTATTGGTTCGTATCGAACCCCATCAACAACTACGGTGTGAATATCAATATTGGCGACTATGCTTATTTTGGCGAGAATTACGAGGGTGAAAAAGGCACTCTGGACATGGATTATTATGTTTTAAGCTATAATCTCGAAAAAGCCAAGGTACATTTCAAAGATGCCCTATTGATGATGAAGGCCTTTGAACATTGGTTTGGCCCCTACCCTTTTTATGAGGACAGTTTTAAACTGGTCGAAGTACCTTATCTCGGTATGGAACATCAAAGTTCTGTCACTTATGGAAATAAGTATATGAAAGGTTATCTCGGCAAAGATCTTTCCGGTACAGGCTGGGGACTAAAATTCGACTTTTTGATCATTCATGAAGCTGGCCATGAATGGTTCGCCAATAACATTACGTACAAAGATATGGCCGACATGTGGATACATGAAGGCTTTACCGCCTATTCGGAAAACATTTTCCTGAATTATCATCATGGTAAAGAAGCCTCCGCAGATTATGTTATCGGTACACGGGCAAAAATCGTGAACGACAAACCCATAATCGCGCCGTACGATGTAAATGCCACAGGATCGAAAGATATGTACTACAAAGGAGCGAATATGTTGCATACCATTCGACAATTAGTGGGCGATGATGAAAAGTGGCGGCAAATTTTGCGAGGCCTGAACAAAGAGTTTTACCATCAGACCGTAACCACAAAACAAATAGAGGACTACATGTCAGAAAAATCCGGAATGGACCTTTCGAAAGTTTTCGATCAATATCTAAGAACTGCCAAGATTCCTGTTCTTGAATATAAAACCGATGGTGATTCGTTAAAATTCAGGTATGCCAATGTGGTTGATGGATTTGATATGCCCATTAAAATTACGGTAGATCGTAAGGTGCATTCCCTTTCCCCAACCGCGGACTGGAGTACCCTTGCAATGAAAGGAGATGTATCGACACTTACGGTAGATATAAATTATTATATCGATAGCAAACTGATGCAGTAAATTTTGAGATAATCATATAATTCGATCATATCGTCTATCCCACGCAAAAAATTACATCATGAAGTATCGGTCATTCTGCAACTTTTTTTATTGTTTATTCATAGTAGCTTTGTTGTCTTCATGTGCCGAAAACGATGCTAAAAAACTGGAAAAGGTTATTCAAAAGCCCAATATTGTTTTGATTATGGCAGATGATATCGGCATTTCCGATATCGGTGCTTATGGCAGTGAAATCAAGACACCCAACATAGACTTTCTTGCCCAGCAGGGGCTCCGTTTCACCACTTTTTACAATATGGCGAAATGTAATCCCACGAGATCGTCATTATTGACAGGCTTGTATAGCGGAGGGAATGGGGCCGTACATTTGGCCCAGCTTACCAAAAATGCCGGTTACACGAATATCATGAGCGGAAAGGAGCATTTCGATAATTGGGTGCCAGACTATTGTAAAGCGGAGAACGTTTTTGACAAGTCTTTTTATTTTTGGGCAACCACGGAATATTTTTTACCGCCGAGCGGAAGTTTCGAACGCCCTTTTTATTTGGATGGAAAACAGATAAAACCAGATGCTATAGCGCACAGGCAGAAGCCTATGTACAAGACGGACTTTATAACCGATTATGCCATCGACTGGCTTGAGGATACATTTCAAGAGGATAATCCCTTTTTTCTGTACCTCCCCTACCATTCGGCACATTACCCTCTGCAAGCGAGACCGGAAGATATCGCGAAGTATAGAGGAAAATACCTAAGGGGATGGGATGCCTTACGGCAAGAGCGCTTTCAAAAAATGCAGCAATTAGAGGTACTCCCAGAGAATACCGATCTAAGCCCGCCTGAAGGAAACCTGAATACCTCAAGAGGGCCATTAGTGCCGAGCTACACAGATTACTATCCTTGGGAAGGGCTTTCCGATATAGAAAAAGATTCGCTTGATTTAGAGATGTCAGTTTACGCGGCCATGATAGACCGCATGGATCAAAATATAGGTCGGGTGCTGGACAAATTAAAAGAAAGCGGAAAGCTGGATAACACACTCGTTCTCTTTTTGGCTGATAACGGTTCATGCCCATTTTACACAAACAAAATAAAAGACGTGCAACCCGGTCCAGCAAATTCGTATTGGAGCTTAAGAAGTACTTGGGCCAATTTAGGCAACACGCCCTACAGGCAGTACAAACAATGTGGCCATGAAGGTGGCAGTCATACGCCCTTTATTGCGTATTGGCCGGATAAAATTGCTCCGAACAGCTTTACACATCAACCAGGCCATGTAGTAGATATTGCACCTACTTTTCTGGATATTTTGGGAGCTTCGTATCCCGATTCCATCAATGGCTATTCTACGTTACCGCTACATGGACAATCGTTGCTTCCTATCTTTAAGGGTGAACAACGCGAAGAACCCGATTACTTTATTTCCGGCCTTGACAGGTTTCGAATGTTCAGAAGTGGAAATTATAAAATTGTTCGCCTCAATGGTGGTGATTGGGAACTATATAATATCAAAGAAGATCCGACCGAACTACATAATTTGGCTTCTAATTCTCCAGAGAAACTAAACGAATTGACGATGCTTTATACTGAAATCGAACCGGGTCTGGCTGATATTGGGCCCACATCCCCCAATAGATAAAAAATATAACTTCTTGAAGCCTGCCAATCCCGGAGCCGGGCCTGTGGAGTATTTTAAGAGCGGGCTTAAGGCAAAAAAGGGAGGTGCTTTTTAAAACCAAACCCCTTTTTTATGTGCCAAGATAATAATCTACATAAAAGCCTAACAGATGTTTGCAGCTACTACTTCGCTTGCAAAGCCACTGACTTTACACCTGTTAACGGAATAGCACCTTCCGCTCCATTATCGGTGTAACTTGCTGTGATGACCATTACGTTTGCTCCTTTAACGGGCTGTGGTTTTATTGTTCCCGAAATGGGCAAGGATTTGAGTTTTACCGAACTTTCGGCCAATGACATAATATACTCGGCAATTTGTCGGGTTTCATCTTTGGTGATGTTCGGGTGGGCGGGCATATTGACTTCGCCCCATACACCTGCACCACCGTAGACTATTTTCTTTTCTAGATAGGCCTTTGCACTGGACACTTTTTGATACTTTTTAGCAACATCTCTGTAGTTCGGACCTATGGAAGCTTCGGCCTCCTTATGGCAAGTTTTACAATCCATGCCTTGTGTCAATGCTTTCCCCATAACTGCGGCGGATACCTGTTGGTGGCCGAGGGACTTATTGACTTCGTCAAGACTTTCCAAATAATCTACCGAGACAAAAACATTCGATTCATCTATAGTTCCCCCATCGGCATCGGTCACCGACACTAAATATTTCACCGGAACACCTTCCGTAAAAAAGGAAGAATTTCCACCTTTCAAATCGATGCTTACTTCCGGTTTCGAGTTTCCGGCAACAATGGAAACCGCATCACTTTGGGCGGAGTCGTTTTTAGCGTCATTCACTTCAACAGAGATTTTATACTTCCCTGCATCGACATAGGTATATGAAATCTCAGGAGTTTTGGTATTTTGGGTTTCACCATTGCCCAAATCCCAAACATAACTCATGGTATCGTTTTCACGGTCCCTTACTTTTATCTTCGCAGTAACGGTGAGCGGTAATTTTCCCGAGGTCTTGTCAACGATCATATTATCGATAATCGGTGGTCGATTACCACCGTTGTATTCAATATAACTCAAAGAAGAATCATCATTTTTGGTGTACCATCCGCTACCATACTCCAACAGATAAAGCCTTCCATCGGGACCCATTTCCATGTCGATAAGACTGTTCACTTCGATGTCCGATGCAAAAGGTTCCATTTTATTGAAAGTTCCATCTTCGAATAGTGATACGGCTTTCATCCAGCCGCGTATCCAATCGTAGATAATTACCTTTCCGTCAAAGTAATCGGGAAGACCACCGCCATTTATATACAAATCGGAATAATAGGTCGGCCCCGCCATGGCATTTCTACCACCTGAACCCACCTGCGGAAAATCTTTTATATCGGCGTACGGGTAAAATACCATGGCTGGTTGGGCCGCTGGCAATTCACGAAGGCCGGTATTATTTCTTGAATCATTGATTGGTTTTGCAGGATCAAAGGTTATACCGCTTTCCCCAGTTTCGAAATCAAAATCTACATAAGGTTGATTATCGCCCACAAATAATGGCCATCCGAAATTGCCCGCCGCTCTCGCCTGGCCTACTTCATCATAACCCCTGGTACCGCGAGTCTCAAATTTATCTTCACGGGCATCGGGGCCAACATCGCCCCAATACACATAGCCCTTTTTCGGGTCCACCGAAATTCGATACGGGTTACGATGTCCCATGGTATAGATTTCCGGCCGTGTTTTGGCAGTGCCTTCCGCAAATAAGTTACCTTCTGGAATGTCATAACTACCATCCTCTTTTACTTTTATACGGATTATTTTACCACGCAAATCGTTCGTGTTTCCTGAAGAACGCCTAGCATCATACTGTTCTTTACCGGGCAGATCATTTATAGGGCCATAGCCATTGAGCACATATTTGGAACTCTTATCATTGAATGGTGTTGAGTTATCTCCTGTGGAAAGATATAATAGATTATCAGGACCAAATGCAATGGAGCCTCCGGTATGGCAACAAATTTCACGTTGCGAATCAACATCAAGAATTACTTGTTCAGAGGCTATATCAAAGACGCCATCCTTAAACTTAAATCGAGATAATCTATTGACCCAATTATCTCCTGTAGGGCTAAAATAAGCATAGACCCAGTGATTGGTTTCGTAATCGGGGTCTTTCTGAAGGCCCATCAAACCCTCTTCAACATTTACGCCTTTGGTTCGCAAGGTCTTGTCATAGACATGCAACAAGGCGACTTGCTTTAATTCTTGGGTTGCTGCATCGTAATGCATTATTTCTCCCCTTCTTTGGGCTACAAGTACGTCATTATTCGGAAGTACGGTCATTTCGATAGGCTCAAAGAACTCACCTTGGACCAATTGTTTTTTGGAAAAGCGGTCGAGATCGGGCGGTATTTGGGTCTTCGCTTTGACATAGTCTAATTTCTGGTTTTCACCTATCGCGTATTGAATCCCCCCCCAAAGGTGTTTTAGAAAGTTTTCGTCAGAAAAAGTTTCGTTGGTATGCCCAGCACCGGTATAAAACGCCCTTCCCCCATCGAATTCATGGTACCATGCTATGGGGTGATAATCGCCATTTTCGCCTCCCTCGTAGGTCGATTCGTCAACCGTCATAATCACATTGACATCGGGGTTTATATTTTTATAATTGTATAGTTCGTCGGTCCTGTGCCAAACTGAGTCGGTAAAATACTCTGTCGCAATAAAATTCTGGTCCGTGATAATGAAATCGGCTTCGGGTGTACCGGCCGGATGGCTTTGAAACTGTGCCCCTACCAATTTAGTTTACCACCCCCAGTCATATTCTGTATCGGCGGCGGAATGAATACCGACAAATCCGCCACCCGCTTGAATATACCGTTCGAAAGCGGCTTCTTGTTTACCATTGAGTACATTAAGGGTCGTACTTAAAAATATAATGGCGGAATATTGTTTTAAATTATCCTCATTGAATAGTTCGCCATTTTTGGTCGTGTCAACGGCAAAACCCTTCTCGGCACCCATTTTTTGTGCTGCCGCCAGACCTGCGGGAATAGATTTATGATTCCATCTCATAGTTTTTGAGAAGACCAAAACTTTAGGTTTTCCGTCTCTCTTATTTCCGCAGTTTGCAAGTACAAGACCGAAAATTATAACAAGAATGAGGGCGCTTTTTTTCATGGGGAAAATTTAAAAGTCTGTAATATAATTCAAAACAAACCTTAAATTTAATCATTAGGATTTAATACGCCTAAATTCATTTGTTGAAGAAAACTTATTTTCGACATGTGGTAAGAATTATCAATAAGAATGAAGAATATTAAAGAATACTATTTCAAAAATGATGTTGAATGGCGCGATTGGCTCCAAGAAAACCATACCCAAGAAGAGGGTATTTATTTGATTTTTTATAAAATCGAACATGAAAATGATAGTATGCGCTGGGAAGAGGCAGTTCGCGTGTCTCTTTGCTACGGCTGGATAGATAGCACAGTCAAGAGTCTGGGTAATGGAAAAAGAAGACAATATTTCTGCCCTCGGAAACCAAAAAGTGTCTGGAGCAGAATCAACAAAAATCATATCAAAGAGCTTACCGCCAAGGAGCTGATGCACAATAGCGGGCTTACAGGTATTAAAGTGGCAAAAGAAAATGGTTCGTGGTCGGCTTTGGACGATGTTGAAAACGGGGTCATTCCAGAGGGACTCCAAAAAGCGTTCGACAAAAATTCAATAGCATTTGCAAATTATCAGGTCTTCACGAGAGGTCAGCGCAAAGGCTATCTCTATTGGCTCAATCAGGCCAAAAGAGATGATACCCGTCAAAAGAGGATTGTTGAAATTGTTAGGTTGTGTAAGGTCGGTATCAAATCAAGGGGCGGTCGATAGTATAAATATATTATTAAAGTATAAATTTAACCTTACTTTTGCATCAGCAAGCAGTGTTTGGGCCAGCGTGTTTTCGTTCCCGGTTTTCTTTTTGCTTTTGGTAATAAAATGTCAAAATTACCCAAGGAAAATCAATTCTTCGATTTATCCGATTATGGAAGGCCCGTTGCGAAAGTAATTGCAAAATCGTTAAAAAATACATCTGTTACTCCTGTTCACGTGACTTTGGCATTTGTTGTCGCAGGTCTACTTGCCATCGTATGTATACTGAACCAATTCTACTGGACCACTTTGTTTTTTCTGATAATGAAATCTGTGCTAGATGCGGCGGACGGTGAACTTGCGAGAATAAAGAAAACACCTTCATATACCGGAAGATACTTAGATTCGGTTTCAGACATCATTTTGAACGCCCTAAACCTACTAACGATTTGGTATGTTACCAACGGTTCTTTATTTCAAACTTTTTTGGCATTTTTCGGGCTACAATTACAGGGCACCTTGTATAATTATTATTACGTCATACTTAGGAACAAACATAACGGAGATACTACCAGCCGTGTCTTTGAGCATGAAGTACCTAAAGCAATGCCTGGAGAAAACCAGCACAATGTGAATATCCTCTTTGGTATATATAATATCTTATACGGGCTTTTTGATAAAATAATCTACCAAATGGACCGTGGAGCAATAGAGAGCAAAAATCTACCAAATTGGTTTATGACGGCTGTCTCCACCTTCGGTCTCGGCTTTCAGCTCTTGATTATCGGGTTGATGTTGGCCTTAGATTTTCGGGAGTACATTATTCCATTTTTTATTGGATATTCTTTTCTGATATTGGTTTTTATCGCGCTAAGGAGAATCATCAATCGGTAATTCTTTTTATCTTCCATCTATCTAAATTAGAATTGACAGCATGTTTTCGAAGTTATCTAAACTCTTCTTTAGCAGTATTTTGCTTTTACAAAAAATAACTTTAAGAATTGTGAATCGAAAATTTAAAACTAATCGACACATTATAAAAAAGGGAGTCTACATCGTATTGGCAACACTACTGGTAGCTTGCAGTCATGCCCAAGAAAAAGCCAGCTCAACCGCAACTTTAATTTCAAATACAAATATCGTAAATGTACGTTCGGGAAAGGTTCTGAAAAATCGACAGGTTATTGTCGACTCTGGAAAAATAAAAAAAATTTCGAAAAACGTTGGAAACCTCGATGCCTTTGCCAAGAAAATCGATGGACAAGGCAAATATCTCATCCCCGGCCTTGCGGAAATGCACGCCCATATTCCACCACCTTCAACCGATGCTAAGCGTATCGAAGAAACCTTATTCCTATACCTATCGAACGGGATAACTACTATTAGGGGAATGCTCGGCGACCCTACCCATTTGGTTTTAAGGGAAAAAGCAAAGAATAGTGAAATTTTAAGCCCGCGGATATTTACTTCAAGTCCGTCTTTAAACGGCAATTCAGTTCAAACTCCTGAAGAGGCAAAAGAAAAAGTAGCCACTTATAAAAACGATGATTATGATTTTCTGAAAATACATCCCGGCATTCAATTGGAAGTCTTTGATGAAATCGTAAGAACGGCAAATGAGGTCGGTATTCCCTTTGCAGGCCATGTTCCCGTTGATGTAGGCATCCGCCATGCTTTGGAGAGCAACTATGCTTCAATAGACCATGTAGACGGTTTCTTGGAGGGTCTGGTGCCCAAATCAGCAAACGTAAAACCAACGGATAATGGGTTTTTCGGTTACAATTTCACTGATTTGACCGATTGTACAAAAATCGATGAATTGGTGCAATTGGCCAAAACCAACAAGGTCTGGATAGTACCTACCCAGAGCCTTTTCGAAAGATGGTTCGCCCCGATCAGTTCCGACGAACTTCTAAAGCAACCAGAAATGAAATATATGCCAGCTTCAACTTTAGTGGACTGGAAAAGGCGCAAAGATGAATCTAATGCCTCCAGTACAGGCTTTAACAAAGAGAAATGGCAACGGTTCGATAGCATCCGCAAAAAACTGCTCAAAAAACTGCAAGACGATGGGCATGGTATGTTACTGGGTTCCGATGCACCCCAGCTTTTCAATGTACCAGGCTTCTCCATCCACCACGAAATCGACGGTATGGAGAAAGCCGGGTTGACTCCTTTAGAAATTATCCAATCGGGAACCCTAAACCCAGCACTATTCTTGGGTATGGAAAATAGCTTTGGTGAAATCAAGGAAGGTCTGGAAGCCGACATGATTTTAGTCGACGCCAATCCGCTTGAAAATTTAGATGCGCTGCAACAACTTTCTGGGGTGATGAGGCAAGGAAAGTGGATATCAAAAGATGAAATCGATGCCAAATTAGGTGAGATTGCCAAAAATGCTACTAATCAATAATTGTATACAATGAGAAACATCCTAATACTAAGTATGCTATTTCTATTTTTTTCCTGTAAAAAAGAAGCTATTGTGTCGGAAAAAACAGATTGGAAAGAATTGGCCAATGGCATTTGGAAACTTTCCGTTGGAAAAAAGCAAGGCCTCAATCTATTGGAAGCCGCCAATATTGAACCAAAAATAGACAGGTTGAACCAATTTCCAAATAAGGAATTTCCGTTGGATACGAGCTTGATTAAAATCAGAAAGGAAAACAATAAAATTTACGTACAACTTCCCTTGGATAAAACAGAACAAATCTATGGGCTTGGTCTACATTTCAAGACCGTAAACCGACGGGGGAATATTTATAACTTAAGAATGGATCATTACGGGGGTCGTGATGATGGTAGAACCCACGCCCCGGTTCCGTTTTACGTTTCAAGTAATGGCTATGGGGTACTCATAAATTCTGCGCGCTATATTACTGTTTATGTAGGCACTTCGGTACGTGTAGATAGCCCAAACCAACCCGTTGTGCGTGACCGTAATACTGATGAAAACTGGGACAGTCGACCCGCATCCGATATGGTCGAAATCGTAATACCCGACACCAATGCCGAGCTATTGGTATTTAATGGTGAAACACCTATGGATGTGGTTCGCAAATACAACCTCTACTCCGGTGGCGGGGTATTGCCCCCCAAATGGGGCTTGGGTTTTACCTATAGAACAAATACAAAATTTTCTTCTGACGAAGTATTGAAACTGACAGAGGAATTCGAGCAAAAGGGGTTCCCTCTCGATTTTATAGGTCTCGAACCAGGTTGGATGAATATGTCGTATCCCTGTTCATATGAATGGGACAATAAGCGATTTCCAAACCCAAAAAAATTCGTAAATAATCTTCTAAACAAAGGTATACGAACCAATTTATGGGTCAATCCCTTTATTGCCCCGAAAGCAAAATTGTATAAAAAGATGTTGCCACTTTCCGGTTCACACAGCGTTTGGTCTGGAATAGTACCCGACTATACGTTACCGGAAGCCCGGCAAATCTTTGCCGATTTCTACAAAGAAAACCAATTGGACATTGGTGTATCAGGCTTGAAAATCGACGAGGTAGATGGTTATGATTTTTGGCTTTGGCCCGATACGGCCACTTTTCCATCAGAAATTGATGCAGAACAAATGCGACAGGTCTATGCGGTGCTATTACAAGAAATGATTGCTGAGTTATACCACGAGAAAAATGAGCGCACCTACGGTCTCGTAAGAGGTTCAAACGCAGGAGCATCACGTTTTCCCTTTGTTATCTATAATGATTATTACAAGCATGAGGATTTTATAACTGCCTTGGTAAATTCTGGATTTTCAGGGGTTCTATGGACACCGGAAGTACGTAGTTCTAAAACTGGAGAGGAATGGCTAAGAAGGATGCAATCCGTTTGCTTTTCGCCCATGGCCATGATCAATGCTTGGTCAAGCGGTACTCTGCCTTGGTCGTATCCAGAGGTCTACGACGAAGTTAAGAAAATAGCTATGCTACGCATGCGGCTTCTACCCTATATATATTCCACTTTTGCCGATTATCATTTTAACGGAACGCCCCCTATTAGGCCAATGCCCCTCGTTGACGGTTTTTCCGTAAATGAGGAAATTATCGAAGGAGAGCTGGACGACACCAAAAATCCATATAAAATGGCAACCCGAAAAGAGATTCTCGATCAATTCATGTTCGGGGACAACCTATTGGTCGCTCCCCTATTTGCGGAGCAAACCTCGCGGGAAGTTATTCTGCCGAAAGGAAAGTGGTACGATTTTTATTCAGGTGAATTCGTTGGTGCCGGCGAAATCGTACAAGTAACTGCCAAATTGAATGAAATTCCTCTTTTTGTAAAGGATGGCGGCCTTATTCCCTTAATTTCTGAACGATTACACAGTCCCAAAAACGGAGAAAAACTGGATTTGGAAATACGACATTACGGTACTTCCGAAGGAACATTTATGTTATACGACGATGATGGGGAAACCTTCGATTATGAAAAAGGTGACTTCTCATGGACAAAATTACACGTCGATTCAAATAGCGAGGGAGTTCTCAATGGAGCTACCAAAAGAGAAAAAGGCACTGTTTTTAATTACCAAAACAGTACCTGGAAGTTTATGACCAAGAATTGAGTTCAATGCAGAAAAACCCCGAAGAACAAAACTACTGGACGCAAAGGTATCATGAAGAACGAACCGGTTGGGATATTGGCTACCCTTCTACCCCGATAAAAGAATATGTCGATCAACTGACCCACAAAGATATTTCGATACTTATTCCCGGAGCTGGGAATGCCTAC
>CAZRIE010000051.1:0-28993 GCA_964600075.1 uncultured Flavobacteriaceae bacterium
TGGTAACAGGGGTTCGATTCCCCTACGGGCTACAAAAAAGTTCGAAGAGGATTAGCGAAGAAGAATTTTAAAAAATTATAACAAGTTAAGAAAGATGGCAAATCACAAGTCGGCATTAAAAAGAATCAGAAGAAACGAAGTCGTTAGACTTCGCAATCGCTACCAGCATAAAACTACGCGTAACGCAATCAAAAAATTACGAGGCGAGGAGAATAAAAAAGATGCGGAGGCTTTGTTGCCTGGTGTTGTCAGCATGATCGATAGATTGGCAAAGCGTAATATCATTCACGATAACAAGGCGGCCAACTTGAAAAGCAAATTGGAAAAACACGTAGCTGCGCTGTAAGATTCGTTATAAATAATATTAAAAACGCCCTGATGGTACCTGCCATCGGGGCGTTTTTATGTCTATACCTGAGTACCGTTATTTGATGAATCTTTTTTTCATTCTTAGGAAACCGATGATAAAGCAGCTATAACTGATAATGATCAGAGATAAATGGATTCGCTTGACTATTAAAGGAGACGCTAAACCTTCCATTGTATATACATAACGTATGACCTTGATAGGCAGATAGCCTATATAAAAAATTAATAATCCAACACTCAGCCAAAACAGAATATCTTCCTTAATGACAAATTCTTTGGGTATGGAAAAGAATTTTTTAAAGTATAGAATGGAACAGTAAATTAGTACCAAACCTCCCACAACATAGCTATATACTTGAGGAATCTTACTAAAATTATATACAAAAGCGTTTATAATACAAACAAGTAAAAAAAATATCCCTCCATATAGTATATTCATTTTTTCTCTACTACTTGCGACATAAGAACGGAAAACATAATAGAAGTATAAATAAAATATTACCATATAAAGGTTATAGATTAACCAATTATAGTCTACATAAAAATTATTTGATATTATACTGAACTCTTCGTAATCATTAATAAGAAGGCCTAAAAATTCATTTAAAAGGGTATAAATAAAAATAATGGGTAGGTACTTTAAAATTGATTCATAATATTTTGGGTATTTAATTAGAGACATCAATAAAGTAATACCATAAATAGGTACCAAAGAGTTTTTTAAAAAAAAATCAAAGTAAATCAAAGGCACAGGCTAACTATAGTTAACTAAAAAAATATAAAAATCCAGAAGATTATAATTAAGGGTTTGAGTGACCTTCATTTTTGGTCGTGCTTCTTGGAGCAGCCATTAATGCCGTGCTTGAAGGCGGCAAAAAAGTTGGTAACATAGAAGCTTCACTTTTAGAATCTGACTGTTCTTGAGTTGCCCCTACGCCTTGTCTTCTTTTAAAATCATTGTCTAAAAGAACGATTTTTCGCTTCCCATCGACACCATCTGTAGTATAGAACATGTGATCTTCATCAGCTCTACTTACTGTTGGCGACATCATAATCGAGTTCTGTCTCGGGTGTAATACAGGTTTACCATCTTTAAACTTCTGTTCGTTGGCGTAATTGGCAAAATAAAATCGCATTGTAGAGAGTTCTTCTCCAGAGAGTGTAGCCTCGTTCTCGATATAGGCCAAATATTTTTTTAAATCCTCATAATCATATGAAACGTATCTCGCAACCTTAAATTTACCACTATCTGTTTCGTCATTGTTTTCACCAGATTGGTTTTGACTTTTCTGTTTTTGCCCTTTTTCACCATCTTTCTCTTCATCGATGGCATCTTCATAATCTTGAATAAGCCCTGCACGACGATTTTCATAATTACCATAAAGTTTTTGGGCCTTATCCGGAAAAATTATTCCGTTATCGTAGCTTTCATCGGCGACTGGACAATCACATTCTGGGCATTCCTGTATTTTATTATCTACTCCACAACTGTAAATGAAAACTAGTAGCAACATGGTGATACTTTTGCATACAAATTTTTGCGTTTTTTTCATGACATAAGGTTTTTGATGGTACTCAATTTTTCGTGCAAAATTTGGGGGGAGGCTATTTTTTGCACGCTAAAGATATTTGAAAATACCGATACTTCATCTTTATTTTTAGGAATTCCTTTACATTTTTGCAATATAAAGTTTATTTTCCTATGGAATTGGCACGAGAATCAGCTACGGTTCTTTGAAGTTGTGGGGGCGAATTATGACTAAAAAAAATCCCAAACTCCAATATCAAAATTGGAGTTTGGGATTTACCCCAATTGTTATAGGTATTGAATCTTTCCGTCTGCGTGCTTGCGAAAGCTTATTGATTCATCGTCAACAAGAACTCTTCGTTGTTTTTGGTCTGTTTGATACGCTGCTCTATAAATTCCATAGCTTCTACAGGGTTCATGTCCGCCAAGTATTTGCGTAGGATCCACATGCGTTTAATAGTATTGTCATCTAACAGCAAATCATCTCTACGTGTGCTTGATGAAGTCAGGTCGATAGCAGGAAAAATTCTTCGGTTCGAAATCTTGCGATCTAATTGTAGCTCCATATTACCAGTTCCTTTGAATTCCTCAAAAATAACCTCGTCCATTTTGGATCCTGTTTCGGTCAATGCAGTAGCAATAATGGTCAGTGATCCCCCACCTTCAATATTACGTGCCGCACCAAAGAAACGTTTTGGTTTATGTAGCGCATTCGCATCGACACCCCCACTAAGTACCTTACCGGATGCGGGTTGTACCGTGTTGTATGCTCTTGCCAAACGTGTAATGGAATCTAAAAGAATAACCACATCGTGACCGCATTCGACCAGACGTTTTGCTTTTTCCAATACGATATTCGCAACACGCACATGTTCTGTAGCCTCTTTATCAAAGGTAGATGCCACAACTTCACCACGAACATTGCGCTGCATATCGGTAACTTCTTCAGGGCGTTCGTCGATCAACAAAATAATCTGGTAGACTTCAGGGTGATTGGCTGCAATTGCATTGGCGACCGCTTTCAATAACATCGTCTTACCTGTCTTCGGTTGTGAAACGATCATGCCCCTTTGGCCTTTTCCGATAGGGGAGAATAAATCGATAATACGCGTCGAAATATTACTTTGACGATCAGCGATATTAAATTTTTCCTCTGGGAAAAGAGGAGTCAAATGCTCAAAAGAAACCCGATCTCGCACAACTTGTGGGTCGATTCCATTGATTTTATTAACTTTAATCAGGGGAAAATATTTCTCCCCTTCTTTGGGTGGCCGTACATTACCTAGAACCGTGTCACCTGTCTTAAGGCCGAACAAACGAATTTGCGATTGCGACACGTAGATATCATCGGGAGAAGATAGATAGTTGTAATCGGAAGAACGTAGAAACCCGTATCCGTCTTGCATAATATCAAGTACACCTTCACTTTCGATAATACTGTCGAACTCGAATTCCGGTTCTTTGTAGCGATTCTTTAGGTCTTTATCAAAATTGCTTTTATCATAACTGTTTTTTTGATTTCGACTATTTTTGTTTGGGCTACCGTTGTTTTGGTTCTTATGGCCTTGGTTGGTGTTCTGTTCTTTTTTGACCGGGCCGGTGTTTGTGTTTTGTGGTCTAGGCCGAGGCTTTTTGTTATCCGTTTCAACCTTTTTGACGTCGGTTTCAACTTTTTTGATGTCGGTTTCAACCTTGTCTGTAACAGCAGGTATACTGGTTGTTTCCTGTTCTTTCTTTTGTGCTGTGACTTTGGCTCTTGGAGCCCTAGGTCTTGGCTTTGGTTTATTTTCTATTTTTGTTGAAGTAACCTCGGCTACTACTTTTGGGTTGGAAGCTTGTACGTCTAGAATTTGGTATACAAGGTCCAATTTCTTTTGGGTCTTGTATTTCGGTACGTTAAGTCCTTTCGCAATTTCCTGAAGTTCAGGTAGCTTTTTTGCTTTTAAATCTGAAATCTCAAACATTAAATATCGTATAAATTATAAGTCTATGTGAATAGTAAGAAGTGTATTATTAT
Source organism: uncultured Flavobacteriaceae bacterium (assembly GCA_964600075.1). Taxonomy (GTDB): domain Bacteria; phylum Bacteroidota; class Bacteroidia; order Flavobacteriales; family Flavobacteriaceae; genus CAZRIE01. Next base: position 3,915 of record CAZRIE010000051.1, read on the forward strand.
TTGGGTATTACTGGGGATAGATGCCCCTTTAGGTAAGTGCTATAACTAATAACGGAACAATATTACAAATTATTTTCAACACGACATCGTTTTTTTGCAAAAAGACCTGTATTTTTGCAGTCGGAAATGCCATATTTACAATGATTCAAAGAATACAGACCGTTTATCTGCTCGTTGTAATCCTTATTTCAGGAATACTTCCTTTTTGGGTAAACCTCTGGTCCGATGCCAGTGGTAACGAAATTTTCGCAAAAAACGAGATTTTCATATCTATTGCCTTTTATGCTTCGGCCGTATTGGCATTAATTGCCATAGTACTTTTTAAAAACAGAAAAAATCAATTTGTGATGAACAGATTGAACCTCATATTTAATCTTTTTTTACTAGGATTTTTCGTTTACCGATCGCTAAACTTATCTGGAGAGACCTTGGTCTCAGAGAAGGGTATTGGGATGCTGATTCCTGTAGTTTCTATTGTTTTTTTGGTCTTGGCCAACAGGGCCATCAAAAAGGACGAGGATCTCATAAAATCTGTTGATCGTTTACGATAAACCTAACATCTTAGTAGTATTAGTGCGTTAAACCCGGGGTAGTTCCCGGGTTTTTTACGTTTGATTATCTTACTCAATCTCGTTCATTTGCTTTTTGGTTTAGCCCAAAAGTAAATTTCAATGGCCGGAAGGTTTTTTTCAGTTATTTTTAATGAATTTTATAGTTATGAAAAAATTAATCAGGGCCTTACTGGCCGGTTGGGGTGCCAAGAAAATAGGTGGCGGAAAATGCGGCTGTTTTGGGGTAATCGTTGTTTTTATTATTCTCTATTGGCTGTCAGGTAATATACTTAATTGAATCAGTAGGATTTGCCATGCCATTATTTGCGCCTTTTGATAAAAAGAAAAGATATGTTGCTTTTGTTTATTTCTGTTCGCTTTGCGTCATAAAAAAAGAACAAATAGGCCCATCTTGTAAGTTCATAAGGAGGTTGCTTTTTCTACCAAATATATGGGAAAGAACATGTTGACAATTTAGGGAACGTCGTGGGCATGTTCCATTTTTTACTTTTTAACGCTTACCGAGTTCCACAATCTCTAAATCCTTAATGTCCTTTCCTTCGATTGTGAACCTAAGCATTGTCCGTACCTGATGAAAACCGTATTTACCACATGCTCCGGGATTCATGTGTAATACCCCAAGTTTCTTGTCCCACATCACTTTAAGAATATGTGAATGGCCGCAGATAAAAAGTTTAGGCGGGTTTTCATGGATTTCTTTTCGTGTTCTAGCATTATATTTTGGAGGATAGCCGCCGATATGAGTCATTAGAACATCGACATCTTCACACTGAAAACGATCGTTCAGGGGAAATTCTTTTTGAATAATGTGGTCGTCTATATTGCCATAGACCGCCCGAATAGGTTTTATTTTTTGTAAAGCATCGGTAACGGTTAAACTTCCGATATCCCCTGCGTGCCAAACCTCATCCGATTGACTGGCATATTTTATAATCGTTTCGTCAATGTGAGAGTGTGTATCGGAAAGGAGCAGGATTTTGGTCATTCTTTTTGAAAGGTTTTTAGTTTAAATAGTTTCAGGTTGAATACATCTAAAGTCCGCCAAACCCTAAACCACCGAAACTTGAAACAACAGATTATTTTGAAAATAGTATAACTGCCAATTCTTTTGTCTAAAAAACAGAAGCGTTAACTTTATCCCCGTAAAATTAAAGAAACCCTTTGAGATATTTCGTTCAATTTTCATACTTCGGTAAGGCCTATCACGGTTGGCAAAAGCAGCCCAATGCGATTACTGTACAACAGGTTCTTGAAGCGGCTTTTTCTAGACTTTTAAGACACTCTGTTGATTTGACGGCTGCAGGCCGAACCGATACCGGCGTGCATGCCAAAGAGATGCTCGCCCATTTTGAATCGGATGAAATTGAAGATACGACCGATTTGGTATATCGATTAAATGCCCTGCTTCCTGATGCCATTGCGGTTCAAGCGATTTTTAAAGTTTCCGATGGTACGCATGCCCGTTTTGATGCGGTCGAACGTACCTACGAATATTGGATCGTTCAAGAGAAAGATCCTTTTTATTCCGATTTCACTTATTATGTAAAGCATCCGCTCGATATTGCATCCATGAACATAGCTGCGGCTATTTTATTGCAATTTGAAGACTTTGAATGCTTTTCGAAGTCGCACACCGATGTCAAAACCTATCGATGCGCCATAAAAAAGGCAGTTTGGGAAAAGAAAGAAAATAAACTGGTTTTCACCATTACCGCCGATCGATTTTTACGGAACATGGTTCGAGCCATAGTGGGAACTCTGTTAGAGGTAGGTATAGGGAAATCAAAACCGGACGATGTTAAAACGATCATAAATAGCAAGGACAGGGGAAAAGCGGGTCCATCGGTACCCGCAAAAGGATTATATTTGACCTCGGTTCTATACCCTGAAAAGATTACGGAAAAACATGGATAAAGATTCTGGGAAAGCATTTGATACAAGGCTCTTCAAGCGTTTGCTGGCCCATACCCTACCGTATCGGTTGACGTTCTATGCAGTTGCCCTGGCAGCGGTTTTGCTTTCGGCTTTTGCTGTAATGACTCCGATCATCGTTCAGCAAATAATTAACGATGCGATAAAAAGTAGCAACGAAGAAAAACTATTGTTTCTAACTTTGGCAATGGGGGTAGTTCTTTTGGGGCAAGTTATCAGCCAACTCGCTTTTAACTACTACGCTAACTGGTTGGGCGAGTCCGTAATCAAAGATATCCGCATAAACCTTTTTCAACATATGTTGGGTTTTCGCATGAAGTATTTTGATAGCTCTTCGTTAGGCGTACTCGTTACTCGTGCCGTCGCCGATATGCAACGTATCGGTGAAATCTTTAGTCAGGGGTTTTTTGTTATTGTCGCCGATTTGCTAAAAATGTTGGTGGCGGGAGTCGTTATGTTGGTTATCAATTGGCGATTGGCACTAATCGTTTTTGCGATACTCCCAGTTATTCTGTATGCTACGCGCTTATTCCAAAAAGCTATGAAAGTGGCCTTTACTGAGGTGCGGGCACAGGTATCGAATCTTAACTCTTTTGTTCAAGAACGTATTACGGGTATGAAGATCGTACAGTTGTTTACCCGTGAAAAAATCGAAAGTGATAAGTTTAGGTTCATTAATGAAAAACATCAGAATGCTTGGCTGAAAACAGTTTGGTACAACTCTATTTTCTTTCCTATTGCTGAAATTGTCTCTTCTATTGCGGTGGGACTAATTGTTTGGTACGGGGGACTTCAAAATGTATCGAATCTAGCACGTGAAGAATTCGGTACCATCTTCGCCTTTATACTTCTAATAGATATGCTCTTCCGCCCGTTACGGCAGATAGCCGATAAGTTCAATACCCTTCAGATGGGTATGGTGGCCGCGAATCGGGTATTCAAGATATTGGACACTCAAAGCAATATACAGGATGTAGGCACGGTCGTCAAAGATGATGTACAAGGTCATATTAAGTTTTCCGCTGTTCGCTTTGGATATTTGGAGGAAGAGGAAGTGCTGCACGGTATCGATTTTGAAGTCAAGGCCGGGGAGACCGTCGCCATCGTTGGAGCCACTGGCGCAGGCAAATCGACCATCATCAATCTACTGAACCGCTTTTACGAAATAAATTCTGGAACTATTATGGTCGATGGCATCGATATCAAAGATTTTAAATTGACTTCTTTGCGCTCTCAAATTGCTGTAGTACTGCAAGATGTTTTTCTTTTTGCCGATACGATTGCTAACAATATCTCTCTAAAAAACCCAGCTATTAGTCTTGAAACCATTGAGCAAGCCGCAAAACAAATAGGAGTTGACGAATTCATTACTAGTCTTCCCGGAGGCTACCAATACAATGTAAAAGAACGCGGCACCATGCTGTCGAGCGGACAGCGTCAATTAATCGCCTTTCTGCGGGCCTATGTTAGCAACCCGAGTATTTTGGTGCTTGATGAGGCCACCTCTTCCGTAGATACCTATTCCGAACAATTGATGCAGCGAGCTACGGAGAAAATCACCGAAGGTAGAACTTCGATCGTTATCGCCCACCGTTTGGCAACTATTAAAAAGGCCGATAAGATTATCGTAATGGATGCTGGCAAAATCGTAGAAACCGGAACGCACAAACAGCTTTTAAAACAGGGCGGTTATTACAGCAATCTCTATGAAGCGCAGTTTTTGGCCGAAGAGGTGGCCTAATTAATCAAATCTTCTTTGACAAGTGCTTCCAATTCGTCCATATCCCTATAATCTATAAATTCGCCGTTTTTGATGTAGGAAATAGTTCCAGTTTCTTCGCTGACGACCAAAGAAAGGGCATCGGTTTTTTCAGTGATTCCTACGGCGGCCCTATGGCGGAGTCCAAACCGTAAGGGAATATTGCGCTCGTTGGAAACCGGAAGGATTACCCGTGTGGCAACGATATAATTATTTTCGATAACGGCCGCCCCGTCGTGCAGTGGACTGTTCTTGTAGAAAATACTTTCGATAATGGGCTTGTTTATCTCCGCATACATTTTGTCTCCCGACGATTTAATGAAATCTAACGAGTTGCTCCGCTCGATAACGATAATAGCACCAGTTTTAGTCGAACTCATTGTTTCACAGGCCGACAAAATAGCATCTATATCGACACTGGAACTTAGCTCATCTTGGCGTAAAAACTTAAAATGTTTGATAAACTTTCGTTTGTTCGAGAAATTGGTAGAGCCAATCATCAAAAGAAATTTTCGAATTTCCTGCTGAAACACTATAATCAAAGCGATAAGACCCACTTGCATAAAGCCACCAACCATGCTACTAATCATTTCCATTCCCAAAAGCTCGGTAAGTTTCCAAAAGCCCCAGATGATAACGATACCGATAAAGATGTTGATTGCGACCGAGCCTCGAACCAATTTATAGATATAGTATAACAATACCGCGACCAGTATAATGTCGAGTATATCGGTAACCTTAAATTCCAGAAAATTCAGAAAATCCAAGTCGGAGGTGTTTTTGTAAATTTAGGAAAATAATTAACTCTTCAAATGTTCACTGAGTTTAATACATTCATTTGCTTCTTTAACATCGTGTACCCTTAAAATATTGGCTCCGTTCATAAGGGCGACCATATTTAGTGCGGTAGTTCCGTTCAGCGCATTTTCGGCATCGGTCTGTAAAGTTTTATAGATCATCGATTTTCTGCTTAGTCCGGCAAGCAAGGGATGATTTAAATTTTTGAATAGTTCGAGTTTTGCCAAAAGTTCATAATTCTGGTTTAAGGTCTTAGCAAAGCCAAAGCCTGGATCGATAATAAGGTCTACAATGCCCATAGCCTTTGCCACTGCAATCCTTTCTGAGAAGTATTTTATAATATCGACCACGAGATTGTTGTAGTCAGTCCGTTGCTGCATAGTTTGGGGGTCGCCCTGCATGTGCATCATTATATACGGTACTTTGAAGTGGGCAATGGTCGGTAGCATTTTCGCGTCTAATCTTCCTGCGGAAATATCATTGATCATAGCCGCACCTAATTCCAGGCAATTTTTGGCAATCTTGCTTCGAAAGGTATCTATTGATAAAATAATTTCAGGAAATTTAAGTAGTAGCAGTTCCAAAACGGGGAGTATCCGGTTCAATTCTTCTTCCTCAGAAACATGATCCGCTCCAGGCCGTGAACTGTAAGCACCGACATCGATAAAGGAGGCACCTTCCTTCAACATTTTTTCCGTTTGGTTCAAAATGGTCCTTTGATCGGTAAACTTTCCGCCATCGTAAAAAGAGTCTGGGGTAAGGTTCAAGATACCCATTACCTTGGGTGTCGATAGGTCGATAAGATTGCCTTTGCAGTTGATTGTCATATTTGAATAAAGTTGGCATGGTATCATTTGAATAACCAAGTTTAAAACACGAACTTTGAGTGATTCAAAATTTTGATTGAAATTTACGCAAATTAGAAACGATTTCCATGCAGCATACGTCTGAACAATACGATGCGGTGATTAAAACATGCCGTAACCTGTTCCAAAAAAAAATGAAGGATTACGGTAGTGCGTGGCGAATTTTGAGGCTCCCGTCTTTGACTGATCAAATTTTTATCAAGGCGCAGCGCATAAGAAGTCTACAAGAAAACGAAGTTCGAAAGGTAAATGAGGGCGAACGATCCGAGTTCATCGGTATTATCAATTATGCTATAATGGCCCTAATTCAACTTGAAAAAGGCGTTGTTGATCAGCCTGATCTATCCCTTTCCGAGGCGGTCAAACTTTTTGATCTTCATGTTACCGCAACCAAAACCTTGATGGAAAATAAAAACCACGATTACGGCGAGGCATGGCGTGATATGCGTGTGAGTTCCTTGACCGACCTTATTATTCAAAAACTACTGCGTGTCAAGCAGATTGAAGATAACAAAGGTAAGACCCTTGTAAGTGAGGGAATAGATGCCAATTATCAAGATATGGTGAATTATGCAGTCTTCGCGATGATTCATCTCGACGCAAAAACGAAATCGTAATATGAAATACCTGGTTGGTCTTAGTCGAATGGTAGTTGGTATACTTTTTATTATCAGCGGATTCATCAAACTTAACGATCCCGTTGGTTTCTCGTTTAAACTGGAAGAGTACTTCAGTCAAGGGGTCTTAGATTTACCATTTTTCGAACCTCACGCACTTACTATTTCCATTATTGTTGTTGTTTTTGAGGTTCTTGTTGGCGTACTACTTTTAGTAGGTTCTCAAGTAAAATTTACAGTTTGGAGTTTGTTGTTGATGATTATCGGCTTTACTTTTTTGACGTTTTATTCTGCGTATTTCAATAAGGTTACCGATTGTGGCTGTTTTGGTGATGCTATAAAACTGACACCATGGGAGTCGTTTACAAAAGATATCGTGCTACTGGTATTGATTATTCTTCTTTTTATAGGAAAAAAATATATCAAACCTCTTTTCACTCAAAAGGTAAATCGTCTGATTATTTTCTTTGCTTTGGTACTTTCCGGATTTTATGTTTATCATGTGTTGAACCATTTGCCGGTAATCGATTTCAGACCCTATAAAATCGGAGCTAATATCGAAGAAGGCATGACGGTGCCTGAAAATGCTCCAAAGCCTATCTACGACTATGCTTGGAAGTTTAAGGTCAATGGCCAAGAAGTGATTATTATAACACAAGGGGATTATCCACAGGTAGAAGGGGAGTTTATAGACGTAGAAACGACAGAAGTTCAAAAAGGCTATGAACCGCCTATACACGATTTCACATTAGAACAAAATGGTGACGACTTCGCTGCATCTTTGTTACAAGAACCTAAATTGGTTATGGTAATTGCCTATGATTTAAGAAAGACTAATGAAGCTATGTATTTCGAAGTGAAAAAAGTGACCGATAGAGCTATCAAGAATGGCTATAAGGTTATTGGTATGTCGGCTTCGAGCAATGAACAGACCCAAAAGCTGATCACGGATCATAATTTAAACTTTGAATTTTATTTTACCGATGAGACGACCTTAAAAACTATAGTAAGGTCTAATCCGGCAGTATTGGTATTGGAGAAGGGTACCATAGGGCAAAAGGTACATTATAACGATTTTGGGGAATTGCAATTTGAGTAATCTCAAGTTTCTGGTTTCAAATGAAACTTGAAATATTTTCAATCCAAACACTAAATAACAAACACATAAGAAATGAGAAGCAAAATAGTAGCAGGAAACTGGAAAATGAATAAAAATTTAGGGGAAACAGAAGTACTTCTTACAGAATTGGCGGCAAAACTGCCCGATACGCAGGCAGAAGTAATGGTCGCCCCGACTTTCGTAAACCTAGCGGGCGCGGTGCGCACCTTAGAATCTTCTACAATCGAGGTCATCTCACAGAACATGCATTTCGCGGAAAGTGGTGCATATACGGGTGAGATTTCTGCCGACATGCTTTTGAATATCAATATCGACACGGTAATCATTGGGCACTCGGAAAGACGCGCTTATTTTGGAGAGAACGATGAAATTCTAGCAAAGAAAGTGTCCGCGGCCTTGCAGAAGAACATGAGGGTTATGTTCTGTTTCGGGGAAGAGTTGGAAGACCGTAAATCCGGAAACCATTTTAGCGTTGTGGAAAGTCAATTGCAAAACGCACTTTTTTCTTTAGATCCTAAGGCCTGGACCAAAATAATTTTAGCTTACGAGCCCGTCTGGGCGATTGGTACAGGTGAAACCGCTTCACCTGAACAAGCTCAAGAAATGCACGCCTTTATTCGCAAAACGATTACCGAAGCCTATGACGCAGCGATCGCCAACAATGTATCTATTTTATATGGTGGTAGCGTAAAACCTGCCAACGCGGAAGAAATTTTCGGTAAGCCCGATGTAGATGGCGGACTTATTGGTGGAGCAGCCCTAGTGGCGGATGATTTTGTTGCTATCATCAAGGCTATTTAACTGTTAGTCCCGCCCTTCGTCTCCGTTCCGGATAAACCACGGCGGGAATTCGTTCAAGGTTCAAAGTAGTTTACATTGAATCTTGAACTTGCCAAAGGCTGACTTGAACTTTAATCTTTTAAACGCGAAACTTTGGCTAACACTACCTACATTGAATACAACTTCAAAATAACCCCTCTGCAACCAGCATCGGATATTTTGATTGCTGAACTAGGCGAAGCAGGGTTTGAAAGTTTTGTAGAAAACAAGGAAGGTATTTCGGCCTACATCCAAAAAGATGATTGGAACAATGAAATTCTGAATTCGATTCAGGTCTTAGATAATGCTCTGTTTACGATTGATTATGTATTCAACGAAATCGAACAGGAAAATTGGAACGCGAACTGGGAGAAGAATTTCAATCCGATTCAAGTCGGTGGCCAATGTGTAGTGCGGGCACCTTTTCATAAAAAACCGGAGGTAGAATTCGATATCGTAATCGAACCCAAAATGAGTTTCGGTACTGGGCACCATGAGACCACCTATATGATGCTCCAGCTTATCTTGAGCACCGATTTTAAGAATAGATCGGTTATGGATATGGGCAGCGGAACAGGCGTATTGGCCATTCTTACCGCGATGAAAGGGGCTGCTCTTATCGACGCCATCGACATTGACAATTGGTGTTACCTCAACGCCCTAGAAAATGTGAAACGGAATAACTGTGAACATATCAATGTTTATGAAGGCGACTCTAGACTTCTAGGAAATACCAAGTATGATGTAATTTTGGCGAACATAAACAGAAATATACTCGTGAAAGATATTCCCGTTTATATTCAAAGTTTGAAAGAAGGGGGAAGTCTATTCTTAAGCGGATTTTACGAAAATGATATCTCAATAATTTCAAAAAAATGTATGGATTGTGGATTAAAACTTAAAAATAAACTCCATAGAAATGATTGGGTTGCCGTAAAATATGTATTTTAGAAAGTGTTATACGATTTAAAATGATTAGCTATGAGTACTAGAGAAAAAGTATCGGAAGAGCTGCTTTTGGAAGAAGAGGTCGTTAAGCAAAATGAAATCGTTCTTTTTAACGATGAGGTAAATACCTTTGACCATGTTATCGAAACCTTGATCGATGTTTGCGAACATACCCCAGAGCAGGCGGAACAATGTTCCCTCATTGTTCACTATAACGGTAAATGCACGGTAAAGACCGGAGAATATAACGATTTGGAACCTCGCTGTAGTAGACTTTTACGAGCGGGACTCAGTGCCGAGATTGTGTGAGCGATATTTCAAAGCAATTTCTTAGTGGGGTAACCTATCTTTCAAGATGCCATAAACAAAAGTACCTAACATCGCCGCTGCGATTACTATGAGCATACTAAAGATACCCGTGCCAAAAAGAATATACATAGGTCCGGGGCATGCACCCGCCAGAGCCCATCCCAAACCGAAAATGGAGCCTCCCAAAATATAACGAACGAAGCTTTTTTCTTTTGGTGGAAGATAGATTTCTTTCCCTTCGGTACTTTTCAACTTTAATTTTTTCATGGCCCAAATAGAAATGGTACCCAAAATAACGGCTGATCCTATGATGCCGTACATATGAAAGGACTGAAATTTGAACATCTCGTATATTCTGTACCAGGAGACCGCCTCAGACTTTACCAACACTATCCCAAAAAAGATACCGACGAATAGGAATTTTAAAAATTTCATGCTGTAAAAATTAAGGGTAACAAAAAGTGGGTCATCACAAGACCTCCGACAAAAAATCCAACTACTGCAATCAATGATGGAAGTTGAAGGTTACTCAAGCCTGAAATAGCATGACCTGAAGTGCATCCTCCTGCATAGCGGGTGCCGAAACCGACCAAGAGGCCTGCGACAATCAATATGGTCATACCTTTAAAACTCAAAACGCTATCCCATCCATAGATTTCTGAAGGCAACAGCATAGACCCGACGTTATCGAACCCTAGTTGATTCAAATCTAATATAGTTTCGGGGTTCAATGCTATATTCGAACCGTCCGATAAGAATTGAACGGCGATAAAACCACCGAGAATGGCGCCAAGTACGACGGTTAAGTTCCAACGTTGGGCTTTCCAGTCGAACTTAAAAAAGTCAGCATATTTTCCTGCACCACCGATACTACATAAAGTTCGAAGGTTCGAAGACATGCCGAAAGTCTTACCGAAATAGATTAAGAGTACCATTACCAGTGTAATCAATGGCCCCGATACGTACCAGGGCCAAGGTCGAAGTATATAATCCATATAATTTTTTTTTGCAAAGGTAGGCGAAGTTATAGATAGGCTAGGCGATTAATTTTACATTAAGGCTGCAATTCGTAAACCGTATTTTTGAAATCGGGTAAGTCGTCACCTGTTGTACTGGTCAATTTCTTGTTGCTCACTGTGAAAAGAGCACTATTGAACCCGTCAAAAAGCGTTAAAAGATTATTTTGCACTTGCCAACTTCCTGAACTTGAAAAGGTATTCGATGTACAAGAGATTTTGAAGTTTCCGTTTGCAATCGGGGTCACGTTTATATCGACAAAGCTCCAAGTCCACATACCATCATTAGTTAAGGTCAGACTACCCGTAGCACATGGCAGTTCAGTCAATACGTTCGAGGTCGTATTACCATCTTCATTAATATCTTGGGCGGGATTGATATTAATTTCGACTAGGGTATAGGTGCCCATCGCTAATTCCCTCTCGCTGAGCGGACTGGGCGAATCACCGGAAGAACAAGCGGATAACAAAAAAAACAGCGCCATGTACCGTACTGGAATTCGCAAGTATTTTTTCATGGCGAAACATTATTAGTCATAAATCTAGGCAATCGACCGGAATTCAATTTATTTAATCCTTAAAAAAGAATGTGAACATCAATAAAGCAAAGCTAGGGAAATCTATATTTGTGAATCAATACTGTTTAGGCCTCCCTTATGAATTGTACTACCTATTTTTATTTGCCCTATAGATTCTGGCATTTTTCTTTGATTCTTGTTTTCTTTGTTATTTCAATAGGTGCTCAAGATACGCCTCGAAGCTATGTTGCGAAGCATACAATAGATAGCATTCAAATTGATGGTTTAGGAAATGAAAGTTCTTGGGAACAAACAGCATGGAGTACTAATTTTATTGATATAGAAGGGCGAAAAGTGCCGAAATACAGAACCCGTATGAAAATGTTATGGGACGAGACTTACCTCTATTTTTTTGCGCAAATGGAAGAAGCTCACATCTGGGGAAATCTAAAACAGAGGGATACTGTCATATTTTACAACAATGACTTTGAAATTTTTATAGATCCTGATGGTGATACCCATAATTACTATGAATTTGAAATGAACGCGCTGAATACGGTTTGGGACCTTTTCTTGACCAAGCCCTACCGAAATCACGGAAAAATTATTGACAGTTGGGATATTCAAGGATTAAAGACCGCCGTGAATGTCAAGGGATCGATTAACGATTCTAATGATAAAGACAAAGGTTGGAGCGTTGAAATAGCAATGCCTTGGGCCGTTTTAACGGAAGCCAGCAATGGCAACGAAATACCAAAGAACCAATTTTGGCGTATTAATTTTTCTCGTGTCAATTGGGATTTTGATTTGAAAAACGGTCAATACTCCAGAAAAAAAGATGACAATGGTAAATTTCTTCGCGAATACAATTGGGTGTGGTCGCCACAAGGGGTAATCAATATGCACGAACCCGAACATTGGGGGTATGTGTTTTTTTCTGAGAATGGGAGTGACGAGTTTGACATCCCTAAAGACGATCATTTGAAGTGGTATTTATATGCATTGACCAGAACATTATGGGCCGCGGAAAAAGAAAATCAGAATAAAGCTGAAATACCCGAATTACAGGAAACCCTTGAATTTGAGGGAAAGTCGATAACTCCCGTTTTCAACAGTTATGAAAATGGTTGGAGTGTCACCCTTAAAAGTCCGTTTTCGAACAAGATACTTTCGGTTAGCGAAGATGGTAAATTTACAAGATATGATTAAAAAGAGTAAAGTAATACAGTTTCTTTTGATTCTGATGATTGCTATGACTTCTTGTCAAAATGAAGTTAATGGTAAACTAAATATTGCGAAAAACGGAAAATCGAACTATGAAATTGTGTTTCTGGGCAACGCCGCGGAAGTCCAATACAAATCGGCAGAAGAACTCTCGAAATATATTGAGAAGATAAGTGGTGCCAAGTTAAATCTAATCGACGAGGGTTCGCAAACAACGAGTAAACGAAAAATTTATGTAGGTAATGACAATGAAGAGGCGTTACAAACAGACCAGATTTCGATTAAAACCGAAAATGGGAATATCTATCTGGCAGGGGGGTCTGGTGAGGCCGTGCAAAACGCGGTTTACGTTTTTTTAGAAAAGTATTTCGGTGTCAAATGGTTTGCGCCCGGTGTAGAATTTGTGCCTAGTATGGCAACAATACAACTTGACACCTTAAACTTTTCTTATACCCCTAAAATTACTACTCGTACAGTGCATTCGAGACTTTTTTATGAGAACACCAATTTTGCCGATCGACATAAGGTAACGCACGAATCTTTTCCAAAATATGCGCCTGATGCAAGGGTACATACTTTTCACAGGTTTTTGCCCGAAGAACAGTTTTATGCAAAACACCCCGAATACTTTGCCTTGCGCGGAAAACAACGATTGCCTACACAATTGTGTTTGACCAACGATAAGGTACTTCAGATCGTAAAAGATTCAGTGGCTACACTTTTTAAAAGATACCCATGGGCATCGGTCGTTTCGGTAAGCCAAGATGACAATCAGCAACACTGTCAATGCGATAATTGTCGCAAAATCGACGAAGAGGAGGGTAGCCCAGCGGGCACAATGATTCGATTTGTTAATCAAGTTGCTGATGCGTTTCCTGATAAAACGATATCTACTTTGGCCTATCAATATACCCGAAAGCCCTGCAAGACCAAACCAGCGGTTAATGTGTTGATTACCTTGTGCTCCATAGAGTGCGACCGCAGTGCGCCCATTGCAGAAAAATGCACCGATTTTGCAGATGATCTTATCGGTTGGGGAAAACTGACAGATAATATAAGGATTTGGGATTATACGACCCAATTCACAAATTTTTTGGCCCCCTTTCCGAATTTGAGAACCTTAAAACCGAACATTGAACTTTTTAGGGATAACAATGCCAAATGGATTTTTGAACAGCATAGCAATAACCCTAGCGAGCTTTTTGAATTACGCTCGTACATAACGGCCAAATTATTGTGGAATCCCGATCTTGATTTCGACGAATTGGTTGCGGAGTTCACCAATGGGTATTATCAAGAGGCAGGTCCGATGGTCAAACAATATGTTGATTTGATACATGAAAAGTTGAACGAGGACCGTGACTTCTTTTTATTTTTGTATGGTGACCCGTCGGAAGCTTTCACTTCATATTTGAGTCCTGAATTACTTCAAAATTACACTGCAATTTTTGATCGGGCGGAACTTGCAGTAGCTTCAAAACCGGTGATTCTAGAACGTGTTAAAGCCGCTCGACTAAGTATCGACTTCGCGATTTTGGAGGCCTGTAGAAAAAACTTGACAAAAAATTTCAGTTTGATGACCGAAAATAAGGAAGGGCAACTTATCGAAAACCCAATGGTCAAGATACTTTTGGAAAATTTTAAATCAATCTGTACAAAGAAGAATATCACGTTGATGAACGAAATGGGATTTACGGTCGAGGAGTATTATTCAAACTATTTAACCGCCATAAACGTCGCCCAAAAGCCCAATAAAGCTATGGGCAAAAAAGTAATCACCTTGACCAAGCCAAAGAAGTATGCCAACGAAGATCCTATGGTCTTGACAGATGGGGCATTAGGGGGAAGCAGTTTTTACGCCAATTGGCTAGGTTATGAAGGCAATAATTTGGTAGTTGTCTTAGATCTTGAAGAACGGCAACGAATTAGCACAATTTCTATGGCTTTTCTGCAAGTGACCAATCATATTGTATTTTTGCCCGAGCAGGTAACTTATTATGCCTCGAAAGACGGTAAGAACTTTTTTAAATTGGGTACCGTGGAAAACGAAACCACATTGAACAAGAAGAGTAAGGTAAACGTTATCCGGTATTTCGACCTCGAATTCGGTGCAAAACAAGTACGTTTTTTGAAGGTAATTGCAAGAAATACAAAAACACCCTATTGGCATCATGCGGCGGGTCTACCTTCTTGGATTTTTGCCGATGAGATAGTTGTTGACTGACCTGTCTTGTATTTGAAAAAGGAGACTGGTAACCAAAGAAAAAGAAAATTTAAAACGTTTATTAGCTTTTTAGTGCGTATACGGCACCGTTCCGGTCTCATCAACAGAATATCCCCATTTTTTAATATAGTCCATGCCCGGAAGAAATTCGTCTCCCGTTTCCTCTAGGCGTTTTGTGAGTCTTTTGTCCAAATCGTTTTGTAAAGAAGCATATGTCGTATTATCGACCAAATTGCTCATTTGATATGGGTCCTTATTATTGTCGAACAATAGCCAAGGGCCATTTAAATCTCTAGCGTATGTGTACTGTTTGGTTTTTATTGCTCTGTATTCTTTCCCCCCATGTTTTACCCTGTTCCATTGACCAAAAGGTTGCACACAGGTGAGTAAGGTGGCATCCCCAACCTGTTTTTTCCCTTCTAAATATGGCCTGTAGTCGATGCCCTCTACCGTATCGGGAATAGAAACGTCGCACAAGCTAAGTATGGTGGGCATAATATCTTCGGAATTCATTAAGGCATCTCTTTCACCGACTTCGATTTTCAATTTTTTAGGAATATAATACAGCATCGGAACTCGTGCAGACTCCTCATAAGGTTGCTGTTTTTTATACGCCCCATGGGAGCCCAGAAGGTCTCCGTGATCTGCGGTAAATACAATAATGGTATTTTCGAGCTGACCGTTTTCCTTTAAATTATTCATAACCTTGCCGACCATATCGTCTAAAGCGGCTATATGTGCATAATAGCCTGCCAGGTCTTTTTTCGCCTGTTCTTTCAACTCATTGGGAACATTATCATGGAGGATTATTTTATCTGGGTTAAAGTGATTGCGATATTCCTGTGGCGCAGTGTGATATGGAGCATGTGGTGTACCATAGGAGACCACCATAAAAAAAGGATTCTCGGAGGAACTTTTTTCATTGATATAGTCAATAGCGGCATCGGTCTGTTCAAAAGTGTCGTAGCCTTCCCAGACTTTTCTTGTTGGGTCGTCGTTGTCGTAATAGACTGATTCATTGTAGTTATGTGTACATTCATTACCCTTCCAAAACTCAAATCCCTGCCTTCTTTTACCGGGAGATACGTTCTGTAACCTTCCGTGCCCATCTAAATGCCACTTACCGATATAGCCGGTGTCATAACCTTTTTTCGCCATAACCTTGGCAATGGTGACCGCATTGGTATCCAATTGCACATCATTCATAAAGACACCATGGGTCAATGGTCGTTGCCCTGTCAATAGTGATGCCCTAAAGGGAGAACAGACCGGCATGCCCGAAACCGCGTTTTTAAAGTTGACACTTTTTGCGGCCAAACTATCCAAATAGGGAGTACTAATATTCGGGTCTCCGGCATAGCCCGTTGCTTGGGCGCGCCATTGATCGGTCAATAGAATCAACACATTGGGCTGAGTATCTTTAACTACCTCGACAACTTTTTCTTTTTTTGGATTACAACCTGAAATAAATGCCAAAAGACATCCTATAAAGAAATGATTGTATTTAAACATTTGAATAGTTTTTGTAGTTATCGGTTTGAGGGGGATTTCAAAACAGTCCCTTGCTTTTTGATAAATGTATAACTAAGAGAATAACAATCCATCCTGCACTATGCCGTTTACCAATTCCGCGAATTAACACCAATCATTTTTATAAACTTTTTTTTGAATTTGACTCGAAACTTCAGAGGTATTTTACAGTTTTAATACCTTGTGTGCTTAACCTGATGATAGTTAATAATCATTTTCAATAAGTTTGACTAAAAAACTCAAAAGGGCTACATATTTTTCAATTCGGCCACCAAATCTGTCAGCGCCGCCTTGGCATCTCCGAAAAGCATCGAAGTTTTAGAATTGTAGAACAATTCATTTTCGATACCGGCATAACCAGCGTTCATGCTACGTTTGTTTACAATGATGTGTTTTGCATTTTCAACATCTAAAATGGGCATGCCATAAATCGGACTTGCGGGGTTGTTGTGTGCTGCTGGGTTGACTACATCGTTGGCCCCAACCACCAATACGATATCGGTATTGCCAAACTGTGGATTGATGTCTTCCATTTCTACCAACATATTATATTCGACATTCGATTCTGCTAACAGAACGTTCATATGACCAGGCATACGGCCCGCGACCGGGTGGATGGCATACTTTACGTTCACCCCTTTTTTTGACAATATCTCTTCAAGTTCATGAATTATATGCTGGGCTTGTGCAACCGCCAAACCATAACCCGGAACGATAACCATATTGGATGCATAGTTCATCATAATTGCGGCATCACTTGCGTTCGTGCTTTTTATTGAACCCAAAGCTTTGTTCTCACCAGTTAGCGTAGTTGCTTCGCCAAAGGCTCCAAAGATTACAGAAACCAAAGTTCGATTCATCGCTTTGCACATTGCCACTGTTAAAATGATACCGGCCGACCCGACCAAAATTCCTCCGACAAGCATCACCATATTGTTATACAAAAGACCTGTAATTGCCGCGGCAATACCGGTCAAAGAATTCAATAAGGAAATGACCACAGGCATATCTGCTCCCCCGATCGGGAGTACAAATAGAATTCCGTAAATCAATCCCCCGGCCAGTAAAACATATAGTAAAATTTGGCTGTCTACGCCAGCGACGACCATAAATGTCGCAAAGCCTATAATTCCGATAAATAACAGGTTGTTTATGGTATTGTATTGTGGAATTTTCACCACACTTTTTAAAGAGCCGTTCAATTTGCCCCAAGCAATTAAGCTTCCAGAAAATGTAATGGCCCCGATAATTATTCCCGAGACAATGGTGGTTGCTTGTAAAGTATCGTTTATATTCTTACCATATTCAACGAGGCCTATCAAGGCTGCACTGGCTCCGCCAAAACCATTAAACAAGGATACCAATTCAGGCATTTTGGTCATTTCTACCTTGATGGCAATCAACCAGCCAATTACGGAACCGATTAAAATTGCCGCCCCTATTAGTACATAAATGAACGATGGAACTTCTAGGTCTTGAATAAAAATAGTACCCATAATTGCCAAGCCCATACCAGTGGCCGCAATTAAATTTCCATTTTTAGCGGTGTCTGGGTGTCCTAGCTTCTTTAGGCCTACAATAAATGTAACCGTAGCGATCAGATATATTATATTTAGTAGAATACCCATTATTTTTTCTTTTTAAACATTTGTAACATTCTGTCTGTAACGGCAAAGCCACCAACTACGTTTATAATGCCCAATACTACAGCCACGAACCCTAGGGAAAGGGTAACATAATTTCTGGGATCCGAATGCAACATGACCAGTATCGCCCCTACAATAACTACTCCGCTCAAGGCATTCGCTCCAGACATTAATGGGGTGTGCAAAACAGCTGGAATGTTTTTTATGACTTCAATTCCCACGAATACGGATAAAATCAATATGTAGATAATTTGAAGATTGTTATTTATGAATTCAAAAAACTCGCGCATAATATTTTTATTTAGTTTTTTCTGATCGTTCCGTCTTGCACAATTAAAGTTTCGTCGGTAATTTCTTCCTCTAGATCCCATTTAAAACTACCCTCTTTGGTAAGATGCTTGATAAAGTTGTAGACGTTCTTCGCGTATAGATCGCTTGCATTTGTGGCAACGCTAACGGGATCCATGGCAGTTCCGATAACCTTAACACCATTTTTAAACACTGGTTTGGTGATATCGCTGATTTCGCAATTTCCGCCGTTGGTAGCAGCAAGATCAATAATTACGGCACCATTTTTCATTTGCGATACTTGTGATTCGGTAATCAATACGGGTGCCTTTTTACCAGGAATATTTGCCGTCGTAACAACTAGATCGGCTTGAAACAACGATTTGTTGACTGCCTCTTTTTGCCTTTTGGCATAGTCTTCGGAGGCCTCTTTGGCATAACCACCTTCAGATTCTTCTCCCTCACTATTTACCGAGATGAATTTTGCACCTAATGATTCTGCTTGCTCCTTGGTTTCTGGTCTGATGTCAGTGGCCTCTACTACTGCACCCAAACGTTTTGCTGTGGCTATGGCCTGTAGACCAGCAACCCCGACACCATAAATTAATACCTTAGAGGGGACAATAGTGCCTGCCGAGGTCATCATCAAGGGGAATATTTTGGTCATTTCATGGGCGCCTAGAATAACAGCTTTGTAGCCAGCTAAATTATTTTGTGAGCTCAATACATCCATATCTTGGGCCCTTGAGATTCTAGGTATGGCATCCATAGAAAAGGCGGTAGCCCCTTTATCGGCGATTGCCCGAATCAATTTAGGGTTAGATTTATGGTACAATTGACTTATAAGAATTTGGCCTTTTCGAACAGATTCTAAATCTTCTTTATCAAAAGGATTTATTTTGATGAGTATTTGTGCGCCATTAAAAACGGTTGTCCTTTTTTCTGTCTTGGCATTGACTTCCGAATAATCTGAATTTTTAAAAGAAGAGGCAACTCCGGCGCCCTCTTCAACAAGAATTTCAAACCCTAAGGCTATTAGCTGTTTTGCAATGTTCGGCGTAATTGCAACCCGCTTTTCGCCGTTTTGGGTTTCCTTGAGTATGCCTATTTTCATTTTTGGTTGGATGGTTTAATTCTTGGAAAATACTAGGGCTTTAAACAAGTAATTTTGCCTAATGGCCTAAAACTAGTATATCACTCAATTAGATGCGGTATTTCAGAATAAAGATTACAATTTCTATTTCAATTGTTGGATATTTAGCAATATATACATTATTTATTAGGTTGTTTTAGTTCATGATTGCAGCAAAGTTGAACTTGTTTGTGGTCTAATTTCTATAAAAATAGTATTTGAAAAAGGTCTCTCCATCCTGCACAATACTGCTATGCTAAAGGTAGGTGGCTTTACTACTTAAAAACACTGTCAAAACGATACACTAAAAGAATACATTGAGACTGAAACCCGCATTAGTAAAGAAATAAATTTTATCGACGGGAACTATAAAAGCATCAACGGTACCATAGCATCGGCCTGGAATTGGAAGGGAAACAAGGTACTTATGAATATCGAAACCCCTGTAAATACAAAAGCGAAAGTCCATATCCCTACGGGAAAGATTTCCAATATTCAGGAAGGGAATAAAAGTATAGCCAAGATGCCTTCAATCACAGTTTTGAAATCCATCGAACAGGAAACCATTCTTGAAATTGGTTCGGGAAGCTATTTTATTAGTACTAAAACGAGACACTGAAGCTCTTGGGTTGTCGCTAATACTATTTCCTGTTTAGCTCGGATGCTTCATAAGAGAGGTGACCTGTTGACCCCTCTCCCAATATCTCGTAACGCTGCTGAGGTATTTGATCACGATGTTGCGTGATGATTTCTGCATATTTTTCATTCCCGATTTCATTGTACCATTCTTGTGGGTCATTATCGTGGTCATAGAATTCTTCAGATCCATCGTTATACTGAATAAACCGATAGTCTTCGGATACGATTGCATAGTTGCCGGGGCCAAAACTGGTTCGGGCGTAATGTGGCCATTCGTTAAACTCGGTTTGTTGCAAGAGCTGTGCCAGCGAATTGCCCTCATGTTTTGGGTCCGGTTCAAGATTGCTTAGCTCAAGTAGGGTAGGGTAGATATCTAGCAATTGAACGGGCTTGTTGCTGACTTTACCCTTCGGAATGCCTGGCCCCATAATAATCATAGGAACTCTGGCACCGTCTTCCCATAAGCTTCTTTTGGCATGGCGTTCTTTTTCGCCGATATGAAAACCGTGATCGCTGAACAATACCACGTATGTATTATCTGCATACGCTCCATTCTCCAAGGCATTAAGTACACGACCGACTTGTTCATCAACAAAACTTACACAGGCCAAATATGATTGCACCAAAGGTTTCCATTGCTCATTTTCCGTTACCCACTCATGGGTTGGCGACACATGTTTTTCTCGTGTAAGATCTACCCCATAAGATGAAATATCTTTTAAATCGTTTGTAAATGTTTCCGGTAATTGAAGTGATTCCAAAGGATAGAGATCGAACCACTTTTGTGGTGCGTATTGGGGTACATGAGGTCGAAAAAATCCTACTCCCATCCAAAAGGGCTGCTCCTGTTTTTCACTCAAGCGTTCCTCAGCCCAACTTGCGATCTGATAATCGGGCATCTGTTCGTCCCGTTCTGGAAATGCCCCCCAATCCCACAAAGGATGCCCTGGATAGGGACTTATTTTCTCTTCCGGCATGGGGCCAAACCCTCCAAATTTGCCTGCATAATTTGGTATATGTTTTTCGTTCAACCCTTTTGCATTATGAAATAGCTTTCCGGCTCCGAAGACATTATAACCTTCATTCTCAAAGCGTTTGGGCATTACAATATTCTTACTTGCTATCGGTGACTCCGTAATATCGGGATTCAAAAAATAAATTCCTGATGTACTCGGATACAAAGAAGTCATTACACTGGCACGGCTCGGGTTGCAAACCGGCGCCTGGCAATGTGCATTGTTAAATAGAACGCCGCTATTCGCCAGCCGGTCTATATTCGGCGTTTTCGCTTGTGGGTGACCCCCTAGAACGCCAATCCAATCGTTGAGGTCGTCTACCGCAATGACCAATACATTTGGTTTTTCAGGTGCTTTTACTGTTTTTTCTTTTTTCGTTTCCGTACAGGCACCAAAAACGCATAAAAAAACTACTGTAGAAATAAGGGTGATTTTCAATTTCATCTGACGGTTTTATATTTTTTCAAAGCCACTATTCTAAAAGCCTGTTATCTCTTTCAGCTTCGCGAAAAAAGCTTTCTTTCTCGGCGAATTAATACCCCAATCAACGGGCACACTTTGATATCCATCTTCGAAGGATTCCCCATCCATTCGGTAGTCAAAATAACCCCAGGAGGTGAATGATTCGACTGCAGCTTTGAAGTTGTAGTCATCGGCATTAAAGTCAAAATGGTCATCTTCGTTGAACAGAATGGGTTGGTTTGCGAAGCCATCTACCGCTTTTGTTTTGCGCACCAATTCGCGAATGCCCTCGGGCTTGTGAACCCCATTACCGTGAATGAGAATAAAATCAGAAATCTTTACGACATTTGGCAACGGCACAAAGCCACCCCCATAACTGGTGCCTACCAAAAGGTTACCTTCACTTTTCTTCTGTACCCTGGCAATCAATTCATGAATTCTATCTTCCTTTAAAATTGCATGGTCGTATTTTTTGATATTACACTCATTGTTTACTTCTACTAAAATATTTTTATATCCCTTGTCAACAATCCAATTGGTTATATTGTCGGTGGCATTGATAATGGCCTTTTCACCTTCTAAAAATTGGTCTTGGCCAAAATAGAAATACCCCAGTATTACTACCATACCGAGTTCATCTGCTTTGTTTAAGATACGCACCAACCTATCCATATACGCAGGGCGCAAATCTCCTTTTTCATCAAAGGTCGAGTTGACCCAATTGTGGTTTCCGTAGCCAACAGGACTCCCACCTTGAAGATTCAACGTGAATGATAAAAGGCCGTGCCGGTACCATTCGGCCATGGCGGCCACGAACTCATCGGTATTTCTGTCGGCATCCCATGTTTTGGTATCCGGGTAGTTGAAATTTTTAACTGTCTCGGGGTTGAGGTCATCGAAAACACCCTGAACCATTCTTGAGTTCATTAAGAGCCCTTCAATTTTATTCCCTTCCCAAGAACGACCTTTATACGTGATTTCTCCATTAACATAAAACTCACCTTTTTTTATTGAAACCTCAGTCGCCCGAGGTGCTTGGGCAAAATCCATTAAGCTGGAAAATAGGAATATGGCCAATGTGATTCTTGACCCAGTACGTTTCTTCATAAGTTCATTTTTAGTGCTATCTCTTTTGTCTTAAATCGAACCATTTACGCGAACATCATCCTTCGGAATTGTTGGCGTAAACCGAAAATAAATCTACGAAAGGTGTTTCACGCGACTCCTTTTTTGGATTATAATCCGGGTTTAACGTCGGCCAATACCTCTGGTCGACATTCTCCACTAACCAAGCCATCAATTTAGTGAATAGGGCATCACGTAAATCGGGCATCTCGATGGCCAGATCAGTTTGTTCAAAAGGATCTTGGTTAATATCATACAAACGCAGTCTGCCGTACCAATCAAAAATAAGCTTGTGGTCACCTTCACGAATGGCCGAATGGGGCGTAAGTGCAAGGGGTTCATACGGACTATTATAAATTACGTTAAACGGATAGTGCCAATAGTGCACATCTTTAGTGTACCCTTTTTTACTATTCTTTATATCGGAGAGCAAGGGTATTACACTTTCGCCATCGAGATTGTTTTCGCTAACAATAGCTTTTGCATTGTACCCTGCAGCTTCCAGAAGGCTCGGATAAATATCCGTACAGTCGACCGGTATATCGACCCATTGAGCTTCCTTGATTGTTCCCTTCCATCGAAATACGAGCGGTACACGAATACCCCCCTCGGTTAGGCAGGCCTTGCCTCCTAAAAAAGGACTGTTGTCAGTGCCGTCGCCTCGCGGGGTAATTTTAGAATCGATGCCACCATTGTCCGACATAAAAACGACTAGGGTGTTTTCTTCAAGTCCGGTTTCTTGAAGTTTGTCTAAAATCTTACCTACCGATCGATCCATACTTTTTACCATGGATGCATAGTCTGGATCTTTGTGGCCGTTCCATCCTTTTGAATCCTTGCCTTCAAAGTAGGCGATTTCATCTTCTTTACCCTGATAGGGTGCGTGAACGGCAAAGTGGGAAAAATGAAGAAAGAATGGTTGTTCTTTGATTTTAGATCTTTTCTCTATAAAATTAAGAGCTTGAACCGTAAGGTCATCTGTCAGATATTCTTCGTTGGTCTCCTCTCCAGAATCTCCTATTTCCGATTGTTGCTGTGGCATTTCTGGGAACCTGGTTTTAGCTTTGTTGTTCCAACCTTTTTTCCAATCGAAATACACCGACCCACCGGCATCGTACCAGGCCAAAGGTTCGAAACCTTGGTCCGCTGGTTGGTAGCCTTCGGCACCGAAACCGCCGATATGCCATTTCCCGATAAATGCGGAATGATAATCTTTCAAGGCCTCGGCAATCGATAGTTCGTCTCGACCGGCATCATGGATTACTCCGGTAGGTACTGCAGAATTCGATATGCCATTGATCAAAGCCTGTTCAATTAAAATATTGTCTTTGTGTTCTAGTACATCATGGGCGTAATACCCATCTGGCACCGGCAAATTCTGATTGTAATAGGTTTCTCGCGGAGGCATTGCAGTCGTGAAACCTAGCCGTCCGGCATATTTGCCCGTGATTATACTTGCACGTGTGGGCGAGCATAATTGATTGGCATAAGCCTGTGAGAACGAGGTGCCTTCCCTAATCAATCGGTCGATATTTGGTGTTTCATAGAACATCTCAGAAGCCGTGGTCGACGTGAATTTATGGGCATAGGCTTGACTGTCCATAATACCATAATCATCAGCTAGTATAAGAATGATGTTGGGTCTTTGGTCAGGTTTTACAGCTGTTGCTTTTTCTTCTGTTTCTGATTTGCATCCTATAAAATTTACCAGCGAAAAGAGCAAGACAATCGTTTTAAAATAAGTCATATACTATTCTATCTTCATTTCGTTTTTAAAACTACATCGAGTTTTTCTACGAACTGTCCTGTTGTATGCTGTCTGGAAGTGAGGATTACAAAGACATCTTAATACGGCTTACTAGTGTTGAGCGTAAAAAATCCCTATAACTTAATTTATGGGGATTTGATGTGATATGAGTGTTTTGAAAGTGACTTGACACTATTACCCGCGGTTTTCTTTTTGTTTCAAAGTTGCTGTAGGCAAATCATAACTATTGCACTATTATTTATTTTGTTACAATACTTCAAGAGAAGGATTGGCATTTCCGAAAAAAAAGAACCACGGCCAATAAAGTACATGGTTTACCAAATGTCGTGACCCTGTTCGGCGATTTCGCAAAGCATCGAAAAACCGGCCTTCCGTTTCTGAACCGACAAGAAAAAAGCCTATTTAAGAGGCTTATGTTCATCCGTTCTGTGACTGGTCAATCCCTTTTGCAACGTTTACCACTGTTGTGCGTGCGGCTTAATTAGGGCTTTGTTTATATTTTATTATTTGGAATAATATCTCAGGGAGGCAACTATATCTCTGTATGGGGGTTGAAGGTCATTTCCACAAAGCCTATAAACATACCAGCGGCTGCTGCTAACATACCCCCGATTAATATCCATGTTGCTATCTCTCCTATCATGATTGGTCTATTAAATTATTTATAGGCATAATACCCCTATTTTCAGGTTTGATAGACCATTGAGCTTGTCAAAGTATTCCATTAATTTCTTGAATGGCTTCTCTTTTT
>CAZRIE010000052.1:0-28613 GCA_964600075.1 uncultured Flavobacteriaceae bacterium
AGAAGGGTATTGCTTTCATCTTTGGAAGGTCATGCTATTACCTCCGTTAGAATTGATGGCGTAGAACACGAGTTTTCTATTATTTCCGGTGTTGTCGAAGACGTTACGGAAATTATATTGAATTTGAAACAAGTACGATTCAAAAAACAAATCGATGATTCAGAAGCCGAAGTAGTTTCCATTTCCGTAAGTGGAAAGGATCAATTGACTGCGGGTGATTTTCAAAAGTTCATTTCTGGTTATCAAGTGTTGAATCCTGATTTGGTTATCTGTAATATGGATCCAAAGGTCAGCATCAATATGGAAATTGTTATCGACAAAGGGCGCGGTTATGTTCCTGCTGAAGAGAATAAGAAATCCAATTCTGCTTTAGGTACCATAGCTGTCGATTCTATCTTTACGCCAATCAAAAACGTAAAATATAGTATCGAGAACTTTCGTGTTGAGCAAAAGACCGATTACGAAAAATTGGTTTTTGAAATCGTTACTGATGGTTCTATCCATCCGAAAGATGCGTTAACAGAAGGTGCAAAAGTTTTGATTCATCACTTTATGTTATTCTCCGATGAGAGAATTACCTTGGAAGCCGATGAAATCGCACAGACAGAGACTTATGATGAAGAGTCGTTGCATATGCGTCAGCTGCTAAAGACGAAATTGGTAGATATGGATCTTTCCGTACGTGCCCTGAACTGTTTGAAAGCTGCTGAAGTTGATACATTAGGAGATTTGGTTTCTTTTAACAAGAACGATTTGATGAAATTCAGAAACTTCGGTAAAAAGTCATTGACCGAATTGGAAGAATTGGTCATCAACAAAGGTTTGAGCTTCGGCATGGATCTATCAAAATATAAGTTGGATAAAGATTAAATAATCATATTTTGCTCCCACGCCAGCGGCGTGGTTTGGTAGCAAGATGATAAATTGAAAATATGAGACACGGTAAAAAAATCAATCATTTAGGAAGAAAGACCGCTCACAGAAAAGCAATGTTGGCCAATATGGCCTGTTCATTAATTGAGCACAAAAGAATAAATACTACGGTAGCCAAGGCGAAGGCCTTGAAGCAGTTCGTTGAGCCCTTGATTACAAAATCAAAGCCCGAGAACAATCTTACTGCAGAAAAAGGAACGCATAATCGACGTATCGTTTTTAGGAACCTTCGTGATAAGTATGCCATTACGGAGCTTTTCAGTACAGTGGCCGAAAAAGTAGCAGATCGACCAGGGGGGTATACCCGAATCATCAAATTAGGTAACCGACTTGGAGATAACGCCGATATGGCAATGATCGAGTTAGTCGATTTCAACGAACTATACAACGCCGGTAAGGCGAAGAAGAAATCTACCCGAAGAAGTAGAAGAGGCGGAGGTAACAAGGAGGAGAATCCGGTTGTCGAGGCTAAGGAAACTGAAGAGGTGCCGGTAGAAACTATAGCTACTGATACAGAAGCACAAGTTGAGCCAGAAGTACAAGCTGAACCTGAAGTCAAGGTAGAGGAAGTTGAAAAAACTGATGTTGAAAACGTTGACGAAGATTCAAAAACTTCGGATACCGAAACTGATACCGATAGCAAAAAGGAATAAAGTGTTAATATATAATGATATTTCGAAAAGGATAAGCTTTACAGTTTATCCTTTTTTTGTGTTTATTTGTGAAATATGAAGAAAGACTAATTTGTTCAAATATTTTTTATAGCCCCTATCAATAATAATCAGTAATTATTAATCCATAATCAGTAGTTCTTAAAATGAAGTATCAATCCAAAAGAAAAGCATTGTTATTATTGGCCGATGGAACAATTTTTCATGGTAAATCTGTGGGCGACAAAGAAGGTACCGCCTTTGGTGAAGTTTGTTTCAATACCGGTATGACGGGTTATCAAGAGATTTTTACAGACCCATCTTATTTTGGGCAGTTAATGGTGACCACAAATGCACATATCGGAAACTATGGCACCAACGTGGACGAATCGGAATCGGAATCGATTAAGATATCGGGACTTATCTGTAGAAATTTTAGTTATGAATATTCGAGACCAATTGCCGATAAAAGTTTGGAGTCATTTCTAGACGATGACAAGCTATTTGCTATTTCCGATGTCGATACCCGTGCCTTGGTCAGCTACATTCGCGATAATGGTGCTATGAACGCCGTTATCTCTTCGGACGTTGATAATATTGAAATCCTCAAAAAACAACTTGCTGAAGTGCCAAGTATGGAAGGCCTTGAACTGGCATCTAAAGTATCGACAACAGAGCCCTATTATTATGGAGATGAAAATGCTACGTTTAGGATAGCTGCACTCGATATTGGGATTAAAAAGAACATACTCCGAAACTTGGCAAAAAGAGATGCCTACATTCAGGTATTTCCATACAATACTTCTTTTGAAGAAATGAAGGCCTGGAATGCCGATGCCTATTTCATTTCAAATGGACCTGGTGATCCAGAACCACTTTCAGATGCCATTGCGACGGCAAAAGGTATGATTGCTAGTGGAAAACCTGTATTCGGTATTTGTTTAGGGCATCAGGTAATTGCTTTGGCCAATGACATATCCACCTATAAAATGCATAATGGGCATAGAGGTATAAACCATCCTATTTTGAATTTGTTGACCGGTAAAGGAGAAATTACTTCTCAAAACCATGGCTTTGCTATCAACAGGGTAGAAACAGAAGCTAATACGGATATTGAAATCACGCATGTACACTTGAACGATAAAACCGTCGCTGGCATTCGTATGAAAGATAAAGATGTATTTTCAGTGCAGTACCATCCAGAAGCTAGCCCAGGGCCACATGATGCCGAATATCTTTTTGACCAGTTTTTCGATTTGATCAAAAGTAAATCAGTTCAAACGGTTTAGGTTAACTAATTGTTATATCCGGGGGAATATAGTGATAGAGACCAACGCATTACTAGCACGGTTTCGTATATTTGCAGTTCTTAAATTCAATCCTTTTCCAACTAAAAAACTTAAACATGAGTATTATATTAAGTGTACACGCCAGACAAATATTAGATTCAAGGGGTAATCCGACCGTAGAGGTTGATGTCATTACCGAAAACGGTATTATGGGCCGTGCAGCAGTGCCTTCAGGGGCATCTACTGGAGAGCATGAAGCAGTGGAATTGCGTGATGGCGGAAATGCATTTATGGGAAAAGGGGTTAGCAAAGCTGTTGATAACGTAAATACTTTGATTTCCGAAGAGATTTTGGGTATATCGGTTTTTGAACAAAACTTGATCGATAAGATCATGATTGATTTAGATGGTACGCCCAACAAATCAAAACTTGGTGCCAATGCCATTTTAGGTGTTTCTCTAGCTGCCGCCAAGGCGGCCGCCAACGAATTGGGCATGCCGTTGTATCGTTATGTCGGTGGGGTTAGTGCAAATACGCTCCCCGTACCGATGATGAACATTATCAACGGAGGTTCACATTCCGATGCGCCAATCGCCTTTCAAGAATTTATGGTGATGCCTGTAAAGGCAAAGAGTTTTACACATGCCATGCAAATGGGCACCGAAATTTTCCACAATCTTAAAAAAGTACTGCACGATAGGGGATTAAGCACCGCGGTAGGCGACGAAGGCGGATTTGCGCCAAATTTGGCCGGTGGTACAGAAGATGCCTTGGATACTATTGCCAAAGCTGTTGATAAGGCAGGTTACAAATTGGGTGACGAAATTATGATCGCGTTGGATTGTGCTTCCGCTGAATTTTACGTCGATGGCAAATATGACTACACCAAATTCGAAGGAGATAAGGGTGTTGTACGAACATCAGAAGAACAGGCGCAGTACTTGGCCGATCTGTCTTCCAAATATCCGATTATTTCCATAGAAGATGGTATGGACGAAAATGACTGGGACGGATGGAAGGCATTGACCGAAAAAGTTGGCGATAAAGTTCAATTGGTCGGTGACGATCTTTTTGTTACAAATGTAGAGCGATTGTCAAAGGGTATTGAAAACGGTATTGCCAATTCGATATTGATTAAAGTAAACCAGATTGGCACACTCACCGAAACAATTGCGGCAGTAAATATGGCCAAAAATGCTGGGTATACCTCCGTGATGAGTCACCGGTCAGGTGAAACAGAAGATAATACGATTGCTGATTTAGCGGTTGCTCTGAACACGGGCCAAATTAAAACTGGTTCCGCGTCACGTTCGGATAGGATGGCCAAATACAATCAATTATTGCGCATTGAAGAAGAATTGGGAGACACCGCATATTATCCAGGTGAAAAAGCCTTCAAGTTGAAGTAGTTTACTATTTCAATAAAAAAAAACCTTTCTTTTGATAGCTTTCGAAATAGAAAGGTTTTTTTTTTGCGCAATGCCAAACTTTACCTACCTTTTTAGACTAACTATTAACTGACTCTTATTCATGAATAATTTCCTTTTTGTCGCAGCAGAAAATGATGGTATTGCCGATTGCAAAGCAGGTGGCATGGGCGATGTGGTACGTGATGTACCTCGTCATATCTCTAAACGTGGTGATAAAGTACACGTAGTTGTCCCGTCTTATTCAAGGTTGCATAAAAAGGGCACTTTTAGAACCAATCTTAACTTTCAGTTGAGGGGCACAACCTATACAGCGGAGCTTTATGAAGTTGCTGGAAAAAAGGAGGACGCGAATATAACCCACTACGTTATTCATCATCCGGAAATACAAGAAGGTGGCATCGCGCATATCTATCATGACGACCCCACGGAACCTTTTTTTAATGATTTCGTGAAATTCATGATTTTCTGTACCGCCGTCGCCGAAGCAATAAAAATTGGTGCTTTCGGAGACCTTGACATCGTGCATATGCATGATTGGCATTCAAGTGCGGTTTTGTTTTTAAAGCAGTACCATCCGGGTTACCGAGAGTTGAAGAAGATGCGTTATGTATACAGCATACATAATTTGGCCATTCAGGGCATACGTCCTTTTTACGATAATTACGCTTCTGTTCATAATTGGTTTCCGGATATTGAACTGAAACACGAAGATTTGATGGATTCTCGATACCAAGACTGTATCAATCTTATGGCTGTAGGTATTCGCCTTGCGGATTCTGTGCACACAGTGTCACCGTCGTACAAAGAAGATGTAATGTTGCCAAGTCGAAGACCAGAGTTTGTTGGAGGAGAGAGCTTGGAAAAAGACTTGCAAAAGGCCAACAACGAGGGTAGGCTGTACGGCATTCTCAATGCTTCTAACTACAATAATATCAGGGAGGCGGAAAAAGGTCTGCTTTACCGTAATACAGTGAAAGCACTTTTTAGATGGCTACAAGACGAATCTAAAAAATATAAGGCTGATTTTTTGGCCCACACAGGGGAGAAAATTATGGAATTCGTTTCGGAAAGGCCCAAGTTTATAGTATCTAGTGTTGCCCGATTGACCGAACAAAAATTCTATTTCTTCATGCGTTCACCAGAGGCTTTTGAAAAAATGCTGAAACGGTTGACTAAAATCGAGGGTATCTTCATGCTCTTGGGTACAGGGGATCCAGACTACGAAGAGTTTTTTCGAAAGATGAGTTACAAGCACAAGAATTTTATTTTCACCAATGGGCAATCAGAAGATTTGATCGATTCGATGTACTTAGAAACCGATCTGTATTGTATGCCCAGTCTTTTCGAACCTTGCGGCATCAGTCAAATGCTCGCTATGAGAAACGGTAACCCCTGTTTTGTACATCATACAGGTGGCCTTAAAGATACTGTAGAGCATATGAAGACCGGTTTCGCTTTCGAAGGCAAAACGTACAACGCCCAAATCAAGAATATGGTGAAAAATTTTGATGAGGCCCTTACTGTGTGGGAGAAGGATAAACCCAAATGGAAAAAGATACAGGCGAACGCCAAAAAGGTGCGGTTTACTTGGGAAGAATCTTTAGACGAATATTACCAAAAATTGTATCTTCTGTAAAGCGTCAATTCTTTTAGAAAGTCCTGTTAATAATTACCCAAAGGGAAAGTCTTAATTGTAAAAATGAGCCATTTTCCGTAATTTTATAGTACACTTAATCCTAAGTAATAATCACAAATGTCAAATAAAGCTACTTTAGAGTACAACGGTCAGAAATATGAATTTCCTGTTATAGAAGGTACCGAAAACGAACTTGCCATAGATATCAAAACCTTACGTTCTGTAACCAATGGAATAATAACTATAGACCCAGGGTATAAGAACACGGGCTCTTGCGAAAGTGCGATTACTTTTTTAGACGGGGAAAAAGGTGTTTTGCGGTACCGCGGGTATACTATCGAAGAGTTGGCCGAGAAAGCAGATTTTCTCGAAGTGGCCTATCTTTTGATTTTTGGCAACCTTCCCAATAAAGAACAACTAAAGAAATTTCATGATGACATAAAGGAAGAGTCTCATATCGATGAGGAAATGAAGAAGATTATTCACGGTTTTCCAAAATCGGCACACCCTATGGGTGTCTTGTCTTCTTTAACAAGTGCCCTGATTGCTTTTAATCCCTCTACTGTCGATGTATCTTCCGAAAAAGATATGTACTTCGCCATTGTTCGTATTCTGGCAAAGTTTCCGGTACTGGTAGCGTGGACCTTGCGCAAGAAAAAAGGCTTGCCATTAGATTACGGTGACGATACTTTAGGTTATGTTGAGAACATACATAAAATGATGTTCAAAAAACCTAGTCAAACATACAAGAAGAACGAGCTTGTGATAGAGGCTTTAGACAAACTGTTAATATTACATGCCGATCACGAACAAAATTGTTCCACTTCTACGGTACGCATCGTCGGTTCTTCACATGCCGGGTTGTTTGCTTCCCTTTCTGCAGGCATTTCTGCATTGTGGGGCCCTTTGCACGGCGGAGCCAATCAAGCGGTACTGGAGATGTTGGAAGCTATAGAAGCAGATGGTGGAGACACCAAAAAGTACATGGCGAAAGCTAAAGATAAAGAGGATCCTTTCAGGTTGATGGGCTTCGGCCATAGAGTATACAAGAACTTCGACCCGCGAGCTAAGATTATTAAGAAAGCGGCAGATGATGTTCTTGCCAACATGGGGATAGAAGATCCCATATTGGATATTGCCAAAGGTCTTGAAAAAGAAGCCTTGGAAGATCAATATTTCGTCGATAGAAAATTATACCCGAACGTTGATTTTTATTCCGGAATAATATACAGGGCACTGGGAATACCAACTGAAATGTTTACGGTAATGTTCGCGTTGGGTCGGTTACCGGGATGGATAGCCCAATGGAGAGAAATGCGTTTGCGCGGTGAGCCGATCGGCCGACCAAGACAGATTTACATTGGTGAGACGCTGAGACCTTTCGTCGAGGTCGATTTGAGGTAACCTTAAGTCAATTTATATCGATTGTCCTTTTAAAAGTTTTGGAAGGGCAATTTTTTTTGCCCATATCAGTACCATTATCTTTAATTCAAATTCACTACAATGCTACAGGTCAATGTAAACGATGAAATTTCAACTTTAAGATCCGTGGTACTCGGAACAGCTGAAAGCAGTGGGCCGGTACCACTTTCTGAAGAAGCGTATGATCCCAAGTCGTTAGAACACATATTGGCCGGCACTTACCCGAAAGAGGTTGATATGATCAAAGAAATGGAGGCTTTTGCCCATGTTTTTGAGAAGTACGGCGTCATGGTATTCAGACCTGAGGTATTAAATGATTGTAACCAGATTTTTTCCAGAGATATCGCGTTTGTGATAGAGAATAAATTGATAAAAGCCAACATACTTCCAAATCGCGAGGAAGAATTTGAAGCTATATTACATGTTTTAGAGTTTATTGCTCCCGAAAATATTCTATACCCTCCTGCTGAAGTACATATCGAAGGTGGAGACGTTATGCCATGGAACGATTATATTTTTATAGGCACGTATACCGGTAGCGATTATCCTGACTACATTACCGCCCGCACAAATTGGGAAGGAGTGGAATATATTACTGAAATGTTTCCCCATAAGATCATTAAGTCATTTGAATTAAGAAAATCCATCACCCACCCAAGAGAGAACTCATTACATTTAGACTGTTGCTTTCAACCTCTAGGGAAGAGTAAGGCCATACTACATAAGAACGGCTTTTTAATCGAGGAACAGTACGAGTGGTTGGTCGATTATTTTGGAATGGAGAATATATTTGAGATTACCGCTGATGAGATGTACTTCATGTTCAGTAATGTATTTTCAATTTCTCCTGACGTAGTTGTTTCCGAAAGAAATTTTACCCGGCTTAACAAATGGCTTAGGGCTCAAGGGTTTACTGTCGAAGAAATTCCATATGCCCAAGTTTCCAAACAAGGAGGCTTGTTGCGATGTAGTACGTTGCCTTTGGTAAGGGAATAATACTATTCATAGTTTTCAGATAATTCTTTAAGAATTTTCATCGCATTCTCACCATCTCTTTTGTTGACGAAAATATGGTCATGATAGTAACCGGCAACAACATTACACCCGATAGAGTTTTTAGCGAGTTCCGAAGAGAAAATGGCCGTGAGCCCAATAGCATCTAAAGAAGAATGAATATTAAGGGTAATCCATGCACTTACAAATGTATATTGAAGGCCTAGAGCATCCGCCTTTTGCTTTTCAATGATGAGAGTAGTTCCCTCTTTTTCTGTAAACTTGCCGATAATACCACCTACAGGTATACGGGAGGTCGAGAGCTGTGTCGTAAATACGTAATCCCCAGAATTTAACTTGGGTCTCATGGATCGGATTAGTTTTTTTAATTCTGTTTCTCCTGCCATTTTTGATTTAAAAATTAAGATGGAAAGCTACGAATATCTTTTTTTCTTCTTGCGGGATTTTACAATTTCAAATGGAGTAATTTTACCGTCATAAACTTGATCAGTAAAGTAAATGCAGATTACCAATAACATACTAATGATACGCCCGGTCAATTTCCGAATGAACGAACAGACGGCGGTGAATAATTATTTTCAAGAGGATATCGACGTAAAGAATACAGCGATAAACGCCATGGCTCAAGAAGAATTTGATGCCTTTGTGACAGTTTTAGGTAGTAAAGGAGTAAACGTTATAGCAGTGCCAGACACTGAAAGCCCGGATACCCCCGATTCCATTTTTCCCAATAACTGGATTTCCTTCCATGCCGACGGTACCGTTGGTCTATATCCCATGTTCGCCGAAAATCGTAGAAACGAAAGGCGCGAAGATATATTGAATATTCTAGAGGAAGAGGGGCTCGAAATCAAAAATGTAGTCGATTATACTTCGGCTGAAGCGGAAGGTGTTTTCTTAGAAGCCACAGGAAGTATGGCATTAGATCGCGTAAACAAAAAAGCGTATTGTGCGCTATCGGACAGGGCCGATGAGGAGCTCTTTATAGAGTTTTGCGAAGACTTCGAATATTCTCCGGTAATTTTTACGGCCAACCAATCCGTTGATGGAAAGCGGATGCCTATCTACCATACGAATGTGATGATGTGCCTGGCCGAAAATTTTGCCATAATCTGTTTGGATGCTATCGATGACAAGAAGGAGAAGAAAAATGTAATTGACCACCTCAAGCAAGATAATAAAGAAATCATCACTATAGACGAACACCAGATGTACCACTTTGCTGGGAATATGTTACAAATTTTGGGGGCGGAGGATAGCCGTTTTTTGGTGATGAGTTCCGCAGCCTATAAAAGTTTGAACGCTGATCAAGTAAAACGTATTGAAAAGTATTGCGAAATTATCCATAGTTCTCTTGACACCATAGAGACTTGTGGCGGTGGCAGTGCCCGCTGTATGATGGCCGAAGTGTTTTTGCCCCGGAATTAGGCATGCTAGGCTATTTACATTATATTATTAGCATTCCCTTTTGAACTATTTTTATGAAAGCCAAAATTACACTCATTGCACCATTGCTTTTGATGGCTGGAATGATTCTAGCAATTAGTTACGAACCCAAAGTATCCGAATACGTTCCTATTGTTTCAGAACGGACCAATTTATCAACCTCAAATGAGGCTTTTGATAAAATGATGAATGTACTGACTCACGAACGCTGCATGAACGGTCACCCTAATGACAACATTCCAAAACAAGGTGAGGATAGTCATCCTCATTATTTCGGTATGGCAAGAGGGGAAAACAATATGGGATTTCAAGCTGCATAATGTACTACGTGCCATCAATCTGAAAACAACGATTATTCAGGGGTTTCAGGTGCTCCGGAGTGGTCCTTGGCACCTGCCTCGATGTATTGGGAAGTTCTAAGTCGAACAGAAATTGCCGAATCGATAATGGATCCCGAACGAAATGGCGGGCGCACCCCAGAAGAACCCATGCATCATTTAGCCGAACATGAATTGGTACTTTGGGCTTGAAATCCAGGAGTCAATGCAGAAGGCGTCCCAAGAGAACTACCTCCTGTACCCATAGACGAATATATAGCTGCAGTAAAAAAATGGTTAGAAGAAGGCCATGTCATTCCATCGAAATAAAACAAGAATCTATGAATATCTCATTGAACGTAAATGGTGTTTCCCATACCTATTACGGCATTAATCGGCTGGGTGTATGCCATTATGGAAGCTGTAGGTGACTCTTCTGAAAACCCCTTCCAAGGGATGGCGAATTATATTCCTATGCTATCACTTTGCAGGATTATTGAAATCGATCTGCGCGAAATGCTTGGGAAAACTGACCTCCACCCAAACATAGAGGCTAAAGATGGGATTTTGATGTAGTGTGTCTACGGGCTACAATAGCTGAAAAGTGGTCATTTGCAATACCGGCTCTAAAGCCCTTTTCGTTGATGTCGCACATCTTCGGAAATGATAGTTCCCTTCACCTTTCCAAATTCGGTACGGACAAAATTTAGGATGTCACGAATCTCATCGTCCTTCAAATAGGCATAGGAGGGCATTTCTCCCTCATAGTGTACACCATTTACAGTGATTGGGGCATTGAGGCCACCGAGCGTAACGTCGATTAGGCGAGCCCTGTTTCCAGTCACCCATTCATTAGTAATAAGCGGGGGAATATGGCCAATGTTTCCTGCGCCATTCGTGCGGTGACAAGCGGCACAAAACTGTTGGTACAGACGGTTACCATTCGCCAAATTTTCATTGGAAGGTTTAAAATCATAGGTTTCGGCCTCAAGCTTCAAGGGGGTAGGGTTTTCTTTCAATAGTACTGCCCTGTCAAAAGAGGTCAACCGCCTTTGCAATTGGGCACCTGCTTTTTCAAGCTTTATGATACGGTCACCGTTTTGCACCGGTAACGAATCGTACATCCCAGGTTGGGTAGCTGGGTGCCAATCGGTGTTTGAGGTACTCAGATAAATTGCCCCGTCATTATCAACAATTACATCGCGCATACGACCCAGGACTTTTTGCAAAAAAATCTTTTCTGATACGATGGTACTTCCTTCATTGTTCAGTTGCAATAAACGTATCGACTGGCCTTTTAAATTGGTCAAGAGAAGATTATTGCGCCATTCGGGAATATTTTCGTGATCATAGTAGGCTAGGCCCGATGGGGCAATTGTCGGGGTCCATGTCTTTATCGGGTCAACGGTCATACTATCCGTAGCATATTGTATTTCATTTTCGAGATTGGCTACACCCTCAATATCGGGCCAGCCGTAGTTACCCTTTTTTACGATTCGATTAATTTCATCGTCGCTAGCAGGGCCATGTTCCGAGACGTAAAGGTTATCATTTGCTGCCGTGATGCCTTGTATGTTACGATGGCCGGTACTCCAAACTGGGCTATCGGGGAATGGATTGTCTTCGGGTATCGTACCATCCAAATTGATTCGGAGTATTTTTCCATGATATGTTTTGCTATTTTGGGTCTGATCGGTTTTTCCCGCGTCTCCCAGACAAAGAAAAAGGGTTTTGCCCTGTACCAAAATTCTCGAACCATTGTGGTATGTATTTCCTGGTATATTTTCTAAAAGTATTTTTGGGGAGCTTAGGCTATCTTGGTCATAACGATAGCGCACGAGTTTTGAAGAAACTTGATCGATGAAATTGGCATCCTTTTCTGAAACCATATAATGTAAGTATACGAAGGGTTGGTTATTAAAATCAGGATGTAAGGCCATGCTGAACAAACCTGAGGACTTCCGGAAAAAGAGCGAATCTATTTGAAAAATTTCAATGCGTTCCCCACTTTGGGGATTGATACGGCTAACACTTCCCTTTTGCTCGGTAAACCAGATCCACCCATCTGGCCCGAATTCCAAATCCCAAGGTACTGAAAGACCCTGCGCTATTTCTGTGGCGATTAAAACGGTAGAATCCAATTGGATATGGGCGAAGTAGTTCGCTGGAACGGATGAAGGTTTTTGAGGCTCGCAGGCGAATACCATATAAGCAATTACCCCAATTAAACACACCTTAAATATGCTGCGCATGTATAGCGATTTTGCCATAAAGTTACCATTAGTTCACACTATTGCAAGCTTATCATATCGAGCAGCAGTTCAAAATTTTCATTTTTCTTATTCCCGATGAGGAAGGCAACTTCTTCAATAGTCGATTCGGAAAAGTTGGACTTCTCTAATTTTCTTCCTCGAAAAGCGGGATACATGGTGTTTAATGGAATTTCGATTTCTTCCCAATTTCCAGAAGTGCCGAATACACCGATATAAGAGTACCGGTAGCCTAAATCATCTTTGATACGGAATTGATATGCCTTGCCATCTCCTTTTAGCTTGATGACCATTTTTTTGAACATGGTAACATTTATTTTCTTGAAGCGATAGCGGACAGAAGCAAACCCGCCG
Organism: uncultured Flavobacteriaceae bacterium; assembly: GCA_964600075.1. Taxonomy (GTDB): domain Bacteria; phylum Bacteroidota; class Bacteroidia; order Flavobacteriales; family Flavobacteriaceae; genus CAZRIE01. The sequence continues at coordinate 12,762 of CAZRIE010000052.1, forward strand.
TTATTTTCCAAAGAGACCGTTCCTGAAAACACGGCATGTCCTTCAATGTTCAGAACAAACTTACTGGCCGAACGGCCGCCCATAACACCATCGTTAACAATGCGCCAAGCGTCGATGTTTGAATCTTTTGTAAAATCAAAAAGGGTGAGGTACTCCATAGAAGACAAAATTAATAGGATGGTTATGGTATATTTCATTTTTCTTGACGAGTACTTCGTTACTTTTTACGAAGCTAAGTTTAACCTCATATTAGAATCATTAATTGATTAAAGACGGAATAACTTCTTTGCATTTTCATATAATAATTTACGTTCAGTTGGCTTAGACGCCAGCTTACGTAACAGAGCGATATCAAGAGTGCCTGAACAAGCATCGGGATCCAATCCCGTTGGGTCTGCGCAATCACTACCGTACACTAACTTGTCCTTATGCCTTTCCAAGAAAGACTTGGCATGATCTTCATCTCGGGTAAGCGCATTAAAACCTGAGCCAGCAGAAAGATCGCCATACATGTTCGGATAATCGCTAAGATACCGGTCTGTAATTCCTCCCGGTGTAACAGGCTTTTTAGGATAAAGGATTGATTGATCCGTATGATTTTTGTCAATATTAGCCCACCAGGTTTGTGCATGGCCGATGAAATTTACTTTCGGATATTTTTCCAACATTTTATAAAAGCGTTCGAATCCATAATTATACATTTTGTGCTGCCAGTGCATGAGTACTGGAACATTATAGTTTTGAGCTAATTCGTAAATCTTTTGCATCTCCGGCGAATCACATTCAACCCCAAATTTTAATTCACCAATAACCACCGCACCCAACTTTAAGTATTTTTCAATTTCATAAAGACTATCCTTCATGTCTGGAACAGCGCAAACGCCAAAGCGGAATTCCTTCTTGTGTTCGCGTGCAAATAAGTAACACTCTGCATTTCCTCCAGCTTCTGCCTGCAATCCATTAGCTACGCCATTGTGAGTAGATGGCGAATTTACTGGACGCCCAGATGGTAAAAGAATGGTAGTAGCAATTCCCATTGCCCTTTGGTGTGCAAGCAGCTGTTCATCTGTGCGTTGAACGTAATGGGTGTGCTGATGGATATCAATTATCGGTTCTTTTTTGATACCTGCAATTTCAGCAACTGCGTTTAATTTTAAAGAGGTTCCAAGAGCGAGCAGACTAGAACTCACTAAAAATTCACGACGGGAAAAACATTTTTTTGATTTAGACATAACTAACGAATTTAATAAGGAAACGGTTTAAACTTTTTTCTTCTTTTTCTTTTTGAATTTTTTTAAGGCTATTTCGACGAACGCTAGATAGTTGAACACTTTTCAGCTTTCAACGGAGGTATCGGGCCTGTTGAGCAATGGCAGGAAGCTGTCCATCCATGCCTTAGTATGTTTTACCGCATAACTTTTGTCATAAAGTTCCCTGTCGAAGTATTCTTCCCAATCGGTATTTCCGTTGGTGGCAAAGCCACCCCTGGATCTGGCTTGACAATTTATGATGTTATAGTTGCCCACTGAACACAATGGCCTTCGTAATATACAGGGCCCTTAAATAGAATACATCTCCCACATTTTTCATTTGGCTTGGGAGGAATATATAGAGCGCAATTACCACAAAAATTCTCAGGAACAGGAGATTTTATTACATATCCCAAGCTTTGGCGCTTTTTAGTTTCCCCGCCGCTTACATCGGTTAGATCATTACAAGGATCTTCCGAAGTGCTTTGTTTATTGTTCTCTTTTTCATTAACGGATGATTCATTCGTACCGCGACAGTTAACTAATAGGACACTCCCTAAAAATAAACTACCGGTACTAAAACTAAAACATTTATGGATAAATTTCCTTCTGGAATAGTCCTTATTTTTCACTTTTAAAACTGTTTTTTAATGAATATAATTTGATCATATTAGCTACTGTTTGCATCAATTTATAATGTTAACTGATTTTTTGCAAATATTTCTTCATACAGTAAAGCCGTATCCCATCGAATTACAAAAAACTATTTATTTTGCATATATTTCTTTTAAGTCTTGGATTGCTTTAGAAGCATTGTTCCCTGCTTCTGATGAAATGGTTTTTAGTTTTTCTTTTGCAGCACCTTCCAACCCCTTTGATTTTTCTAATCCTTTAACCAATCCCTTTATACTTGCTGACTGCCAGCCTGCTGTATTTGATAGCGAAGGTTGAGCCAGGATACTTAATAAACCTGCGACCTGGCTTTTATCATTGCGAGCACCAATTACATTCGAAAAAGTCTCAAAAAATTTCAGTTTCCACGATGAGGCGTCCTTAAAAAACGAATTCTTCTCTAAGGTTTTTAATAGGTCAATACCTGATCCAGTTTCTGAGCTCAATACTGCTGTCCTGAACCATGAACTCTGTCCATGTAGCTCTAACGCTTTTGCCAGTGCGGGTATCACTGTATTTTCTTTAAATTGACCTAAACTCAAAGTAGCTTGGAAAGCAACCCTGATTGAAGAGTCATTAATCATTTCCTTCAATTGAGATAAACAACTTGGAAAGCGTTCGGAAAGTATTGCAGCATTTTCTCTCACCCCTGGTGAAGTGTCTTTCATTGCAGTGTTCAAAGTGGCGGCATCCAGGGCATCCATTCCTTCTAAAACATATAACCCATGTAATCTGAATCTTGGATCTTCATTTTGGGCAAACAAAGCTTTTATTTCAGGTAACACACTTTTATCCTGACGCTCTAAAAGAAGCCTTTGAGCTGTAAGGTTCCACCAACGATTTTTATGCGTCAACGCTTTAACCAGCTCGGAAGAAGTTGCATTTCTGAGATTAGGGTTCACTGGTTTGTACGGACCATCAACTTCCGGTACTATTCTGTAAATACGGCCATATATATTTCCGGCGTCGAAGTCCATGGTCGTTTGTAAATCTTCAGGGATGGACATTGGAGTTTCAATATGTTGTCGGTACATATCAATCATATACAGATAACCATCAGGGCCTACTGAAAAATTTGCAGGACGAAACCATGAATCCGTAGTGGCCATAAATTCTTTGTCTTTTTCCTTTTCTCCACGCTTGGCGACCCTATAAGGTACACTATCAACAACAGAAAGAATATCGCGGTGCACTAGGTTGCCTGCAACATCGCCCGTGAAAATGTTACCATAATATTCTTTTGGAAACCTATCACCACCATAGTACGATCCACCTGAAGCCCCTGTAAAATGATCCCTTGCATATTCTACCCTGTCAAGGTTATTTTCCTGAAAATCCTTATTCCGTCGGTCAGTACGTACCTCTCTCCAATGGGGCGTTTTACTTGACTGGTACATAAGCGGATCGTGATCCGAAATATTTTGAATTGTACTTTTAGCTGAAGGTGGCAGATAAGGATTTCTTTCAAGGTATCTCAAAGGAACCACTACCTCTCGGATGTGCAAGGAATTCGCTGTAAAAAACCGGTGTCCCCAATCGTCTATGGCAAGGCCAAACTGGCCTGGCCCTGTACTACGTTCAAATTCATTGCGGTCAAGCCGAAAACGAAAATCAGCACCCTGCACCTTTAGCGGAGGCGCATCGGGTTTGCGGCTAAAACTTATTTCACCCGCCTGCCCGGCATTATTTGCATAGATCCAGTTATCAATACCAAAACGAAGATTGGTAATTTGCGCCTCTTCGTTCTTATTAAAGAAGCCGGTAAAAATAATCTCTTTTAAATCTGAACGTCCATCTCCATCAGTATCCTTATAATACGTGATATTGGGTGCTGCGCATACAAGCAGGCCACCCTTCCAAGGTAACACACTGGTTGCTTCCCGAAGACTGTCTACAAAAACTGTAGATGTGTCGGCCCTCCCGTCGCCATTAGTGTCTTTTAACAGAACTATTTTCCCTTTTCCTTTTACAGCATCGGGCTTATAGGCATCCAACATGCCGACTACGTACGCATTTCCATTTCCATCATACTGCATGGAGACAGGATCAATGACTAAAGGTTCTGATGCAAATATTTCCGCTTTAAAATTTTCAGCAAACTGAAAAGTTTTCATGGACTCTTCCGGACTAAGCGGCCCTTCATACAGCGACTTTCTCTTACAGGAAAATAATACAATTGCTAATAATATCAGGAATTGTACATTAATAGCCAAGTACCTGTTTAAGGTGCTATATTTATTTTTGATCTGCATAATTTTCTTGTTAGCGGAATTTATAGTTGTTATTTTTTTCTGAATTAATTATTTGAAAGTAAAAAATTATGCTTTTTAGCGTAAAATATAGATAATCAATACCCGAAAATACTAAAAATAGTGCTTTCAGAATTGAATAAAGAAAGGGTTTGTTACCACATAAAATTCGTTTGTGGTTCCCTTTTTTTCATTACGAGAAAACCCGGCTATTGCTTCCAAGGAACTGTGTTCTTAAATTGCCATATTTCTTTACCTTTAAGAGCATTGCGCACAACACACGAAAGTACCGCAGTAACGCTGTATAAAATAATGTCCACAACAATTGGGTTCATATGCATTTCACCATAATCGGCGGAGGCGTATGACCAAGCAACCTTTAAATTCTTAATCTTTTCAAGGTTTATTTGCGATAAAGTGGAGTAGTTGCTACGCCCTGGATCGTCCAGATAGGAAGACCATGTTTTATGCTATTTTTTTTGATGGATTTAACCTTTCTGAGTTTTCACAGCCCAAAATTAAAATCACATAGGTCAAAGGACTAAACAAAAAGCAAAGTTATTCACGAATGGGAAATAAAAGTTATAATACGATTACCGCGACTAAATATGTTGAGAGGTCGAGTATCGAGATTAATGAAGATGAAACCTACGCAGAATATATCTGTTCTGGGGATTGTGAAACTGCGACATGGAGTTATGATAAAGGAGAAATAGTATTAAAATTCAAATTCAAAGAACCAAAATACAATGTGGCAATTGACAATCTCGCACCTGAGCTTTTAGAGAAACATAAGGTTAATGGTGAATTAATGGTATTTGAAGGTGACGAATGGGAAATTGAGGATATAACAATAAACGAATTGACTATCATTGATCATTTGCCTCATGACGAATTTGAGTTCATGTATAATTAATGAGTATACCGAAAGAAATATCTTAGCTTAAAAGGTCAAATAAAAGATCTTTTCTTCAAAACCTCCCTCAAAAACACCCCGGTCATCACCACCATAAAAAGCGCAAACGGCAATGACGTTATAATCAATAGTTTCTGAACGGCGGTAAGCACATCGATTTCTGGTTTGGCATTGCCTAGAAGGATAAGAGCCATAGTAGCCAAGAGAATAAAGACCGACCAAATCAATCGATGCTTTTTACTGGGATTTTTTTTGCCTTTATCCGTAAACATACTTAATACGAATACGGCAGAATCTACCGAAGTAACCAAAAAGCTAATCAGAAGAAAAATTGTGGTAAAGTTCAAAAGTGTCGCAACGGGATAGTTTTCAAAGAACACAAAAATAGAGGAGAAGACATTGCCGAATTCATTGTTATAGCTTCCCCAAGATTCGATTAACTGAAAAGCTGAAGTCCCGAATACCGAAAACCAAAAAAATGTACCTATGGAAGGGATAATCAAAACACCCAATAGTAATTGGCGTAACGTTCTTCCTTTTGAAATACGGGCAATGAAAATACCTGTAAAAGGTGCCCACGCCAGCCAAAAGGCCCAGTAATAAAAAGTCCAATCGGTAAGAAAGTCCATGCCCGGGTTATAGCTGCCCAACGCCAAGCTCATTGGGATAAAATCTAAAAGGTAGTGCCACGTGCCCTTACCGAATAAAATCAAGATGGCGGGCATATCACTCATCGCAAAAACAAAAACCAAAATAACCAGCGTAATGAGAATGTTCAATTTTGAGATTATCTTGATACCTTTGTTGACACCTTGCCAGGCAGAATAGAAAGCGATTCCCGAAATCAAAACGGCCAAAAACAAGGTAGTTCCCAATCCGAATTCGTGTTCGAAAATATGGTTTAATCCCCCGTTGATTTGTGTTGTCCCGAGTCCGATAGCCGCGATAAGGCCAAACACGGTAGTAACAATAGTCATGACATCAATACCTTTTCTAGCGGCTTTATTAGATATGGTGTCTTCAATAGAAGCACTGACACGTACTTTTTTTTTTCGAACGAACAGTGCATAACCGATGACCATAGCGAAAAGTCCATAAAAGGCCCAAGCCGTAAACCCCCACTGGTAAAAGGTAAACTCCAAAGCCAAAATTTCTGGTTCAAGAGTTGATGCGTATGGTGAGTTTTGCTGCATAAAAACAGGTTCTTGTACGGCACGCAACAGAATTCCTGAACCCATTCCCGCACTGTAGAGCATGGCCGTCCAAGCCCAAAGGGAGTGTTCTGGTTTAGAATCCTTTTTTCCTAATTTGATTTTCCCAAGTGGCGAAAAGGCCATGGCCAACAAAAGTAGTACACAACCGAGACCTAAATAAAGGTAGAAATATCCGAAGTAATTACGCACCCAAACAGAGGCCGTTTCGATAGCCTCGTAACTCGTTTCCGTTGCAAAAAAAACTATCACCGTAAACAAAAAAATGATACCTATGGAAAGCGTCAGTAATGGATTTTTTAGCGTTTGCATTTGGTAAATCTATAAGTCTTGGTTCTTGTTTCTAGAAGCGTAGGGGTCAATCATCTTTTTACTCTTCTTCACAAAACAACGTAAAAAATTGGCTCTGCCCCAAATCAGATGCTAACACTGCCATAAATTCTTGCGTAGAACTTTTGATAAGAATAGCAGCGGTATTCGGGGCGACTTCCCCTAAATTCTCTGCATGAAGGGTGATGGTATTTTTTCCGGGGCGGAGCTCGATATCGAAAAACTTTTTTTTTCGTTTCAGTTGTAGGCTTTTGACAACGATTCTGTCGTTGAGGTAAATAGTTATGACATCTTTGTCAATATTGCGATGGTCGTAGAGTCCGATTTGAACGGATTTTTCCGATATGGTATAACTTTTCTGACTATCCATAAGTTTACGTTCGGCCAATACTTCTAGAGCGGGCCCGGCTTGATTTGAAATGATTTCTTTAGTTTTTCCTTCTGCGTTTTGCTTTTTATTCCGGTCGGGTAAGGGCCGAACAAAGACTCCGGTTACCGTTACGTCTTTACGAAAGTCGATAGGCGATTTGCCCCTATCACTGTTTTTAAGTGCTACAGTAATTTGGTTATATTCCTTTTCGGGACGAACGATAAACGTAAAATGCCCTTTAGAAGTATAACTTGGAGGAGGGCTGACTTCAAGATTAGGCAAAATATCGATTGACGCTACAATATCGAAAATTGTACGGTCTACGCCTCCTATAACGTTGGAGGGAAATACTGCAATAGGGTAGGAGTATCTTTGATCTTGTAATTGCTGGCCAAAAATCCAAAAACCTACTTCATAGGCGGAGTTGGAACTCAGGGGTTTGTTGAGTTCCACCGTTAAAATGGATTCATACCCATCTGGCGCCTTTTTCGGAATATTCATTTCAGAGATCTGAAAGCCATAGTCTTTACTATTCGGTTTTTCCTGCTGGGCGTTCAATGCTGAGGCGGCAGTTAAAAAACCTATATAAATTACGACCCAAGGGCCTTTGGGTTTTGTGATATGGAAGAATAGGTTCATTTGGTTTTAGCAATGTTGCGGATCATTCCTCCAAATATAAAATAATGAAAAGGTACGATACTGTACCAATACAATCTCCCTTTCAGGCCTCTCGGACGAAAAGTAGCAGTTTGATGTAGTATGTTGTTCTCATCGATTTTAAACTCCAACCAAGCTTCACCAGGTAAACGCATCTCGGCAAAAAGTAAGAGTCTTTTCGTTTTTTTGTCGGCCAAAAGCACTCGCCAAAAATCCAACGCATCGCCCGGATAGATTTTATCGGGGTGGGTGCGGCCCCTTCTTAAACCGACACCTCCAGAGAACTTATCGATAATTCCGCGAAGTTTCCATAGCCAATTGCCGTAGTACCATCCGGTCTGCCCACCTATTTTCCAAATGTTGTTTAGTACCTTTTGTGGGTCTTCGACCCTGAGTTTTTGTTGGTCTTTCAGCACTCCGAATTTGGGAACTTGAATGTATTTTTCTAGATCCCGTTTGAACCTGCCACTGATCATACTGTCCTTCCAACTGCTGACCACAAGGTTTTGTTCAATCATTTTAAAGGCCATATCAATAGCTTCCCGATAGGTATGCGGGCTAATGTTCAAAATTTCTTGAAGCCGAGTATCTCTTGCAATAACCTCGACCTTCATACTGTCAACCAAATTTAAAGCGAGTTTATAAGAAGTGGATGTCACAAAATACAGCCAATAACTTGAAATTTTAGGGGTCATAACTGGTACAGTAACAATCCAGTTTTTAAAACCTCTGGCCCTCGCATATTGCTGAAGCATTTCTTTGTAGCTGAGCACATCGGGCCCCGCTATGTCAAAAGAATCATTATAGGTTTTTTCATTCCCCAAAACTCCTGTCAAAAAGTTTATAATATCACGAACGGCGATGGGTTGCGTTTTCGTAAGCACCCATTTCGGAGTAATCATAAAAGGAAGCTTTTCAGACAGATCACGAATGATTTCGAAAGAAGAACTGCCCGAACCTACGATAATACCAGCTCGGAGTACGGTCAATTGAAAAGGACCTTCATAGAGAATTTTCTCCACATTTTTTCGTGACCAAAGGTGCTTTGAGAGATTCTCTTCGTTAACAATGCCGCTTAAATAGATGACTTGTTTTACTTGGGTATTCTCGAGGTAGCGATTGAAATTTTTGGCGGTAATAGCTTCCATCTCATCAAAATCTTCAGTAGACGCACTCATGGAATGAATCAAGAAATAGGCAACGTCAATATCTTTTGGAACTCTACCTTCCTCTACCTTCTTTAAAAAATCAATTTCCAAAACCTCGATTTTTGACCTCGTTTCCTGATCGATAGAAAACCTGGCCTCATCACGAACGGTACAGACAACCTCGTGGCCTGACTCCAGTAATTGGGGCAGTAATCGCATACCGATATAGCCATTGGCACCGGTGAGGAGTATTTTCATATTTGTTTATTTACGTTATTGCGAGCAAAGCGTGGCCATCTTTTGAATATTTTACCAAGGCGAACAGATTACTTCGTCTAAATGCCTACTCATCATGATATTTATCATAAATCTTCGATCGAAGTCGGGGCGTTGTCCGCTTTATAATCCAACAATTTTCTGAAGAATTTTTGTACCGCTTTGGTGTCGGCCTGAACTTTTATGAAATAGTGGTCGCGATAAATGGAATAAATGGCAAGGTCACCTTTATAGACGGTGAGTTTGTAATAAGGTATTACGAGGGCAAAGGTTTCTAACAGCGAGCGAAATCGAACGATAACCCCTTTGGGGCGTAGTTCGACATTGCATTGGTCTCGATTATTATCCAAAATCAAAAGATTGCGAATTCCGACACTCGTTTCGGTGATGAATAGTCGAGGAGAGCCAATACCGCCCATGGCCCAACGCTCTTTGAGGGTAAAGGGCTTGCCTACTTTCTCGTCGATTCTTCTGGTGTATTCTTTATTGGAATACGATACGTTTAGGAGCATGAAATATCTTTTTCGTTAGCAATCCTAAAGTTAGTCAAAACACATTTGATTAAAGAAGATGTCCTTTGATTTTCCGTTTTTCAAAACTAGATGAAATAGGGGAAACGGCAACGAATTCAAAGTACGAAGCTTAATTTTTGGTAAACTTTATGGTTGCTTTTAGTAGTCGCTATATACAAAAGTTATACGCTTAATCCTTAAGCGAGAAAGTCAGCATCCAGCCTATCCATTCCACCGAACTGAATACCGCTGCATTCCCTTTCGAGTGATTAGCTTCAAGAAAGGCGGTGTACCGAACATTAGGCTTACCAGTGGTACGTAGAAGGTCTACCATTTTTTTGATTGGCTCAACGTTCTTACTGTCACTAACTCCTACCATTCCCCAAACGGGCAAGTTGACCAGCTTCTTTATTTCATCATCGATACTTACGCTACTGAAACCACAGGGTGCTGCTGCCGCGAAGCGTTCGGGGGAATTCAGTATCCAGTCCCAAGTACCCCTGCCGCCCATACTGTGGACCATGACATAAACACGATTTGAAGCTATTTGAGGATATTTCTCAAGCAAATAGGCCAACATTATATTCAGCGTTTTCTGATTCCAGTCATCAGAAGAATTGGGTTCTATCAGAATCAGTTCTTTGCCGGCCAGTGCAACAAGTGAAAGACCTATTACAATTGCGGAGCGCTCAAGTTGTTCTTCGAGGCTCCATGTCTTTCCACCTGTTCCGTGCAAGGCTATGAGCAGGGGTAGCTTTGCAGTAGATTCCTTTCTTGGCACGGCCATGAAGGCAGATTTTTCAACTTGCCCAACTTTTGTTGTAAGTCATCGGGCCAGTCCGCAATGCTCAACTGTACATTTTGAAATCGAGCGTTGAAGTCGTTAAGTGTTTTTTATATATCACCGGACTGGAAGCCTTGTAGCATACATAGTAACAATACGGCAGTAAGCAAATTCTTCATTGTGATCATTACATATTATGTCTGATAAGTAATTTAGTTTTTTTACATTAAAAACCTGCATACGCTACTCGGTAAAAATTCAAATAATATCTTTAGAAAATTGAATTATTAACCTGTAGGCCCATTTAAGACGTGACAGATATAGAAACCCAGCCCGCATAGAACGTTTAGAAAATAGTGCCCCCTTTTTTTGCATCGCTGCACTGGCACTATTTCATTTTGTACAGAAATGATTGATATTCATAGAAGATGAAAAATTGATTAGTTTTGCAGCCTGAAACGAAAAGACAATATGGGCATTCAAACTATTCTGGAAACTAAGATCAAAGAAGCCGTATCCTCCATTTTTAATGTGGACTTACCGACCGTAGAATTTCAACCCACCCGAAAAGATTTTGAGGGTGATGTTACGGTGGTAGTGTTCCCAATGCTTCGTTTTGTAAAAGGTAATCCGGTACAAATTGGCGAACAGATTGGTGCCTATTTGGAAAAGGAAGTTGATGCCGTTACAGGGTTCAATGTCATCAAGGGCTTTTTAAATATCGTTATCACAGACAGTTTTTACTTAGATTTTTTTAATGGGATAAAAGAGGTGTCGGATTATGGCTTTGTGCCTCAAGAAGACAATGATGCCGTAATGGTCGAATATTCCTCTCCGAATACTAATAAACCTTTACACCTAGGGCATATCAGAAACAATCTTTTGGGATATTCCGTTGCGGAAATTTTAAAGGCCTCCGGTAAGAAAGTTTATAAGACCCAGATTATCAATGACCGGGGAATCCATATCTGTAAGAGTATGTTGGCCTGGCAGCGTTTCGGTGATGGGGAAACTCCTCAAAGCACAGGTTTGAAAGGGGATAAGCTCGTAGGGAATTATTATGTGGCCTTTGATAAGGCCTATAGGGAAGAAATTGCCCAAATGGTTTCCGAAGGCACAGATAAAAAAGTAGCCGAAAAAGAGGCCTCGATTTTATTGGAAGCGCAAGAAATGCTTCAAAAATGGGAGGCTGGTGATGAGGAAACCGTTTCACTTTGGAAAACGATGAACGGTTGGGTCTACAAAGGTTTTGAAACTACCTATCAAAATCTTGGAGTAGATTTCGATACACTTTATTATGAAAGTGATACGTATCTTTTAGGCAAAGATGTCGTGGCCAAAGGTCTCAAAAAAGGGGTTTTCGTGGAAGATCCAGATGGTTCGGTTTGGATTGATTTAACGGATGAAGGCCTAGATAGAAAAATTGTGCTCCGTTCTGATGGTACTGCGGTCTATATGACACAAGATATCGGTACGGCGATACAACGGGTCGAAGATTATCCCGATGTAGGCGGTATGGTCTATACCGTTGGTAATGAACAAGATTACCATTTTAAAGTACTTTTCCTGATTTTACAGAAACTCGGGTTTTCATGGTCCGAAAACCTTCACCATTTAAGTTATGGCATGGTCGACCTGCCCAGCGGAAAAATGAAAAGCCGCGAAGGTACCGTGGTCGATGCCGATGACCTTATGGAAGACATGACCCAAACCGCCGCCGATATTTCAGAAGAGTTGGGCAAATTGGAAGGCTATTCGGATAGTGAAAAACAGAGCCTTTATAAAATGATCGGCTTAGGGGCCTTGAAATATTATATCCTAAAAGTAGACCCGAAAAAACGTATTCTTTTCAATCCTGAAGAATCGGTCGATTTTCAGGGTAATACTGGGCCGTTTATTCAATATACCTATGCAAGGATTCAATCTATCTTACGTAAGGCCGAGGAGCTAGACCTGTCAGGTCTCGATGGTGTCACAATGAGCGCTGTCGAAGGGCTGCATCCCAAAGAAAAAGAACTTATTAAGCAGTTACAGCTTTTTCCTGAAACGATTCAACTAGCGGCTGAAAATTATAGTCCTGCTGTTGTGGCCAACTACACTTATGATTTGGTCAAGGAATTCAATTCGTTTTACCAACAGGTTTCTATTTTGGGTGAAACTGACGAGCAAAAGAAAGCCCTTCGTATTCAACTTTCTAAAAAAGTGAGCGAGGTGATAGAATCCGCTTTTAAGCTGCTAGGCATTGAAGTGCCAGAACGGATGTGATACTCTGATAGTCTCCCTCCCTTTTACAAGCTACGTTGTGTTCACAAATCGGTAATGGTTGATTTTTAGCTCCCCTCTTTAGAAAAATAGGGGAGTGAATCACGCAAACGGCGAGAAAGGCGAGTTTACGGATCAAACCCTCCGCCCCGCCTTTTGGTGGAGACACCTCAATTTTATAAAGGGAGGAGCTTCTTATCTACTTCATTTTATTTTTACAACTATTTTTTCTTTTGAAAATTCCCAATAATCAGACCTGAAATCTCGGTAGTTACAAATTACTTCTTGTCGAATTCTTTGAATTGTAATTGATAAAGTATCTTACGATTGCTTTTTTGAGCGCCTAATTGTACCCGGATGAAAAAAAATACACTGATACGCTTGTCTTTAGTAATGGTCTTGTCGATAGGTTGTTTGAGCTGCCAACAAAAAAATGAAACAACAAACGATTCCAATTCCGCAGATATTATTGTTTATGGCGGCACATCGGCTGCTATAATTGCCGCCGTGGAAGCGAAAAAATCAGGGAAATCTGTAATTGTCGTTTCTCCCGATAAGCACTTGGGCGGACTCACATCTGGGGGGCTGGGATGGACCGATACAGGCGATAAGAGTGTTATAGGTGGCCTGGCCAGAGAATTTTACCATCGGGTTTTTCAGCATTACACTACCGAAAAAGCTTGGAATTGGCAACCAAAGGAAGCGTATGGCAACAAGGGACAAGGAACCCGTGCTATAGATGGAGATAGTCGTACCATGTGGATTTTTGAGCCCCACGTCGCCGAAAGCATATTCGAAGATTTTGTCACCGAGTTTCAAATTCGAGTCGATAGAGACGAGTGGCTGAATCGTGGGAAGGGAGTAGTGATGACGGATGGAAAAATTAGTTCCATCACAACGCTGAGCGGGAAGACGTATACCGGAAAAATATTTTTGGATGCAACTTATGAAGGCGATTTAATGGCCTCTGCAGGAGTAAGCTATCATGTCGGTAGGGAAGCATCTGATGTTTATGGGGAAGAATGGAACGGCGTACAGACCGGTGTGCTTCATCATAAACATTGGTTTCAATCCGATATTTCTCCTTATGTCGTGCCTGGGGATCCTTCCAGTGGAGTGCTGCCTAGGGTATCTGATGCACCTCCCGGAGAAAAGCATAGCGGAGACAACAAAATACAAGCCTATTGCTTCCGTACTTGTATGACCAATCATGAACCTAATAGACTGCCTTTCCCAAAACCGGAAGATTATAATCCTATGCAGTATGAACTTTTGGCACGATCTCTCGAAACGGGCCGTAAAGATTGGTTCGAAAAATTCGATATTATACCCAATCATAAGACCGACACGAATAATCATGGGCCATTAAGTAGTGATAATATCGGCATGAACTACGATTATCCTGAGGCTTCCTATGAGCGCAGAAAAGAAATTATCAAAGAGCATGAAGACTATCAAAAAGGCCTTTTATGGTTTGTTGCAAACGATCCGAGAGTACCCAGTGATATTCAAACGGAAATGCAAAAATGGGGCCTTGCAAAAGATGAATTCATAGATAATGGCAACTGGCCTCACCAAATATATGTTAGAGAGGCACGAAGAATGATCGGGGAGCATGTTATGACCGAAAATGAACTGTTAAAAAAAAGACCGACACCAAACCCGGTGGGTATGGGTTCCTATTCTATGGATTCACATAATGTGCAGCGCTATATTAAAGATGATGGCTTTGTTCAGAACGAGGGAGACATTGGTGTAAGCACAAACGGCCCTTATCAGATATCTTTTGGTTCGCTGATGCCTCAAAAAGAGGAATGTACCAACTTGCTAGTTCCTGTTTGCGTATCTTCAAGTCATATTGCTTTTGGATCTATTCGTATGGAACCCGTATTCATGATATTGGGCCAATCGGCCATGGCAGCAGCAATTTTAGCTATTAACGAAGGTATTGCAGTTCAAGATGTACCCTATTCGAAATTGAAAAGTGTTTTAATGGAAAAAGGACAGGTTTTGGAAAAGTAATTGCACGGGTCTTTTATCTGCAAAAACAATTTTTAACCGAATCGAGAGTTAAACTACAACATGTCTAACGCGGAAATCTTCGGTTTACTTGCCCTTATCTACATTATTGGCTTTCTGATATATATCATCAATTATACCATTGGTCTTTATCATTTAAACCCCTTTATCAAATTAAAACCGCTTTCACCTAACGAGAAATCACTTTTAGTTGAAAATTTTGTTGTTTACGGGGTTTTGCCACAGAAGCTAAAAGAAAAATGTGATCAGCGCATCATATGGTTTCGCAGCAGAAAAAAATTTGTATTCTATGGCAAGGTGGTACAAAAGGACGAGCTGAAATTACTATTGAGCGCCTCGGTGATTTTGATGACCTTGGGTCTAAAGGACTATAAAATGATGCGCTCCTTATTGCGTATTGTTGTATATCCCTCCAGATATTATTCACGAATCAACAGAAGGCACCATTTGGGGGAATATAATCCAGGTTTTAAAACCGTTATTTTTTCTGCAGACACTATTTGGGAAGGCTTTCGTGTCGCCGATGATAATGTTAACCTCGCCATGCACGAATTCGCACATGCCCTTACTTTTGAGATGACCCGTAAAAGTTCTTGGGAAGCACGAAAATTTCAAGTGGGACTCAAAAAAATAAAAGAACTTTTTCTTCGGGAAGGCTATGCCCAGATGCTGGCCGATTCACAGTATTTTAGGGAATATGGTATGACCAATCTACAGGAGTTCTTTTCAGTGGCCGTCGAGAACTATGCGGAAACCCCTGAGGTGTTTTTAACAGATTTCCCTGAACTTTATGGCATTATCCAAAAGATGTTGAATTTTAATTTTCAGGAATCTCTGTTGCCTCTTCCACATAAAAACTGATACTAAAATAGTCTTTTAGGCTTGGGTAAATTCTATGCGTTCTTTTACATTTCAGTTCAGGAGAAGTTCTATTGAATTTTGTCTTCGGCACGAATTGAATATTTATAAGGATTTGTAATTAGTAAATCTGCCAAGTTTTATAATAGGAGTAGTCAACGAAACAGATGTTTGTAAATCTACGCTGTTAATGAGTACGAATTAATAATTGCACCTTAGTAATAGATACATAGGTAATACTCACGAATGCTTATCTCCAATTTAGTTATTAACCCGACTTTTATAGTTTGTGATTTCATGCGGCATATTTTATGTCT
>CAZRIE010000053.1:0-28586 GCA_964600075.1 uncultured Flavobacteriaceae bacterium
TCTCCTAAATCTTTTCTGCCTTTGTCTGCCCATTCCATCAATTCCTTAACTACCCCCGGATTCGAGTCGACGAGATTGTGCAAAGACCCGATATCTTCTTGTACATTGAACAAAAGAGGTTGCTGACCCCCACCTTCTTCAAAATGCGGATGGCTTCGAAAGGTGATCAAAGGAACAAATAGTTTCCACGGACCGCGCCGTACAGCTTGTAATTGATCTTGCTCGTAATAGTAAAAAACTTCATAGGGCGATTGGGCGGCAGTTTTTCCATAGATGAGCGATGCTATATCATGGCCATCAATAGTTCGGTCCCCTGATATTTCCGCTCCCGACATATTAGTAAAAGTGGGTAATAAGTCGAGGGTACTCGATAGCTCGCGACAAACTGTGCCAGCGGGTATCGTGCCCGGCCACCACATGAGGGTAGGTACCCGAAACCCTCCCTCAGAGGTTGTGTATCCACGACCGTGTAGGGGCTTATTTGTACCTCGGACCAGGGTATTCAAGTCCGTACCCATGGGAGATCCATTATCAGAAGTAAAAATTAGTAATGTTTTGTCGGCAATACCCAGTTCTTCCAATTTCTTCATGATTTGCCCTGTAGACCAATCCAATTCCTCAACACTATCACCCCAGGGGCCACTTTTGCTTTTTCCACGAAAAGCTTCACTGGCAAAGGGTTTTGAAGTGCTTCCGGGCATGGCTTGAGGCAAATAGAGAAAAAATGGCCGGTCTTTTGAATTGTTTATGAAATCTAGGGCTTTCTGGGTGTACTCTTGGGTGAGTAGATTTCTGTCTACACCTGATTTTACCACTTTTTCATTTAACATTACTGGCAATGGAGGCCATTTATAGCCGTTGAATTGATTTCCCAATGAGTCGCCCACGGACTGGGTCATATCATCGCTATAGGGAATTCCATAGAAATATTCGAAACCCTGAGCGGTAGGCAGAAAGGGTTTTTGATCCCCAAGATGCCATTTACCGATTAGCCCTGTTTTATAGCCGGCCGACTTTAGTACCTCCGCAATGGTTATTTCATCTGGATGCAACCCATAGGGAGATATCGGTCTTAGAACAAGTCCGTCTCGATCGTTTTGGTGCATACCCACGCGCTGTGCATAGCACCCGGTCATTAATGAGGCCCTTGAGGGCGTACAGACTCCAGCAGTCACATAGAATTGTTCAAACTTTCGGCCCTCAACCGCCATGCGGTTCAAATTAGGGGTACGGTTTACCTTTGACCCGAAAGGTTCGATGTCGCCATAGCCCAAATTATCACAATAAACAATGATGAAGTTTGGTCTTGCAACTTCCGTATTTTGAGAAAATGCATGATTATTTGGTACGCTGCAGCATAGAATCAAAAATACGATGTAATAGTTTTTGAAGAGGTTCATTAAATTGGGCTATTGCGGGTGTGCACTAATGCGATGAATGATTTTCTAAAATTTATGGTAATTACTCCATCGAAACGGTCATCGGCCACCCCTCAAATTGTGCAGCATCCGATTTAGTAACATCGACATAGCGCGGCCAGCATTCGAAAGTTGCTTTTTTCTCTTTTTTATCGAAACGGATCAATCCATAGCCGCCACCCTTTGAATTGCTTTCCGGATTCACATAGGCCATCATGCTGATCTTATTGTTGAAACCGTCAAGGTAATCGCCGGTCCATGGTAGCGATGTATCTGGATTCGGGTTGGCACCCGCTTTTTCATCTTCGGGCCACCACCAGCGGCTGTAGTAATCGTTGACGATAGCTGGTACTATGAACGACCAAGGCCCGTCACCAAACTCTTCGATGCCCTGTTTGATTACCGTTGCTAAATGTTGGTCACCGGCAATATGTACTGCATTGGCCTTTTCAATAAGTTGCAACGCTTTGTTGCGCCCTGTTTGTGGCCAGCCGTTACTATCTAAATCTGCGTGTAGGCGGTTGTCTTTTTGTCCATGTATATGAGCACCGCCACAGAAACCGGTTTGAGATAAGACCACTTTAATATCATCTTTGTTCGTGTCGCCCCAATGTTCAAGAAACTGCAATTGACGATCACCGAGCAAGGTGAGTCCCGGCAGATCTATCGATGCAGGATCGTAATCTGGGTTTCGAATATGATCGGGCCGTGGCCCTTGTTGCGGAATTTTTCCATTCGGTCCGGATTTGAACTTTCGGTCTTCTAGAATGGCAAAATCGATATTCCCCAAGCGCAGGTTTGTGTAATAAACTCCTATGCCCTGTTCAACTGGAGTAGGGTCATAAGGGTCGGGTAGGTGGGCGGTCTGGCAACGTTCTACCATTTTCACATACTCATGATGATAGGTGTACCCACCGTCATTTGAGCCTTCTTCAACCGATATCTTACCGTTCTCGCCCCAAAGATTGCCCTGCCCAATATCGTGGTCGTCAGGTATCGCTATTGCCGGTCGAACTCTAAAGGTTTCACGAAATTGGAGTCCGAATTTTAACCAGGCAGCCGTATGTTCCGTATGGTCATATGACTGGTCACCCGCAAAAAAGATTAGATCGGGATCTTGGTAGTTGATGTTCCGCACATAATTTTCGCGCATGCCCCGGTCTTTGTTCGAGTTACAGGAAAGTGCCGCCAATACGATTTCGTCTTTATTTTTAGGGTCTTTGCGGATGAGGCCTTCAAAACTTGCTTTTTCTCCGTGAAGGATGCGGTATTTGACATCTTTGCTATCGTCCCAGCTATCAACTCGAAAAAGGGCCGACCAGCCCAATTCGTTGACGTTCTGTTTTTGAATTTCTCTCCATGTGCCGTTTTCTTCGATTTCAAGCCGTACCTCGCGGGCTTCCTCGGGGTAAAGAGGATACAACTGTGCGCTAAGTTTCAGGGTTTTGTTCGAAACCGTATAAATTCCGAAGGCGACCACACTATCTCTCCCCACCTTTAAATTGATAATGGGGTTGTCGTCTCGGTTCCACCAATCGTTGATGGCCAGTGTGTCTACATTGTCGAACGGCGCGATAACCGGTGGTACGCGTTCTTTGGTTTTTTCAGCGCAGGATATTATTAATAATGTCGCTAACAATACTACAAATCTTGTTCTCATAGGTAATTGGTCAATTGTTGTTAATGTTCGATTTTGTGCTGAATAATCTAGCCGTATAGTCCAAGAGTTCGGTGCCCCCAAAATCTCCATGCCCGGGAATTACAATTTTTACGTCCGGGTACGTTTGCTTTATTTTTTTGATGGTCTTGCTCCATTCAGACTCATTGGCATCACCGACATAACCCTTGGTAGCATCTAGTGACTTCATCATACATCCACCAAAGAGTAATTGTTCGCTTGCAATGTAACTAACTATATTGTCTTGGGTATGAGCCTCGCCAAAATATCGGTTACTAATTTTTTGGTCTCCGACCGTAAGCTCTTTTTTGCTGTCAAAACCTATTTTTGGAATTTGGTTACCTTCCTTTTTTGCTAAGACGATTGTTTTTTCGTTTGCATATGAAGGTATATTTAGTTGGTGAAACGGTGCTAGACCACCCAGACAATCGTCATGAAAATGATTAATGACAACTGCCGTTATTTTGTGCTTTTTGGTGTTTGTAACCCAGCGTATCAACTCTTCGGAGGTTGAATCACCGACAGGGGTGTCGAATACGATTGCTTGGTCTTCATTCATATAGATTAAACCGTTGCAGGCTACTTTTCCGTAGGAGTCGGTTTCCAAATATGATACGTGTACAAAACTATTTTTGGTAACCAGAATGATTTTTAGAGTCTCGGAAGTGTAAGCTATATCTAATTTTTGTGACTTACCTGATAATTGCAGCAGCAAAAAAAATAGAAATGTAATTGTAGTTCGATTTGCCATTCTCTCGATTCAGGTTTATCAACTAAATATATAGTATTACTTTACAAAAATGAAAAACGAACAAGCTAAAAAACTGATTTTTATCTACAATGCCGATTCCGGTCTTCGAAATTTAGTAATCGATAGCATGCATAAAGTTATTAGCCCCAAGACTTACGATTGCAATCTCTGTGATATTACTTTCGGGGTATTTACCGAAAACAAAATATGGAAAAAGTTTAGGGAGGCTACCCAGTTCGAAATGGAATTTCTACACAAAGATGAGTTTAAAAAGCAATACGCCTCAAAATTCGGTTACAAGTTTTCCTATCCTATAATATTGGCTGCAAAAGAAAATGATTTAGAGGTTTTTGTGGGCACTAAAGAATTGAACACTATGATGAATGCCGAAGATCTCGTAACCCTTATCAATAAGAGAGCAGAAATTTAGGCTTTTGTTGCCTTAAAGAATTCAATATTGACAGTATCAATAGAGCCCAACAGTTCTTTGCGCCCGATGCCTTTCGAAGATGAGGTCACAAAATATGATGGGGCCTCTTCCCAAGCACCTTTCAATAACTCAGCTAAATAGTCATCGACATTTCGCTCTATTGCCTTGGGCTTGAGCTTATCTGCTTTAGTGAATATAATGCTGAACGGAATGGAATTTTGGCCAAGCCACTCCATAAATTCCATGTCGATTTTTTGTGGCTCGTGGCGGATATCTACTAAAACAAAGGCACAAACCAATTGTTCACGCTTGGCAAAATAGTCGGTTATGTATTTTTGAAAAGTCTTTTTGCTTTTTTTGGAAACCCTTGCGTAGCCGTAACCAGGTAAATCGACCAAAAACCAATTTCCGTTGATCTTGAAGTGGTTGATAAGCTGTGTCTTTCCAGGCCGTCCCGAAGTTTTCGCGAGGCTTTTCCGTTCGGTAAGCATGTTGATTAATGAAGACTTGCCCACATTAGATCTTCCGATAAAAGCATATTCGGGTAGCGATTCGTTGGGGCATTTTGCAACGTCGGTGTTGCTGATTACAAAGTTGGCGGATTTAATGTTCACTTAGAAAATGTTCAAGTTCAAACTCCACCTTCCCGATGTTTCGGGATTGGTGCAAAAAAGTCTTGTATGTTTATTGATTTAATAGTATTGAAAAGTAAAGTTTAATTCTGCGTCTACCATCCAACTAAAATCCTCTTTTTTCTAACCAAGCATCAAAAATTTCATTGAATTCGTCGGGATGTTCCATCATTGGCGCATGGCCACATTTTTCCATCCAAAACAAGTCAGAATCGGGCAGTAACTCATGAAATAAATTAGCGACGTCCGGTGGAGTGACCTTGTCGTTTTCCCCCCAAATGATACAAGTGGGTGTTTTCATTTTTGGTAGGTCGCCGGCCATGTTATGTCGGATTGCACTTTTGGCAATGGCGAGTGTCTTGATGATTTTACTCCGGTCGTTCACTGTAGCGAACACTTCATCGACAATTTTTTTTGTGGCGACCGCTGGGTCGTAGAAAACGTCCTCAGCTTTCTTTTTGATAAATTCATAATCACCACGGCGCGGATAACCATCGCCCATAGCACTTTCGTAAAGCCCTGAACTTCCTGTGATTACTAGGGCCTTGACCATTTTAGGGTACATTTTGGTGTGCAAGAGACCAATATGGCCGCCCAAGGAGTTTCCTAGTAGGATTACATCTTCTAAGCCCTTGTGTTTTATAAAACCAGCAACGAATTTTGCGAACTGTTTTACGTTCGTCTTGAGCATCGGCATATCATAAATGGGCAGCTCGGGTACCAAGACCTTATACCCTTTTTTTGGAAAATGCTCCGTTACCCCCTGAAAATTACTCAACCCGCCCATAAGGCCATGCAGAATAATAAGGGGTTGTCCTTCACCAATTTCGATATAACGGTATTTTCCGTCCTTACTTGTTTTCTTTTCCATTAAAGATGCTTCGAATCAATCGGCCAAATATAGGCATTTCCTAATTATGGGATAAATAAGGTTTTAATCTAAATATCAACCTAATTACAGGAAAGTCTTTAATAAAATTTGTGAATTTAACTTTAGATTTGGGTTCTACCCGTTATCGAATGTTTGTTAGGTTATCATTCTATTTCGAAATGTGTTACTGCGGAAATGGCCTTGCCCGAATTGGTAAAACCTTCTACAACTACCTCATAGGTGCCAGTATTGTCAGAAGTAAAAAAAGTTAGGAGCGTTTCGCCCTCGCTAAGCTCGAAATTGGGCTTCCAAAGCAGTTGGTTTCTAAAATCTGGTATTCTAGTATAGTCCGTATTCGACTGTTCGGCTTGTCTATAGGTTTGGAAATAATAAATCTTCTTTGCAAGTGGTGCGGGCATGTCATACTGCGTTGTGCCTATTAGCGTTGATGAATTCCAAAAGTCATTTTCCTTTGTTGAAATATCAACGATGCCTTGATACAAATTTGTACCGATATAGTATTCGCTTCTGCCGATGCTTACTCGCTCGATTTTCTTGACATCGTAGTTTAGAAGCTTATCCATATTTTGTATGAATACCCCATCTACCCTAACCAACGGGTTTTCATCTTTACCCATTAAAAATTTTTCATTGGTACGTACCTGAAATCGATATTCTTTTTTCATTTTTCTAAGCAAAACATCAGGTATGATTTCAATTACCGTTTCATTTAAGCTAGGAAACCTTTTGTAATCGTCGAGAATGTAGTTTTCGGTTAAATTTTGGTATGCTGGTAGGCTTTTATCATTTGTAAAAAGGCTATCTTTTTTCTGTTCAAAGTAAGCGTTCTCGATTTGATTGTACGTACTTCTCTTTAATATAATCGGATTGATTGCGTAGGCTAGGTCAAGGTTGTCGAATTCGAGTGCCTTATAATCTACTTGATGATTTTTGTCTAATATAATTTCCGTTTCTGTTTTGTTGATTCCAAGAGTTTGGAGTATTGCATTGTTGTTTCTGGAAGGTTCGTCAACTGAAAAATAGAAAACCCCGTTTTCGTTTGTTTGCGTTAATCTCATTACCGACGGTTTTCCAGGAATCGAAAGGGCCACTTTTTCGTTGGGAATAGGGTTACCTTCTTTAATTGATACTACTTTTCCCGAAAACAATTCTCCTCGAAGTTCAGGTAGTAAAACAGTGTCCTTAATTTTTAGTTTTGCCGATTTGGGCTTTCGAATAATATCTGAAGCAAAACTAGTCGCTGACGTTCTCGTCGAAATTGTAAGACCATATATTTTTCGAACCGAAATGGAATAATTTCCTTCCGAGATGCCGGTTGTCGCTATTATCTTTATTGAAACCGGCTTTCTTTTTTGATATCGCTTTTTTTGAAACTCTATTTTAATACCATCTATGTTATCATTTGGTATCTTGGTTTTAACGGATCCCGTATCAACCACCTTTGAAGAATTGATTTTGTCGACTGGGAGCGTCATTATTTCTTGAAAGGGATTTACGATGGTAATGCCTGAGACAAAATAGTGCTCCTTCTCGGTATTGCCCATCCATTTGGTATAACCGATAAGCTTGTAATTGCCTGTTTTAATGTTAGGGGGAACGAAAAAATCACCTTGACCGACCCCATTGATGAGTTCGAGTTTATGCGTAAAAACAGGCTTTTTGTTCTCTCCAACTAGTTCTACGTATCCTATCTTACTAATGGCACTTGGCGTAAGATTCAAAGCGTTTAAACAATACATTTTGTAATATAGGTATTCACCGGCAACCAATAATCGGTCGTTATAATGAATGAACGTAGTTTCCTTTGGAATTTGCTCAAAAGCATTCAGCCCGTTCAAATCTTTTATTTGATGTTGTCCCATTATTGACAATGGCACCAAAATAATTGTAAGAAGTGTAGCGATTCGCTTTTTCATGTTCAAATGGTTATTCTTCCCAAAATTCTGGCACCGTTGCACTCCCAAGAACGGTGCAGTCACCGCATATTCTGGGCACTACAATATGTCCTATTGCTAATCCTAAGCTCTCGCCGATAATAAAATCGACAAAACTCACGCGTTTTGATTTTACGAAATCGAAGATATTCGGGGTCCCATTGAACAAAAACTCAATACGCCCACAATCGTCGGGGAAAGGTGGCAATTCTTCATTTGGGTAAAAGTCGGAGTAATTAAAAAACAAACGTTTTTCACTTACGGTGGAAACATCGAAGACACCAACGACCTTTTCGTTAACATCATCATCGGGAAAAATATTCCCGCTTATGAAACCTGGCTGGCTCTGTGAAAAAAGACTTTCCAAACCTGATAAATCCTTTAATTTTTCATAAAATACGTGTGCCTCGCTTGATAGTACAAACTGTTTCACAAGAATGCTATATCTATGGGAAATGATATAATCGTCTCTATTCAAGAAACGAACTTCGAGACCTGAAACTCGATCTTCACCAACCCTTGTGGTCTCGGTTAAAATGATAGTATTCGATTTTACTGAAGCGTAACAGGTTTGTTCTTCGTTTTTACGGTCGAATACTGCGACGGTCATTGCCTCCTCCGATACTACTACTAGTTCGTTGCGGTTCCAATTTGGCGCAATGATTTTATACGTTTCTTCGTACTCATATCGGTAAAAATTTGAATTTTCGGAAGGATCGAAGCTGTCTACCTTGATACTTACTCCATTTGTGCCCGTATCCGTGGTCGTTTGCTCCGCATATACCCTGTCAATTTGTGAAGTTTGGGGAATTTCAACAGAAGTTGAACTATAAGAACGGCCGTTGGCCAAAGATATCGTTAGGGTGTACGATTGACCTGAAGTGGCAGCGAAAGGAACAACGGAAACATATTTTCCTGGATCGGCTTCTTCGAAAACAAAGGAACTGTTACTACTATCAAGTACACGAACGATCGCACCGCTTTCAATTTCAGACGGTTCGACTCCATCGGAAGATCGACTTAAATAGATTTCTTGGTTTTTCAGTTCGTTGGTAATCAGTGCTTCTACGACCAGTATACTATCGGATGGTGGTATTTCTGGAGTGAATTCCTCCGTACAACCTACAAATAGCCAAGTCAAAAGCAGGGTTAAAATGATAAAAACGATATGTTGTTTAACGGGTCGTTTCATCTTTTCAAAATTTGAAGTTGTAGGTTATCGTCGGAATCGGAACGGCAAAGATGGAACTCTGATAGGCTTTTAATGACCCATCTTCGGTAACGAAAAATACCGAAAACGGATTATTTCTGCCCAGCACATTATAAACCGATACGTTCCAAAAACTATGGGCGAACTTTTTGATCTTGTGGTTTCCCTCGACATTAAAGCTAAGGTCTAGCCGATAAAAATCAGGAATTCGAAATTGGTTACGGTCGCTGTAAAGGGCATACTCCGCTCCGTTCAGACGGAATGAACCTATAGGAAACGTCACGGGCCGGCCTGTTTGATAAACGAAATTTGCTGAAAAACTAAAACGTTTTGTAAACTTATAGTTCGTGACCAAGCTCACGTCGTGGGGCTTGTCGTAATTGGAAGGAAAGTAATCACCATTGTTAATTTGCTCTTCTGGAAATTCGCTGTCCAATTGTATAAAAGATCTTGAGTACGTGTAGCCCAACCACCCGTTCAGCTTCCCTTCGTTCTTTTTAAGAAGTAGTTCGACCCCATAAGCTCTGCCTTTGCCCTGTAATACTTCGGTCTCAATCGACTCGTTTAAAAGTAATTGGGCACCTACCTTGTAATCTAGAATATTGGTCATCCTTTTGTAATATCCCTCGAGACTTAGTTCGTAGCGGTTATTATCAAAATTCTTAAAAAAGCCTAACGAAACCTGACTTGCACG
Source organism: uncultured Flavobacteriaceae bacterium (assembly GCA_964600075.1). GTDB lineage: Bacteria > Bacteroidota > Bacteroidia > Flavobacteriales > Flavobacteriaceae > CAZRIE01. Next base: position 9,640 of record CAZRIE010000053.1, read on the forward strand.
TTGTGGTTTGATATTGGTATCGGAGAGTTTCCACGTGTCGGTCGGCGAGACCGTAGTATTATTGGTCAGTGTATGAATATATTGAAAGGTATTATTGTAGGCCGCCTTCACCGAAATGTCGGGTGCCAATAAATAGCGTGCAGATATCCTTGCCTCAGGGCCACCGTAGGTCTTTATGAACTCGTTGTTGTCAAATTCTTTGATTTCAATTAAGGAGGCCTCGTTTTTTGGAACCCCATCTTCGTAAATCGGCTGGGATGAACTTCCCAAGGCAGCATAAAAGGAATAACGCAGACCGAGATCTATAGAAAATTTCTCATTTACGGTAACATTGTCGGAAATAAAAAGAGCCGATTCCCAGCCTTTTTCACCTTGGATGTCTAACGGTTGGACTATGGAACTCTCCCCGATTGGATTTACCTGACCAGGCGATACTAAGTACAGCTTACTTGACAGTCCGTAGTTGATTTTATGGGCGTTTTTGTAGAGTTTGAAAAGTTTTAGCTTGATTTCGGTCTCATTGATTCGATAGCCAAGATTAAAATCTTTGTCACTATTTCCGTCAAATTCGATGTTAAAACCATACTCACTATTGGCCAGTAATAGGCTCATTGAGTTACGTTCGTTAAGTTGACGGTTCCATTTTAATGAAAAAAGCCGGTTGCTATAACTGTAAAGTGAGTCAGAAGTAATGCTGAATGCATCTCGACTGTAATAGCCTGTTGCCGACACGCTGTTGTTTTCGTCGAGCCGATGATCATATTTGCCGATAATATCGTAAAAAGAGGCACTACTGTTTTTGAGTTCAGGGTCATCTAGGGTGTTTAAGATCCAGTTCGAATAGGTGCTTCTGCCCCCTACCAGTAGGCCAGCCTTTTCCTTCACAATAGGAATTTCTAGGGTGAGGTTACTTGTAACAGGCCCTAAGGCAGCTTCTCCACTGAATTTTTGGGTTTGGGCATCTTTGGTGCTAATATCGAAGACCGACGATACACGTCCTCCAAATTCTGCGGGTATACTTCCTTTATAAATAGTTACCGATTCAGTGGTAAAGGGATTTAAGGCCGAGAAAATGCCAAAGAAATGCGAAGGGTTATAGATAACCGCATCATCTAACAAAATAAGGTTTTGGTCAGTTCGACCACCTCGCACATTATAACCGGCCGCACCTTCGCCTGCATTGGTGATACCGGGCAGGGTTATTGCTGTTTTTAAAATATCTCGTTCACCTAAAACAAGCGGTATAGTCTTTATTTCAGCGATATCGAGTTCTACTACACCTATGGTTACTTTTTCTACGTTTTTTCGAAGATTGCCCTTAACCGTAACCTCGTCCAATTGCTCCACGCTTTCTTGAAGATTGAAGTTTAATTGACCATTGCTATAGATAATGACGCGTTTTTCGACCGATTCGATGCCTATAGCTTGGGTTTGCAAAACTGTTTCGCCGGAAACAAGAGGAATTTCGTAGAAGCCCTCGGCATCAGTGCTCACACCAGATGCTCCACTCTTGATGAGAATGGCTAGATTCTGTATAGGTTCTCCCGTGCCTTTGTTGGTAACATACCCCGATAATATGAACTTATCCCCGGTTTTATTTCTTATTTCCTTCCCTATCCGAACTGTTTCTATAGTAGAAGAGAAATCTTGTTTTTCTTGAAGATAAAAAGATGGTTTTTCGGTAATAGCGGTACTATCGATGACCAGATTTACCAATTTGTCGGAATAAAAGCTTTTGGGTAGCTCATCGCGTATTCTAACATTCTGTGTTAGTATGATTTTGTCTTCAACAATGTAAAAATTAGTAATTGTATTTTTGAAAATACCCTCTAGAACATCAAGTGTTTCGATATTTTGATAGGTACCGGAGACAGGTACATCATCGAGCCATTCTTCGACAAAGTAAAAATGATAGTCCGTAAGTCTTTCAATTTGTTCCAATACCTCTATTTTATTGGCATTACTGAAACTCAGACTGATTTTTTGTGTCTCTTGTCCAATTACTGACAATGAAATCATTAATAGGAGTAAAAGGAGTAATCTTCTCATTTGGGAAGATGATTTGATGTGCTTTCCTTTCGAAGGGTATTAAGAAAATTCAAAAGTGCTTTAAGTTCTTCTTCGGTGAGCTGGGCTCTAGGCCTTTTTTTGGCAAAGTCAACTAGCTGGTCGGCATTATCGGGGAAAAGCGATGTAAGATCTGAGACGTTTTCCACCGGGTAATAGTTGTTGTTCAGCGTAAGTAGATATGTTGAAGGCAGAACCTTGAATTCGTAGAAGGTGCGTTTATCGCCCAAATCTAACTCTAAAAGTTTATGATGTTTTTTTAATAATGAGAAGCTGTCCTTTTCTAGCAATACCTCGTAAAAGCCGGAAGGTATTTTATTTTGATTTTTTGAAGTTTCGATTTTTACAAAACGATGGCTGTCTATTTCAAAAGCTTCTACCTTTTCCTTATGTAGTTGTAATATTCTGCCGCCGAACTGGTTTGCAACACGCATTAGCAGCTCATCTTCATAGACATTGTATTTTAAATCTAGTCGGTAATAAGGCTCGTTGTCGAATATCACTAGTCCGGAGATAAAATCTGGGGTGGGAAAAAACTTAGACTTTCTGCTCTTTGCCCTATGCTTTTCGAAATAAGCAACACCATAATGGAGTTCCGAATTTTCAAGTCCAACGATGTCATCGAACCAATTATAATACGTGGGCAAAATCTCGCTCGTCTGTCCCTTCAAATAAAATGGATACACAAGAAGTGATAAATAAAAAACACAGATCAAAAGGCTATTCTTTCTCTTAGGAATAAATAGATTTTTTTTTTGCATTAGGGATTTGAAAATAATAAAATAGCAAGTATTTACATAAAATCGAAACTTGGAAGGGACTAAGTAAATATAGATAAAAACTCACCTAATCGAAGATAAATGATAAGGAGATTCATGGATCCTCGCTAACTAGGCTCAAATTCTTAATAGTACGCCTTGAAAATTTCAATTCATCTAAATATTCTAGGGTACTTCTGAGAACTTCACAAAAAAATCTTTTCCTAGAAATGGATGTTTAAGGTCAAAACACACACAACTTATTAACAAAGTGGTAGTTTGTGGTAAAATGTGGTAATAAAATTTGTAGTTTTGAGTTATACTACTAATAAACCAACCATTTAAGTGATCAATTTCATTGGAACATACGATTGTAAGGCCGATACCAAAGGTAGGGTAATGTTACCGGTTGCTCTAAAAAATCAGATGTCTCCTACCATAAATAACGGTTTTGTAATCAAAAGATCAGTCTTTCAGCCCTGTTTAGAGCTATACCCGATGGAGGAGTGGAATCTGCTCATGCAAAAGATGAATAAGAAAAATCGGTTCAAAAAAAAGAACAACGATTTCATCCGTCGTTTTTCCGCGGGAGTAAAAATTGTGGAAATTGATGGTACTGGTCGATTGTTAATACCTAAGAACTTGGTGGAGATTGCGAATATAACTAAGGAGGTTGTTCTAAGTTCTGCTATCAATATTATAGAGATTTGGGACAAGGACAGTTACGAAGAAGTTTTGGAAGAAACCGCTGAAGATTTTGGGGCATTAGCGGAAGAGGTCATGGGCGATGATGGAGACGACGAGGCCGATGTATCATAGTCCGGTATTGTTGCGCGAGTCTGTCGATGGCCTAGACATAAAGGAAGGTGGAGTATATGTAGATATCACCTTCGGTGGCGGAGGGCATTCCACAGAAATATTGAATCGCTTAGGTACCGAAGGTAAATTATTGGCCTTCGATCAAGATGAAGATGCACTTGAAAATACGATTGATGATACGCGGTTTACGCTAATCAACGAGAATTTCAGGTTCATGAAGCAGTTTTTAAAGTTCTATGGCATTCGGAAAGTAGATGGAATTTTGGCAGATTTTGGCGTTTCCTCACATCAATTTGATAAGGCCGAACGTGGGTTTTCTACCCGCTTCGAGGCCGATTTAGATATGAGAATGAGCAAACGCAACGTACTATCGGCCTACGACGTGGTCAACAAATATAACTACGATGATTTGCGAAAGGTTTTGTTTCGGTACGGCGACCTGCGAAACGGGAACGCCATGGCGAAGACGGTTATTGAGCGGCGAGAGCAAGCTCCGATAAAAACTACTGAGCAATTGAAGGAGGCATTGCAGCGGTTTTTGCCCAAGGGTAGGGAACATAAAGTACTGGCCAAGATTTATCAGGCCATTCGTATCGAAGTGAATCAGGAGCTATTGGTAATCGAGGAATTCTTAGTACAGACCGTTGATTTGCTTGATAAGGGAGGTAGACTGAGCATCATCAGTTATCATTCTCTAGAAGATCGCTTGGTAAAACGATTTATTAGGGCGGGTCAGTTTGAAGGAGAGCCCGACAAGGATTTTTACGGAAATGTAGAAGTCCCTTTTAAAAAAGTTGGCCAATTGATAATTCCTTCGAAAGAAGAAATTGCTAAGAACAACCGGGCGCGAAGTGCTAAACTGCGAATTGCTGAGCGGATATAAAAAAGAGTAAAAAATAAAGAAAAGGAACGGAGGATTTGAAAGCTGAAGCTTTTATGCACTGAACCAATGAAACAGGAGATTCCCGCCTTTGCGTGAATGACAAAAGATAAATAATGAAAACAGGATTACTGAACATACTAAAAGGAAAATTTCTGATTAGCGGCGATGCACCAAAGCATTGGTTGTTTATCATTTTCGCCTCCTTTTTGGCGACGGTAATGATCGGTAGTTCCCACAGTGCCGATAAAAAGGTGCATCAGATTGCGGCCTTGAACGAAGAAGTTAAAGAATTGCGAAATGAATTTGTCGACACACGTTCCGATGTACAGCAGTTGAAATTGGAATCTACAGTAATGCAGATTGTGGAAGAAAAGGGGCTCTATCCTTCCGAAGTACCGCCCAAACAAATTAAAGTTAAATCGAACAAAGAAGAGTAGTGGCCGTTTCGGAAAAAAACATATTGACCCGATTATACGTTGTAGCAGCATGTCTGTTTCTTTTCGCGGGCGCTGTATTATTCAAGTTGGTGAATATACAAATGGTGCAGGGCGAAAAGTATCGGGCTTTGGCAATGAAGCGTACGGAAAAGATGTTTATCATAGCGCCTAACCGTGGTAATCTTTATTCTGACGACGGCAGTTTGCTGGCCACTTCGGTATCGCGGTATACCATACGTTTCGATGCCGTAACTGTAAGCGATAGCGATTTTAAGGAACATATTGTCCCGTTATCGGATGCGTTGTCTGAAATGTTGGACAAATCTTCTTCACACTATCAGCAAGTGCTCAGAAAGGCGAAAGTCAACAAAAACCGTTATGCACTTCTTGCCCGCAATTTGGATTATTCCGAGTATATGGCGGTCAAAGATTTTCCGCTTTTCAATAAAGGTCCGTACAAAGGCGGATTGATCATTGAGCAGAAAACGGTACGCGAACATCCTTTGGGAAAAATCGCCGAGCGAAGCGTTGGTTATGAAAACGTTGATGAAAACGGATACTATTCAGGAGTAGGCTTGGAGAGGGCTTTTGGCGAATATCTTAGGGGTGTCGAAGGAAAACGATTGAAGCAGAAAATTGCGAAAGGCCAATGGAAGCCCATCGGCTGGGAAAATATCGTTGAGCCCAAAGATGGCTACGATCTCGTATCGACTATCGATATCAATATTCAGGATATTGCCCATCATGCTCTATTGGGTCAACTGGAAAAATATAAGGCGGATCATGGTTGTGTCATTGTAATGGAGACCCAAACTGGCGAGGTCAAGGCCATTTCCAATTTGGGCAAAACGAAGGAGGGAAAGTACTACGAACGCCTTAATTATGCTATCGGCGAATCTCATGAACCCGGCTCGACTTTTAAGTTGATGTCAATGATAGCAGTTCTAGAGGATAAGGTTAAAGATACAAGTGACATCATCGATACAAAAAATGGATCTTGGAAAATTTACAGTCATAGGGTAAAAGATTCAAAACACGGTGGGTATGGGAAAATTTCTTTCGGCAAAGCCTTCGAGGTTTCTTCAAATACGGCGTTTGCCCAGGTAATTCACAATGGGTATAAAGAAAATCCTGAAAAATATGTAAACAGTCTGCGTGAAATGGGTATCCATAAAGAATTGGGACTGCCCATAAAAGGGGAAGGAATACCAGTATTGCGTAACCCGGGCGATAAAGGCTGGTCGGGGCTTTCATTGGCCCAAATGGCTTATGGCTATGAAGTTTCAATGACCCCTTTACAGGTATTGACTTTTTACAATGCCATTGCCAACGATGGTGAAATGGTGAAGCCTAGGCTTATCAAAGAAGTAAAGGAGTGGAACCGTACCATTCAAAAATTCGATAAAGAGGTAATAGATGCTTCTATCTGTTCTAAAGAAACTGTTGCCAAGGTGCAAAACTTGCTAAAAAATGTAGTGGAGAAAGAACATGGCACAGGTCATAAGCTCTATTCCCCTAATTTTTCTATGGCCGGAAAAACGGGTACAGCGCAGAAAAACTATGTCTCTAAAGATCCTGATAAGTTGAAATATATTTCGACGTTCGCCGGTTATTTTCCTGCGGATAATCCAAAGTACTCCTGTATCGTAGTCATTCATGAGCCCGATAAAAGTGTCGGGTATTACGGTGCAGATGTTTCGGGACCTGTATTTAAATCCATCGCACAAAAAGTGTATGCGACTTCGCCCTTGACCGATGAGGTCGACATGTTTAATGTAGATGATGAAAAACTGCAGAATTCCCATCAAAAATATTACGCCGAAGCTCAAAAGAAGTACAATAAAGTACCCAATGTAAAGGGTATGAGCGGTATGGATGCCATTTCCATTCTAGAAAACCTTGGCCTTCAAGTAGAGGTAAAAGGTAATGGTAAAGTGAAAAAGCAATCCATTTCCCATGGAACTGATATTAAAAAAGCCAAAAAAATAACGCTCGAACTCTCGTGAAACTACTAAAAGACATATTATATGGCGTAAGCCTTACGGCGGTAAGCGGTACGACCGATATACTTGTTAATGCCATTTGTTTTGACTCACGGAAGGTCGGTATGGACGATGTCTTCGTGGCCATAAAGGGGACCTTGACCGATGGTCACCTCTATATTCAAAAAGCTATCGATCTGGGGGCCAAAGCTATCGTTTGTGAAAAGTTACCTGAACAGATTGTAAACGGTGTTACCTATGTCGAGGCTAAAGATGGGAACACGGCCTTAGCGGTAATGGCTTCGAACTATTACGATAATCCGTCTACAAACCTGAAGTTGGTAGGTGTTACAGGTACCAATGGCAAAACGACCATAAGCAGCCTTTTATATCAATTGTTTAAAAAAGCGGGCTACAAAGTAGGGTTGTTGTCTACCATAAAAATCATGGTCGATAATACGGTTTATGCTACAAGCCATACGACACCCGATGCGCTGACCATAAACGAACATCTTTATTTGATGAACGAGGCAGGTGTCGAGTTTTGTTTTATGGAAGTCAGTTCTCACGGTATCCATCAGAAAAGAACCCAAGGTTTGGTCTTTGAAGGTGCTATTTTCACCAACCTTTCTCATGATCATCTCGACTATCACAAAACTTTTGCCGACTACAGAGGTACCAAAAAAACACTGTTTGACGAACTACCTAAAAATGCTTTTGCCCTAACCAACATTGACGACAAGAACGGCTTGGTAATGTTACAGAATACCAACGCCAGAAAGTTCACCTATGCCCTAAAAACCTACGCCGACTATCGCGCCCGAGTCCTGGAAAACCAATTCAGTGGTCAATTGTTAAAGATTAATGATCAGGAACTATGGTCTAAACTAATCGGTCATTTTAATGCCTATAATTTATTGGCCATCTATGCTACTGCAGATCTTTTAGGCCTCGAAACTATGGAAACCCTTCGCTTGTTAAGCGAACTTGATAATGTCGACGGGCGTTTCCAATATTTTATATCGACAAAAAAAATTACAGCGATAGTCGATTATGCCCATACACCGGATGCGCTAAAAAATGTATTGGAAACAATCGGCACTTTGAGAACTGGAAATGAAAACGTCATCACTGTTGTGGGCTGTGGTGGCGATAGAGACAGGTCAAAGCGTCCGGTTATGGGTCAAATCGCTTCCGAATTGAGCAATACGGCCATTTTTACCTCTGATAATCCCCGCTCCGAGAATCCTACAGCGATCATTCAAGAAATGGAGGCCGGTGTAGAGCCCCAAAACGTGAAGAAAATCCTATCCATAGAAAATCGAAAACAGGCCATCAAAACCGCATGTCAACTTGCCGACGCCGAAGATATCATACTTATTGCCGGTAAAGGGCACGAGAACTATCAAGAGACCAATGGTGAAAGAGTTGATTTTGATGATTTTAAGATTATCAAAGATGTATTAAAAAATATGAATAAATAGAAACTCAAAAATGCTGTATTACCTGTTCGACTATTTAGAAAAACAATACCAATTGCCCGGGGCAAGTCTGTTTCAATTTCAGACATTCAGGGCGGCGATGGCGGTATTGCTTTCCTTGATTTTGGCAACCGTTTACGGCAAACGGATTATACTTTTTCTGCAACGCCAGCAAATCGGTGAGACCATACGTGATTTGGGATTAGAGGGACAGGAACAAAAATCGGGCACCCCTACCATGGGCGGATTGATTATTATCATGTCTACTTTGATACCCGTTCTTTTGTTCGCCGATATCATGAACATCTACATTATTTTATTGATTGTCACAATTATTTGGATGGGTATCATCGGTTTCATAGATGACTATATCAAGGTATTCAAGAAAGACAAAAAAGGACTCAAAGGCAGGTTCAAGGTAACAGGTCAGGTCGTCTTGGGGCTGATAGTAGGTGCAACCTTGTATTTTCATCCCGAGGTTACTATGCGCGACCATAATAATACGGTCATAACGGAGCAGTATACCGTTAAAGAGGTCAAAGGAAAGGATATCAAAGCAACACGCACGACAGTGCCGCTACTTAAAAACAACGAACTCGATTATAGTGAGTTTATCGCATGGGCAGGTGAAGGTGCAAAGCAGTATGCGTGGTTGGTTTTTATTCCGGTGGTCATATTGATTGTAACTGCGGTGTCTAACGGGGCGAATCTTACCGATGGTATTGATGGGCTTGCGGCTGGTACTTCTGCAATAATTGTATTTACACTTGGTATATTCGCCTGGGTTTCCGGTAACGTCATTTTTTCCGATTATCTCGATATAATGTATATCGATGGGGCCGGTGAACTCCTGGTTTTTATCACCGCATTTGTTGGGGCCTTGATTGGGTTCTTATGGTATAACACTTTTCCTGCGCAAGTGTTCATGGGTGATACAGGCAGTCTTACCATTGGCGGTGTCATTGCAGTCATCGCTATTATCGTTCGAAAAGAACTGTTGATTCCTGTGCTATGCGGAATATTCTTTGCCGAAAACCTTTCGGTAATGTTACAGGTAAGTTATTTCAAGTATACCAGAAAAAGATTCGGTGAAGGAAGGCGCATTTTTTTGATGGCCCCATTGCATCACCATTATCAAAAGAAAGGATACCACGAAAGTAAAATTGTCACTCGATTTTGGATTGTCGGAATACTATTGGCCATTATAACCTTTGTGACATTAAAAGTGCGGTAGCATGAAACGATTAGTAGTCTTGGGCGGGGGCGAAAGCGGGGTAGGTACTGCTATCTTAGGTAAGCAAAAAGGATATGAAGTTTTTGTATCCGATAAGGGAAAAATTAAAGAGAAATATAAAAACGTTCTTGAACATTTTGACATTGATTGGGAAGCCGAAAGCCATACGGAAGCAAAAATTCTGAATGCCGATTTGGTAATGAAAAGTCCCGGTATACCAGATACGGTTCCTTTGGTGAAGGCGCTACTGGCAAAAGGAGTCCCCGTGATTTCTGAAATTGAGTTCGCATCGAAATATACCGATGCGACCCTTATCGGAATTACTGGAAGTAACGGTAAGACCACCACCACGATGCTTACGAACCATCTTCTTAAAGAAGGTGGATTGCATGTAGGCATGGCAGGTAATATCGGTGATAGTTACGCCAAAATGGTGGCTGAAAACGATTACGGATACTATGTGTTGGAAATCAGCAGTTTTCAGTTGGACGGTATCACGGATTTCAAACCGCACATCGTGATTTTGACCAATATCACCCCGGATCACTTAGACCGATATGAGTACAAATTCGAGAACTATGTCGCCTCTAAATTCCGGATTGCCGAAAACCAGACAGAGGAAGATTATTTCATTTATGACGCAGATGACGATGTAATCGTAGACTGGCTGAAATCACATCCAATTAAATCAAAACTGCTCCCCTTTTCGCTTGAAAAAGAAGTGAAAGAAGGGGCATATCTCAAGAACGATAAAATAATACTGAACTTAACTAACGAAACACTCGAAATGACAACAGACGCCCTAGCACTGGAAGGAAAACATAATGTAAAAAATACCATGGCCGCAATGACCGCGGCAAAATTAGTGAGCATTCGCAAAGAATCGATTCGTGCGAGCATTGCCAATTTTCAAGGGGCACCACATCGATTGGAAAAGGTGTTGAAAATACATCATGTGCAATACATCAATGACTCGAAGGCTACCAATGTCAACTCGGTTTTTTATGCTCTAGACAGTATAAAGACTCCTATTGTATGGATAGCGGGCGGTCAAGACAAGGGTAACGATTATAAAGAATTGATGCCGTTGGTACGAGAAAAGGTCAAGGCAATAGTTTGTATAGGCCTTGAAAATGAAAAGATTAAAGAAGTCTTTGGTAATGTGGTCGATTTGATGGTAGAAACTTTTGCTATGGAAGAGGCGGTGAAGGTCGCCTATAAAATTGCTGAGCGTGGCGATACGGTCTTGCTGTCGCCTGCTTGTGCCAGTTTTGACCTTTTTGAAAACTATGAGGATAGAGGAAATCAATTTAAAGACGCGATCAAGAACCTTTGAATAGTAGCAGTAGACACTAAACAATAATTGGTAATCGATAATTAATAATTCTTGAAAAATTTGTTTCAAAATATAAAAGGAGATAAGGCCATTTGGGCCGTGGTAGCACTTTTGGGGCTATTCTCTTTTTTGCCCGTTTACAGTGCCAGTAGCAATTTGGTATATGTAGTCGGCAATGGCACAACCTTCGGCCATCTCCTTAAACATGCCGTACTTTTGATATTGGGCTTCGGCATTATCTATGGCATACATAACATACGGACCCATTTTTTTAAAGGACTTTCGTTAATTGCTTTGCCGATTGTATTGATTTTATTAGCCTTTACGTTGGCGCAGGGTACCACGATCGATGGAGCGAATGCCAGTCGATGGATTAATATTCCATTGGTCGGTGGTTTTCAGCCTTCGAATCTTGCCGCGGTTGTTCTAATGATTTATGTTGCGCGGTATTTGTCGAAAATCAAGGAAAAGGTTGTTACCTTCAAAGAAAGTATTGTGCCGTTATGGCTGCCGGTTTTCTTGGTTGTCATATTAATTCTACCGGCCAACTTTTCGACGGCAGCTATCATTTTTTCAATGGTAATACTGTTATGTTTTCTTGGGGGATATCCTATAAAATATTTAATAGGGATTGTCGGTACAGGTATATTATGTCTCACACTTTTTGTGCTGACGGCGAAGGCGGTTCCTGATTTGTTCCCCAATCGTGTCGATACTTGGATGAGCCGCATAGAGAGCTTTTCGAATCCAGAAGATACTGAGGCCAATTATCAAATTGAAAAAGCCAAAATTGCTATCGCAACAGGTGGGATTATGGGCAAGGGTGCAGGCAAAAGCATTCAAAAGAATTTTCTTCCTCAGAGCTCCTCCGATTTTATATATGCCATAATTGTCGAAGAATATGGTTTGATAGGTGGTTTTGTTTTGATGTTCTTCTATTTGTTTCTCTTATTCCGTATAGCGGTAGTGGCAAATGGAAACACGACGATATTTGGGAAACTATTGGTACTAGGTGTAGGTCTTCCCATTATTTTTCAGGCTTTGATCAATATGGCGGTAGCCGTTGAGCTGTTCCCCGTAACAGGGCAGAACCTGCCCTTGGTCAGTAGGGGAGGAACGAGTAGTTGGATGACCTGTCTCGCCATTGGTATCATACTTAGTGCAAGTAATAAAGACAATGCTGTAGCGGTAAAAGAGGCCGGAATAGATGATACTAACCCCTTAGAGATATTGAGTGGACAATTATAGGTTCATACTCTCTGGAGGTGGTACAGGTGGGCATATTTACCCTGCTATTGCGATAGCTAACGAATTAAAAAGAAGGCACCCCGAAGCTGAGTTTTTGTTCGTTGGGGCCAAAGATCGCATGGAGATGGAAAAAGTGCCCCAAGCGGGGTACAAAATCGAAGGATTATGGATTGCCGGGTTAGAACGGAAACTGACCTTGAAAAATTTAATGTTTCCCTTTAAACTGATAAGTAGTTTGTTGAAAGCAGGTAAAATAGCGAGAAGATTTAAACCCGATGCCGTAATAGGTACCGGGGGTTTCGCTAGTGGGCCTATGTTGCATGTGGCATCCGGAAAAGGTATTCCATGTGTGCTTCAAGAACAAAATTCGTATGCCGGTATCACCAACAAGATTTTAAAAGATAAGGTCGCCAAGATTTGTGTGGCCTATGACGGTATGGAAAAGTTTTTCCCTGCCAATAAAATTGTAAAGACCGGAAACCCAGTACGGGGCGATTTGGTAGAAATGAATACAAATAAGTCCGAGGCCCTCGATTACTTCGGGTTGGATTTTGAAAAATCCACCCTGCTGATTTTAGGGGGCAGCCTCGGCGCAAGTCGTATCAATCAATTGGTTGCCCAAAAACTCGATTTCTTCAAAAGCTTGGGTGTGCAATTGATCTGGCAATGTGGGAAACTTTACATCGAAGAGTATAAAAAATACAATTCCGATACAGTGAAAGTTCTGGATTTTCTAAACAGAATGGACTATGCTTATGCAGCCGCCGATATTATTGTTTCAAGGGCCGGCGCAGGATCGGTATCCGAACTCTGTATTGTTGGCAGGCCTGTGGTGTTTATTCCGTCGCCGAATGTGGCCGAAGACCATCAGACTAAAAATGCCTTGGCGTTGGTCTATGAAAACGCAGCCATTATGCTAAAGGAACCTGAGCTTGAAGAACAGTTCGAAAAGACATTTTCGAAACTGTATCAGAATAAAGAAGAACAAGAGAATTTAGGCGCCAACATTAAAAAATTGGCTCTGCCCAACGCCACAAAACATATTGTGGACGAGATTGAAAAGTTATTAAGTAGTAAGCATTAAACAGTTGCGGTTGGAAGTAATTTGAAGACCTAAAATAGGTGGATCCGCTTGCGGAGCCGGAGGGGTTTAAAGCACAAACCATCAACGCAAGAACAGAAACAATATACAAGTAGCCTAAAAAAATATAGACAGGACAATATCCTGTCCCGCATCAAAGAAAAATGAATTTAAAATCTATAAATAACGTCTATTTCATTGGTATCGGAGGCATCGGTATGTCTGCCCTTGCTCGTTATTTTAAGTTCATCGGTAAGAACGTGGCAGGGTATGACAGGACTGAAACGCCTTTGACGCAAGAGCTTTCCGGTTTGGGTATAGATATTCATTATACCGATGCTATTGATGCGGTTTCCGAAACTTATCGCGATGCTGCGATCACATTGGTGGTGTATACACCTGCAGTCCCGGCGGATCATTTGGAATACCAACATTTTTTAAATCGAGGTTTTGACATAAAAAAACGTTCCGAGGTTTTGGGCCTGATAACCAAAGATACTTTTTGCTTTGCAGTGGCCGGAACCCATGGCAAGACCACTACATCAAGTATATTGGCCCATTTACTGAAGGAAGCCCGAACTCCGTTTACGGCTTTTCTAGGGGGTATTTCTGAAGATTTCAACAGTAATTTTGTATTTGAAGGCGCCGACTATTCTGTTGTAGAAGCTGATGAATTCGACCGTTCTTTTTTGCGGTTGTTTCCCGATGTGGCCTGTATCACATCTATGGATGCCGACCATCTTGATATTTATGGTAACGAAGATGAGCTCAAGAAGTCGTTCAAAGACTTCACGGATAAGATTAAACCGGGTGGCAAACTGTTCGTTCGCAATGGCCTGCCAATTCATGGTATTACTTATGGTATTGATGATGGTTCCGACTACTGCATCAAGAACCTAAAAATAGAAGATGGTACCTACATTTTTGATATGTTGACCCCCAAAGCTACCCTATCGGGGGTTAAATTCAATAAACCTGGGAGGCATAATCTGCTCAACGGTCTCGTAGCTTTTGCCATGGCAATAGAAACTGGAGCTCCAGCGGCAGAACTGGCCAATGCTTTGGAAACTTTCAAAGGGGTGCAGCGCCGGTTTTCGTACAAGATCAAAAGAGACGACTTTATCTATATCGATGATTATGCGCATCATCCCACAGAAATAAATGCGATATACGATGCAATTTCCGAGATGCATCCCGATAAAAAAACTTTAGTGATTTTTCAGCCCCATCTTTTTTCAAGAACAAAAGATTTTGCCAATGATTTTGCTAGGAGCCTATCTAAATTCGATAGTATTCTGTTATTGGACATCTATCCGGCAAGAGAAAAGCCCATTGAGGGAATAACTTCTGAATGGTTAATGGGAAAAATTAAAAATCCTAATACTAAAACAATTAACAAAATAAATCTAATCCAAGAAATAAAACAACAAAACCCTGAAGTATTGGTCACCATGGGAGCGGGCGATATTGGATTGGAAGTTGCAAGAATCAAAAAAGAGCTAGAACATGCGCATTAATTATAACTACATTAAATTCAGTGCCCTTTTGCTAATTGTAGGAGGGCTTTACGCCTTTTCGAACCATAGAAGCGAGCAAAAAACGGTGAGCGGAATCGGTATCGAGTTCATCGGTGACCAGAACTTATACGTTACTCAGGGGATGGTTAATAAATTGTTAATACAAAAATTCGGTAACCTTGAAAATGTGCCTAAAGAAAAATTAGTTTTGAATACTATGGAGAAGGCCATCGAGGCCAACAAAATGGTAAAAAGTGCACAAGTTTATCTCACCGTTAACGGTAAATTGGCGTCGAAGGTCGTTCAACGCCAACCAATCGGACGTATAGAAGGCGACTCAAAGTTTTACCTCGATGATGATGGAAAACGCATGCCATTGTCAATGAGCCATTCTGCCCGTGTACCCATAATTACCGGTCAGATAACAGGTGAAAGTTTAGACGATGTCTATGAAATTTTGAACTATATCAACAAAGATGATTTTCTTCGGAAGAATATTATTGGTATTCATGTCGAGGAAGCGGAAAAGTATCAGCTGCGATTTCGAATCGAACGATTTGTCGTGAATCTTGGTGATATCGACAACCTCGAAGAAAAGTTCAACAATTTCAAGGCTTTTTATGCCAAAGCAAACAAGGATGAAACCTTGGATAGTTTTGATATCGTGAGCCTAGAGTTTAATAATCAAGTAGTGTGCACTAAAATTTAAGTTATGGAAATAGGTAATTATTCGGTAGGATTGGACATAGGAACCACCAAAATCGTTGCGATTATTGGAAAAAAGAATGAGTACGGTAAAATTGAGGTTTTGGGCATCGGTAAATCTAAAAGTTTGGGTGTACACCGTGGTGTGGTAAATAACATTACCCAGACCATTCAGTCGATACAACAGGCGGTCGAAGGTGCCGAAGCCAATTCCGGACTCAAGATCGGTTCGGTGGTGGTTGGTATCGCTGGTCAACACATTCGTAGTTTACATCACAGTGACTATATCACAAGAGCCGATTCGGAAGAAGTCATCAATGAGGAAGACTTGGACAAGCTCTGTAATCAAGTTTATAAGCTGGTTATGCTCCCAGGGGAAGAAATTATTCATGTGCTACCACAAGAATATAAGGTCGATGGGCAAGCTGAAGTAAAAGAGCCTATCGGGATGTACGGAGGTCGCTTAGAAGCCAATTTCCATGTGGTGGTAGGTCAGGTATCCTCTATAAAAAATGTAGGTAGATGCATTAAAAGTGCCGGTCTTGATCTGGGGAACATCACTTTAGAACCTCTTGCATCGTCGGATGCGGTTTTGAGCAAAGAAGAAAAAGAGGCCGGTGTAGCCTTAATCGATATAGGAGGTGGTACAACGGATCTAGCGATTTTTAAAGACGGAATTATTCGCCATACGGCAGTGATTCCTTTCGGGGGCGGTGTCATTACCGAAGATATCAAAGAAGGTTGCTCGATTATTGAGAAGCAAGCAGAACTCTTAAAGATAAAGTTCGGATCTGCATGGCCTGGCGAGAACAAGGATAATGAGATTGTTTCCATTCCCGGTCTACGCGGAAGGGAGCCCAAAGAGATTACTCTGAAAAACCTCTCCAAAATCATACACGCCCGGGTGGTCGAAATCATTGAACAGGTCTATACCGAAATTAAGAACTATGGGCATGATGAGCAGAAAAAGAAATTAATCGCCGGTATCGTATTAACGGGCGGTGGAAGCCAATTGAAACACTTGAAACAATTGGTGGAATATATCACGGGTATGGATACCCGAATAGGATACCCGAATGAGCATCTGGCTGGTGATTCCGATGCCGAGATTGCAAGTCCATTGTACGCGACCGCGGTCGGGCTGTTAATGAACGCGGTCACTAATGAGGGAAAGCATAAAGCGGCGGCCGCTATAGAAAATGCAAGTGAAGAAGGCGAATTGGTGATGGCCGGTCATGAAGATGAAGAAGCACCCGGAAAAGCAAAAGTAAAAATAGAACGAAGGTCGGTTTTCGATGTATGGTCCGAAAAACTAAAAGACTTTTTAGACAACGCCGAGTAATAGAAAAAATAAAATAAGCACTAACCAGAAACAAAAAATTAAAATGAGTAGCAACACGGAATTTGATGGAATAGCCTTTGATCTCCCAAAGAACCAAAGTAATGTAATAAAGGTAATTGGCGTTGGCGGTGGTGGCAGCAATGCCATTAACCACATGTTTCAATCGGGCATTAACGGTGTCGATTTTGTAATCTGTAATACCGATTCGCAAGCATTGAACAATAGTCCTGTGCCTACTAAAATACAGTTGGGCGTTTCTTTGACCGAGGGGTTGGGTGCTGGTGCCAATCCTGAAGTAGGGGAACAGGCCGCTTTGGAAAGCATGGAAGAAATCAAGCAGATGTTGGCTACCACAACAAAAATGATATTCATTACCGCAGGAATGGGTGGGGGAACAGGCACTGGTGCTGCTCCCGTCATTGCCAGACAAGCGAAGGAATTGGACGTGCTTACCGTGGGCATCGTTACCATGCCCTTCGAGTTCGAAGGTAAAATGCGTTGCGAACAGGCGCGAGTCGGTATCGAAAAATTGCGCGCCAACGTCGATTCGCTAATCGTAATCAACAACAATAAGTTAAGGGAGGTATATGGAAACCTTGGTTTCAAAGCAGGTTTCTCAAAAGCGGATGAAGTACTATCTACTGCTGCAAAAGGAATAGCCGAAGTCATCACCCACCACTATACGCAGAATATTGACCTTCGTGACGCCAAAACCGTACTTTCGAATAGTGGTACCGCTATTATGGGCTCTTCTATTGCTACTGGGTCTGCGCGAGCAAACGAGGCAATTACGAAAGCATTGGATTCGCCACTGTTGAACGACAATAAAATATCCGGAGCCAAAAACGTACTGTTGCTTATCGTTTCTGGATCCGAGGAAATCACTATAGATGAAATCGGTGAAATCAACGATTACATTCAGGTCGAGGCCGGTCATGGCGCCAATATTATCATGGGTGTCGGCGAAGATGAAGATTTGGGTGAATCCATTGCTGTAACGGTTATCGCTACGGGGTTTAACATCGATCAACAAGATGATATCGTAAATACCGAGACAAAAAAAATCATACATACCTTGATGGATGAACAGAAGGCTCAGCAAGACCTTACATCAAGAAACATTGTGCACCATTTGGTCGAGGAGAAAGAAGTTTCTAAACCCATTATCAAGCATAAGTTAGTAGAGGATGAGGTTGAAGAATTGGGTATGGATTTGGTTAAAACTACCAACTACATCAAAAATTTCAATGTGTTTTATGAAGAGGTGATTGAGAAAGTAGCCATGAAAACCGATATTTTCGATGATGATTTTGTAATCATAGACTCAAAAGATGCCTTAAACGATATCGAGGTGGTTGATCCGATTACGATTGAATTCGATAGGCTGAAAGAGGAGCAGATGGCGATGAGTTTCGATATGCCCTTGGCCAAGAAGGATGACGTCGAAGAAGACGAAAAAGAAAATGTAATTACCTTTAGTCTCGACGACGATATGAAAGATATTGAAGTAAAGAGCCATATCGAGGTAATACCGGTACTTGAATACAATAAGCAAGGCGAGACGCGCTATAGCTTAGACGACTATATGGAATTGGAAAACAAATTGACCAATGCAAAGTCAAAAGCGGCCCAAGAAGTTGTCGAAGAGGAAATGGTAATCGAAAGGAAGCCAGTCAATCAAGTTGAAGAAGGGGCTAAGCAGCCTGTAGCTAGCGTAGATCCTATGGACAGCCCCATTAGTGAATTATTAAGGGAAAGGGCCGATGAACGTAGAAGAAAGCTCAAAGATTTCAATTACAAGTTTCAAAACAGTGTGAGCAGCATCGATGAAATTGAAAAAGAGCCTGCCTACAAAAGACAGGGTATCGACTTAAGTAGTCGCGGCGATGACGGAAAGGTCTCTAGAACTACGCTCGGTGCAGATAGCAACGATGAAATTCAGCTGCGTTCGAACAATTCGTTTTTGCACGATAACGTCGATTAAAAGGCAATAAAATAAACTTAACTAACTCAAGCTTAAACCCGGAAAAATTCACTTTTTTTCGGGTTTTTACTTC
>CAZRIE010000054.1:0-27995 GCA_964600075.1 uncultured Flavobacteriaceae bacterium
TTGTTTTTTTACCGTTTACGAAAAAGTACTCATGCACGCCCAGAATTCTAGCGGGCCACTTTCATTGGTGGCCGTCGTCAGACCGTGTCCATCGTGACGGACCGTCACCTCGTTCCCTAGCAAGGGTACGTTCATTATTTCGGCCCAATCATTTTCGCTTTCCAGTCGTGATAGAGTCGAGAACGTATTCGAAGCCGCATTAGGTTCGACACCCATTAACCCTCGTGTTACATGCTCGATTACCGTAAAGGAGTTTTCGGGATAGTCTCTCCGAAGGTTTTCTTCGCTACACAGGTCGATTATCATCTGATTGGCCTTTTGAGTAAAATTATTCTCGTAAAAAATGATGGGCAGGTACGACTTTAATTCCACAATCAAATTATCAAAATTTGTATCATAGTCACGAACTATCTTCTCTAGCTTGTCTGCATCGGTAACGACATCGAAATAAATTAAGTAATGTAGAAAGGCCTGATTTTCGCCGATCATAAAATAATCGAAAGTATCGTCTTCATACCATATAGAACGGTAGGCCTCTTTTTCATCGTCCCACCAAAAATCGTCAAGAAATGCCTGTTCCCGTTCCAGTTTTGTTCTAATTTCAGTGGCTTTAACCGATTCGCCTTTGAGTTCGAACATTTCATAATAGGCATTGTAGGCAGCGATTAGCGAAGCGGTCATATCGATACCAAGAAACGTTTCTCCGCGGCCGCCTTCATTGTAGGTGGGGATTCCTCTGTTTTTGCCGAACCGCGTACTTGAAAGGTCCTTGGCCAAATGGATCGAACGATTCCGATTCAACACTTCCTTTGAACCTAGATCCTCGTGGTCTACATAGGTGCTCAGACTCAGTTCATAAAAGTTCTGTAAATCTTCATTCTCTAGATAGTCTTTATTTCCTGTCCACTTGTACAGCCGATATGAATTGTACACCATATCAAAATTAGCCGGTAGATTGTACCAAAAATCAGTATCGTTTTCATAGTCTATAGTTGCGGGTTTATTATACCGATTAATTTCCCAATACGAACAATAATCTCTTTGCTTACTTATATTTTTAGCAAATTTTACCAGCATGTCGTGATTATGTTTACTCAACCCAAGAATTTCAGCTCCTATTGTCTGGTGTGATACATCACGCATGCAAAAGGCCTCCCGGTTTGGAAGTGCGGCCTCGTACCAAAATCCAACAGGGTCTTGGCTGTCATGGGCGTAGGAGAGTGCCTTGTTTTTTGCCCAATCAAAAGCGCTTTCCAATTCTTTGTTGGAAGAAGTGAAATAAAGATTCCCGTCATTTTCTTTTGATTCTTTATTTTCAGTTCCTGAACAAGCACTTAGAATGAAAGCCGTCAATATTATAAGATGATATTTCATGGTATTATCCAAAGATGTAAACATTTAAATACTCTTTTTTGGGTGAAGGGCCCAGTTTAAAAATTCAATGTAATTTAAGAATAGTTGTGTAAAGGCAAGTATTTCTTAAAGCAAGTTTTATGGGTTCAACAGGTAGTGTGTGCTAAAACAATACTGTCCCCTAAATGGCTTTTTTTGAGCTGTTCTTTTTAATTGATGGTGTCGGATGCTACGATGATAATAATAGAATCAGCTCTCTCTTCTCAGCTTGATTTACTGGTGCTCGTATTTCAGAATGTTCTAAGTATACTATGCTGCGAAAATTTCTGAAGGAAATGCTCCACTGTTATTCTAAAATTCGTTTTTGCATTGGATCTTGGGTTTGTTTTAAGCCGTTTTTTTTAGCTCAGATAGCCCAAAAGCAATGAAAAATTGGTGAGCGCCGATGCATCGCATGCTTGGTTCGCCATATTCATACCCGGTTTTGGTTGGGTCGATTTCGACCCAACAAACAACCAGATGCCTTTAGACCAGCATATCGTAGTAGGTTGGGGCAGGCACTATTATGATGTGCCACCCTTAAAAAGAGTGGTTTACGGTAGCGGCAAAAGTAAGCTTAAAGTAGAAGTAGATATTTCTCGTGTTGTTGAGTAACCTTCCCGCTAAAACGCGTTGTGCTCCCATAGGGTAGCTATGTTTTTGCAATGGTTATCGTATAGATTTATCCTCACAACGGGTTCATAACATATTCATTGTCCTATATACGTACAGATACATATTTAAATATATTGTTAGGAATAAGAATGCGTCCGTCATCAAGAACAAAGTCACTTACGGCCGCTCTGATCGCTGACTTCAACTTTTCTTCGCTGATTGTCTGAAGCATACCCTGAATTGGTCCAGCTGATGCGTTTCCATACCAAAAGGTTTCAAAATCATCATATTCGAACGGACAATTTACTTCATCCGTTTTGCTATTGGTCAAACCTGCTTCATCAAAAAGTTGCTCTAACTTATCTGCCATTGAAAGTTCAAATGGTCCACCACCACCTTTGGGCGGCTCTGGCATCGCATCACGCAGTGCTTGGAATATAACACGATACTCTACTTTTTCTGGTGATCCAAAGAGTCCTGCTATAATTTGTCCATCAGGTTTACAAACTCGTTTTAGTTCATGTAAGGCCCCAATACGGTTTTCGGAGTATTGCAATGAATTGGCAGCGATTATGACATCAAAAGTGTTATCGGCGTAGGGTAGGTTTTCGATATCGGCAATTTGAAAATTGCCCTCTGGTACACGTTCGATAGCAAAGGAAAGTAACCCCTCAGCTACATCAATTCCATAAACCTCGGCTCCAAATTCTTTTGCTAAAATACTTGCTCCCCCAGATCCACATCCTACATCCAATAAGACGGTTCCTGTTCCAACTTGGGCAGTTGTAAGCATGGCCTGCCACAATGGTTTGTGTAGCGTTTCCTGAATCTCTGCCCAGCCGCTGGGTGATTGCCCCCAAAGTTGACCTTGTACTATTGATTTTTTCATATTTGTTGATTCTAAATTGGTAATATACTTTTTTAACTTAAAATTCATCGGATTTGAATCAATGTCACAACAGCTTAGATTTGGTTTCGTTAACGATTTCAAAGCTCAAACTAATCAAGCTAACACATAATAAATTTTAAAAATCAAAAGCTCACAAGCGGCTATCTCACAAGTGAACTATACCTATTTATTGCGAACAGTTATTCATTAGTTATTTTTCGTTCTGACAAATTGTATTTGTCACCTTCCTTTAAAAAATAGAATAACTCATTTTCCGAGGGTAGACTCTTTAAATCACTTCCTTCTCTTGACCAAAAAGTTTTGTCATAGATTAAGACATAACTGTCACCATAAACTTCAAGCTTATCTCCCTGTACTATAATAGAAGTATTCTCATCTATACCGATCCCCAATAATTCAGGGTGATACTTTAAAATGTCGAACATATCAAATTGTCTGTTCCGGGCCAGAACATGTTGGTCAATCGCAACATTTGTAATAAAACCAAGTCCAACTTCGTGGTCTCCCATCATTATTTGGTTGTTCTTTGAGTCTCCTCGTGCCAAATAAGACCCCTGAATTGTCGCCCCAGCTGAGGTGCCTGCGATTACACCACCTCTATCGAGTAATTTGAACATTTCTTTATGTGCCTTTGTATTTAAGAAGCCATCCGCGATTCTCCATTGTCTGCCTCCCTCAAAATATAGTGCTGTCGCCCTCCTTATTGACGCAATAATGTTCTCATCATTTGTCTGTGTCTTATCTCTCGTATGAACTATTGTAATGTCGTTAAAGCCATTATCTTCAAAATATTTTTTTGGGTTATAAGATGATGAATCTTTCTCAAGAAAACTATCTGGCAAAGCGGTTGGTATAATAACTAATTTGGCAGAATCACCACCTGCAAGTGCTTTAAACTTATCTATAATATGATCATTAGTTCCTCCACCCACTAGTATCAATGTTCCATTTTTATAACCATGGGTGCCATATTCTTGAGGTAGTTGGGTATATAAATTCATAGTAAAAAAAAGAGAAATCAAAAGGTAGACTAAATGCTTCATGTTGTCTTGGTATTAGTTGTTTGTAACTCGTTTACATACGCACACTTGATACTCAGAGACCCTCAAATCGCCATATAATCATCACCTTTTGGTATATTAATTTTTTTACCGGACCCCATTCACGGCCATCTCCAAAGTATATGCCGAGTCCATTGCCGTGATAAATAAGGTCTTTTGGTCGGACCCGCCAAAGGTGACATTGGCGGTCCATTTTTCGGGTACGGCGATACGCTCGATTTGTTTCCCTTCTGAGTTAAAAATGGTTACCCCGTCTCCAGTGAGGTATACGTTGCCTAGGTTGTCTAAAGTCATACCATCGGAGCCCATATCGGCGAATAGTTTTTTGTTAGAGAGATTGGTATCTTTTTCTATGGTGTAGACATAGGTTTTCTTGGCGCCGGCATCTGATACGTATAGTGTTTTACCATCGGGCGATCCGATAATGCCGTTGGGCTGTTCAAAATTATCATCGATTACAATCTTGGGGGTATCGGTATTCGGTGCGAGATAATAGACCCGTCTTGCTGCCTGTTCGGGTTCTTCGTGCTCCCACCAAGGGCGTTTGTAAAAAGGGTCGGTAAAATAGATGCCTCCGTTGGCATCGACCCAAAGGTCGTTGGGGCCGTTCAATTTTTTATCCTCAAAGTTGTCGAGCAGAACGGTCACCGTTTTATCGGGAGCGATACGCCACAGCTCGCTTTTTTCATCGGCAGCGGCGAGCAGATTGCCATCATGGTCAAAATATAGTCCGTTAGCGCGCCCTGCAGGCTTCATATAATCGGTAACCGAATTATCAGCCGCGTTCCATTTTACGATACGGTCATTGGGCTGGTCGGTAAAAAAGATATTCCCGTCCTTATCCATGGCAGGACCTTCTGTAAATTTGTATGTATCGGCCACCAAGGTCAGCTCGGCCCCATCGGCAATGAGTTTAACAGGCTGCGCTTTTTGAGCCTTGCAGGAAAAGTTAATTAGTAAAATCAAAGCGATATAAATAGGGGCAAACCAATAGTTGAAGAATCGTCTTTTTGACATGTTTTTTATATGAAAAAGCTTTTAAGCTTACTGGATTATGAGTTTATCGAATGCATAGAAAGGTTCTTTTGTCTACTGTCTACTGTCTACTGTCTACTGTCTACTGTCTTCTAGATCTTACTCAAAAACCGCATATTGTGCTTCATGCTTTTCAAAGCCGTACTGGCATATTCTTCTTGTTCGATAAAAATATGTTGTACCCCGGAAGTTTTTTGATTTGCCATCATGGTCGGTATATCCAAAGCACCTTTTCCAAATTCGGTACTTTCCTTTTTATCCATGTCCATGTCTTTTAAATGCCATAACGGAAAACGTCCGGGATATTTTTTAAAATAGTCCAACGGATCTTTGCCGGCAACGATGACCCATCCTAGGTCGAGTTCCATATGTACCAGATCAGGTTCGGTATTGTCCATTAAGATATCGTAAAGTACTTGACCATTATCCGATTCAAACTCATATTCGTGGTTGTGGTAGCCGAATTTCAGGTCCAATTTTTTACAGGCTTCTCCGGCCTTATTGAATTCCTCGGCCACTTTTTTGTAGTTGTCCACCGTTTGGCCCTTGCTGGGCATGGAAGAACAGATGACATATTCTTGACCCGAGGCCACCGCTTGTTCCATGGTATTTTGAAAATCATCGTCTAAGGCGACATGGCCACTAACGAGTTGCATGCCCAAATCTTCACAGGTTATTTTCATTTCTACGGGTGATAGGCCATAATATAGCCCATCATCACTTCGTGCGGATTCGATTTTTTTTATACCGATACGAGAAATTTGTTTTAAGGTTCCCTTGGCATCTACGGCCATTTCATCCCGAAAGGAGTATAGTTGTACCCCATATTTTTGTTTGGGATGGGCTGAAAAGCCGAAAGAGGGTAGGAGTATGGTGCCCGCAACTGTAGCACTTGATCGTTTAATAAATTTTCTTCTTGTCAACATAGTGTTTTCTATTTAATGGATTAAGATAACGAAATTGGACGAATACTCGAATAGGGCCAAAAATAAATGTAATCGATTTATTGATCGATTTCACTAATGATTATCTTTTAGCTACTAAAAGCATAACACTAGCCATGAAAATTTTTCACTGCCAAAACTGTACTCCTCCTCTTTATTTTGGGCAGGAGACAGGGCCTGAATTTTTATGGAATTCATCCTGAAGATGGAAGCCGATTTCGACCCTTACCAAGAACATAAATTTGATTTGATTTTTGAAGATTTGCTCCGCTGACCTACGCTATCAATAGCCTGAACCGTGGTATGGGGCAACAGGATATCTATCCGTTCGTTATTCCGGACCCCGTGGTGGTACAACTAAGGTTTGTACACCAACTCTTGCATTCACAATACTGACCAAAGGTTTATCCTTCCGAATTAAGATAAGCGCACGGAGATGCTTATTTTTGAGCAAAAGTGGGTGTTATGAATTCTAGAAAAGTGCAACTTCAGACGTTTGACCGCTTATTGACCATTATGGACGAGCTACGAGCACAATGCCCATGGGACAAGAAACAGACCATGCAAACACTACGTCATTTGACGATAGAGGAAACCTATGAATTGGGCGACGCCATTCTTGATAATGATTTGGAGGAAGTCAAAAATGAGTTGGGAGATGTGCTCTTGCATATTATTTTTTATGCCAAGATCGGTTCGGAAACCAACGATTTTGACATCGCCGATGTGTGTAACGCTATTTGTGAAAAATTGATCAATCGTCACCCTCATATTTATGGCGATGTGAAAGTGGACAATGAAGAAGATGTAAAACGGAATTGGGAAAACATCAAACTGAAAGAAGGGAAAAAAAGTGTTTTGGAAGGTGTACCTAATGGACTTCCTGCTCTGGTAAAAGCCAGCCGTATTCAAGATAAAGTGGCAGGAGTAGGTTTTGATTGGGAAAAACCCGAGCAGGTTTGGGAAAAGGTGCAGGAAGAACTCTCCGAATTTCAAGAGGAAGTAGACCAGGGAAATACGGATAAAATGGAATCCGAATTTGGAGATGTGTTGTTTTCAATGGTCAACTACGCCCGTTTTTTAGAAATCAATCCCGAAAATGCACTCGAACGCACGAATAAGAAATTTATCAAGCGCTTTCAATACTTGGAAGCTAGGGCCAAAGAGAAGGGCAAATCGCTAAAGGAAATGACCCTCGCCGAAATGGACGTTCATTGGAACGAGGCCAAAAAATTATGATTCATCGGTACTTTCTTGAACTGAAAAAATCGACTGTAATTTGATTGGATTTATCGGATTGCTGATGTAATCACCAATTTCTGAATTTGTCGTGGCCCTATTAATATCCACTGGATTGATAGATGACGCTATCATGAATACCTTAATTCTACTTTTTATTTGAGGTTTAAATTTTTTATACTCTTCCATAAATTCAAACCCATTTATAACAGGCATATTAACATCCAGAAGAATAGTATCGGGTATATGATGGACTGTTTCAACGTTGTCGAGCATAAATTGAAGGGCTTTACCCTATTTTTCTTATAAATCTAAAGGCTGAAACAAATCTTATTTTATTTAATCAGATTACCTTTGCAACCGAAAACCAACTCCTTTGTTTCAGTCGTATACCAAAGAATTTCGCTATAATATTAAGCTCTCCGTGCCTGTTATCATGGGTATGCTTGGGCATACATTTGTGCAGTTGGCCGATAATATTATGGTAGGTCAGTTGGGAACGGCTGAATTAGCTGCGGTTTCTTTGGGCAATAGTTTTGTGTTTATTGCCATGTCGCTAGGTATTGGCTTTTCTACGGCCATTACCCCTTTGGTGGCAGAGGCAGATGGGGCGGGAAATAAAGCTGATGGTAAAAGTGCCTTAAAGCACGGTCTCGTTTTGTGCACAGTTTTGGGGCTTTCGCTCTTTGGTATTATTCTATTGGCGAAGCCCTTGATGTACTTGATGAAGCAACCGCCAGAAGTGGTCGAACTGGCCATTCCATATCTTGATTTGGTCGCTTTTTCTTTGGTGCCTTTGATTATTTTTCAAGCCTTTAAACAGTTCTCCGAGGGTTTGTCACAAACCAAATACCCGATGTACGCTACAGTTCTTGCAAATGTGGTCAATATTGTGTTGAACTATCTGTTGATTTTCGGGGCGTTCGGATTCCCGAAAATGGGTATTGTAGGCGCGGCCATTGGTACATTGGCCGCGCGTTTTATAATGGTCGGCCATTTGTGGGTCCTATTAAAGAGCAAAAAGAAATTCCATGATTACGTAACCGGATTCAATTTTCGGATAATCGAGCGCAAAGTAATCGACAAGATTATCGGTTTGGGCTTTCCTTCCGCATTGCAAATGTTTTTCGAAGTCGCCATTTTTACGGCTGCGATATGGCTCAGTGGTGTACTCGGGAAAAACGCCCAGGCAGCGAATCAGATTGCCTTGAACTTGAGCAGTATGACTTTTATGTTCGGTATGGGGCTTGGCGTTGCGGCCATGATACGGGCCGGTAACCAAAAAGGGTTGAGGAATTTTACAGAACTACGGCGTATTTCACAATCCATTTTCTTGCTGACCTTTTTACTCGAAATTATTTTTGCGGCACTGTTCCTTTTGGGTCGCCATTGGTTTCCTACTTTATATCTAGATATTGACGATGTGGCAAATATGGCAGATAATACCCAAGTGATAATTTTGGCAGCAGAATTACTTTTGGTGGCCGCCTTTTTCCAGATATCCGATGGGGTGCAAGTAGTGGTTCTAGGAGCGCTGCGGGGGATGCAAGACGTTAAGATTCCGACTTTGATTACCTTTATTGCCTATTGGGCAATCGGTTTTCCGGTTAGCTATTATCTCGGCCTGCATACAGATTTGAAGAGCACCGGCATTTGGATCGGGCTGCTTACAGGCCTTACCGCATCGGCGATTATGTTGTATATTCGGTTCAATTATCTGACCAAAAAGTTAATAGTACATCAGTAGGCCGTAGTTAGTAAATAGGGCTAGTGAAATAGCATTTATAACGTAAAAACAATTTGATCCATAAGCTATTCCCCTCCTTTGTAGGGGTTAGGGGAGGACTTTTAAATCAATCCAATGGAATTTCCAAAATTTTTATTAGGAGATAATACCGATTATCCCTCGGCTATTTTTGTTGTGCACACGGAATATCCAAGGTTCGTCATCAATCTTGAAAATGATGAGGTAGAATGGTTGGAAGATTTTTCACAAGAAGATCAAAAGGAATTAGAGGCCGAGGCTGAAAGCCTTATTGAACAAGCAAACACCTTTTATGACCGGGAGGTTTCCCGCTACGAAGACTAATCATCATGTGGGAAGAACTGATTCACCACGATAGAGAACTGTTTCTTTTTTTGAATAATCTGGGCAATCCTACCTGGGACGGCTTTTGGATGTTCGTAACTAATAAGTTTAGTGCAATTCCGCTCTACTTGGCACTGTTACTTCTTACCTATAGACAGTTCGGACTTAAAAAATTGGTTGTTGTTTTGGTGACCGTTGCCCTTATGATATTGGTAACCGATCAATTATCAAATTTCTTCAAATATGGGATACAGCGTTTACGACCATGTTATGACCCCGATCTAAACGGATTTGTACGATTGGTGAAAAACTCTTGCGGAGGGAAATTCGGTTATTTTTCTGCTCATGCGGCCAATAACTATGCAGTAGCTTTTTTCTTTACATTTTTGTTGAGGTCGAAATTTCGCTATATAGGAATTTTCTTGATGGTTTGGGCATTTTTAGTCGCATATAGTCGTATATATATTGGTGTTCATTTTCCGCTAGATGTAGTGACCGGAGCCTTAATTGGTCTGATTTTTAGTTGGTTATTTACTAAGTTAGCTATATTTGCAGTCGAGAAAATCCCTGTATGATATCTAATTTCAGGTATTGGTTTTTGATGGTTTTGGTCGTTCTGGTATATATCGCCGGCATGTTCGTGACACTATTCGAAGAAGACTCTGCACAATTCGCTGTTATGGCGATGCGAATGGTTCAAGAGAACGATTTTTTGAACCTTATTAAGGGCGGTATGGAATATCTCGATAAACCGCACCTACATTTTTGGTTGGCCGCATTATCTTTTAAAACTTTTGGACTTTACGATTGGGCGTACAGAATTCCCGCTATTTTAGCTACGCTCCTTGCCGCTTATAGCTGCTATGGCCTAGGAAAATCACTCTACAATGCCTATACGGGTAAGTTGGCAGCATTGATTTTTATGACCGCCCAGACCATCGTGCTGTCCGTTATTGATGTTCGTACCGATGCAGTACTCACGGCATTTACGATATTTTCAATTTGGCAATTGACCGTATATGTCGAGAGCGGGGCAACCAAATCTATTGTTTTGGGTGCTTTAGGTGCCGGTCTGGCTTTTTCTACCAAGGGCCAGATAGCCTTACTTTTTATTGGCCTTGCGTTAGTATCCCATTTGGCTTATACGCGAAAATGGAAAGTATTGTTACATTGGAAGGTAATCTTGGCAATTTTTCTTTTCGCCATTGCCATTTCGCCGATGCTCTATGCTTACTATCTGCAATTTGATATGCATCCTGAAAAACTCATTCGCGGTACGCCTGGCCGAAGTGGAATTCTATTCATTTTTTGGGAACAAAGTATGGAACGTCTGACCGGCGGAGAGATGGGAGCGAATAGTAGTGA
This sequence comes from uncultured Flavobacteriaceae bacterium, assembly GCA_964600075.1. Lineage (GTDB taxonomy): Bacteria > Bacteroidota > Bacteroidia > Flavobacteriales > Flavobacteriaceae > CAZRIE01. The sequence continues at coordinate 10,651 of CAZRIE010000054.1, forward strand.
CTATTTTTTCTTTTTCCATACCTTTCTATGGGTATTTCTACCATGGACGGTTTTGGGTATCGTAGCGTTCGCATCGCGTACAAAGACTCTTTTTAAACTAAAGTTCCGCTACGACAAAAAAAATGAATTTTTGACCTATGGGGGTATCACGCTATTTTTTTTAATAATCAGTTTTTCACAATTTAAACTTCCACATTATTTGAATATAAGCATTCCATTATTTGCGGTGCTGACTGCTTCGTACCTGAATGGCCTGTTAAGCCTAACCAATAAGAAGGCCATAAAAGCTTTGTTGGGGGTGCAATATTTTTTGCTGAGTGTAGTATTTATCGCGGCGGTTCTTATCTGTTTTTATGTATTCAAGTTCGAAAAACTCTATACTTCACTGCTATTGGTCATATTGCTGATGGTTATCACTTATTTCTGCCTAAAGCGCGAGGCCTATTATTTACGCATTGTTACCATTTCGGTTTATAGTTCACTTTTATTGAATTCTGTACTCAACCTACATTTCTATCCTAGTCTTTTGAGCTATCAAGGAGGGTCGACTATGGCAAAAGTAGTTGTAGAAGAGAATATACCTGTTGACAATATATATAGGCTTTATACAGCAAATGATTGGGGTTTCAACACTTGGGCCTTGGATTTCTATAATAAACGACCGATATCAGCAATGAATTTAGAGAACGTAAAGAACAAGCAAGACGTTTGGCTATATGTAAACAATCAAGATCTTGAAAAGCTCCACGAAAAGGGCGTTGACTGGGACAGACAATATACAAGGCCCAATTTTAAGATTAGCCGGCTGAATGCCAAATTTTTAAATCCAGCTACACGTAAGAAGACGCTCGAAAAAATACATCTTATACACGTTTACTAGAACCTTAGACAGGTACTATGCTTACGTTGGTCTTTCAACCAGTAGTTCCTCCGACGGATATTTTTTTTATACGATATGGGCGCTTCTTTTGAGATTCATAGTAAGTACGGATCAGCAGCTCCATTACGATACCGATAGTAAACAATTGAATGCCGGCCAAGATGAACATCATACCGAACATTAGCAGCGGTCGCGTACCGATGTCTTCTCCAAAACCTAATTTTACGATGAGTAGATAGATGTTGATAAATACTCCTAGAAGAATAAGCAGGAAACCAAAAATGCCGAAAAAATGAATGGGCCTCTGAAAATATTTTCGAATGAACAGTAAGAGCATCATGTCGGCAACTACTTTAAAAATACGTTCCAATCCGTATTTTGAGACACCCGAATGTCGGGCGTGATGCTTTACGGGAACTTGTTTTATTTGTGCCCCCTCTAAATGGGCCAATAATGTTATGAACCGATGCATTTCTCCGTAAAGGTTCAGTTCTTTGGCGATATCTTTTTTAAAAACTTTTAAGGCGCAACCATTATCTTTCAAATTTAGTTTGCTAATACGTCGCACTATAAAGTTCGCAATTCTCGAAGGAATTTTCTTAACCCAAGGGTCCTGCCGCTTTTGACGAAAACCGGTCACCACATCGAGATCTTCATTAATAATACAATGTAGCATTTCGGGTATATCGCTCGGGTCGTTCTGCAAATCACCATCCATAGTAATAATAAACTCTCCCTCGGCATAATCGATGCCCGCTGCGAGCGCCAAACTTTGGCCATAGTTTTTTTTGAGAACGATCAAGTGCACTTTTCCATCGTTCATTTTTTCTATGATTTTACGCGTACCGTCAGTCGAAAAATCGTCGACATAAATGATTTGATACATATAGCCCTGTAGGCTGTCATGTATTTTCTCGGTCAGCAGTATAACATTATCGGCCTCGTTGTAAAGAGGTACGACTATAGAAAGTAGAGAAGGTGTTATGGGGTTCATGCAATCGATACGGTTTAGAGCAAATTTAGGGTTTTATTGCATAGTACAGTTTTCGCTGCCCAAATGCATTGTTTGATTATTTTAGTTATTTTTTTGACTTCGGATGAAGCTTATCAGTAGTAGGAATTGGGTTTTTTATGGAGTAAGCAATTTTTTATTTTCTGACAATCAAGACATGGTACTTTTCTTTGAAATACTGATTAATTGTTCGGCGGCACTAAATGGGGAAATTTCATCGGCAATTACTTTTTGCACAAAATTCTCGATTTCGTCAGTGACGTCCTCATGTTGAAAAAAATCGGATTTAAGACGTTCTTCGATAGTCTCGTAAAGCCAGTTTTTGTTTTGCTGTTTTCTCTTTTTCAAAAAATCACCGGACTTCTTAGTGCTCTCGACGTAAGAGCGAATCATATTCCAAATTTCTTCAATGCCTTGGTTTTCAATTGAAGAGCAAGTCGATACTTTGGGTTTCCAGCCATTTTCTTTAGGTAGATAGAGTTCTAAGGCCCTTTGAAATTCGAATTTCGCTGTCTTTGCTCTTTTAATATTTTCGCCGTCGGCCTTGTTAATAACTATAGCATCGGCCATTTCTACGATGCCCCTTTTAATACCTTGTAATTCGTCTCCGGCCCCTGCCAGCTTAAGCAGTAGAAAAAAATCGACCATACCATGAACTGCGGTTTCGCTTTGGCCGACACCTACCGTTTCGATAAGAACGATGTTATAGCCTGCTGCCTCACATAATAGTATCGTTTCTCTAGTCTTTCGAGCTACACCGCCAAGCGATTTTCCCGATGGTGAAGGTCGTATAAATGTATTCTGATTCTTGGCCAATGCCTCCATGCGGGTCTTATCTCCCATGATACTGCCTTTACTTTGGGTACTTGTTGGGTCAACGGCCAATATGGCAAGCTTATTTTCTTCATGGATCAATGTTTTGCCCAAGGTCTCGATAAAAGTACTCTTGCCTACTCCCGGTACCCCTGTTATTCCGACGCGAATACTATCAGTCTTATGTGCTAGGCACTTTTCGATGATTTCGTTCGCCTTTTGAAGATGTTTTTTTTGGGTGCTTTCGACTAAGGTTATGGCACGGCCAAGTGCATTTTTATCACCTTTCAGAATTCCGTTCACTAAATCGTCAGTGGAGTGTTCGCTTTTTCTTTCCGTTCGAATTCGCGAAATACTCTTACCGTGCGTATTTTTTTTAATGCCCAAACTCAGTTGTTGATGGGAACTTTTACCTTTGTTCTGTCCCAAGAGATGTTCATAAATAGTTGACCTTGAGTTTCAAAATCTATGGTAAAATTTTCTAAGACTCTGGCTGTTTCTTCTACAGGCACTTCAACTGTGATAATATCTTCTTCCGGAACTCTTGTCGTCTCATTACCGCCACTAATTAGCGTCACACCCCAGTCGGGAATATCTTTATTGAATATTATCGTCCAACTTTCTTCGCCAGGTTTGGTCCATAAGGAATAGGTGCCCGATGGCAAGTTTTTGTCAGCAATCCGTATATCGGATGTGGTAGTAAACGTGGTTGGTTCGTTTGCTCCGGTACGCCAAACCGCATCGTATGGAACCAATTCGCCGAAAACAACTCGGCCCTTTTTTGAAGGACTCGAATAATTTACCGACAAATCCATATCATTCTGGGTATAAGTCGCTGTCTGTTGGGAACTGATTTTTTTGGTCTCCTGCTTCATATAGGGCCATGCAACAAAATTGAACAACAACCACAATACCCCTATAGATACAATTACGATAAGTAACCATTTTGGAAATTTCATGTTTCTTTGTTTAGTTTCCCCCAAAATTACAAATTATGGTCGTTATACCGTTCGTTTTTAGCTGTATAACTGTTTTTCACAGTATTTTAATAGTTCTTTTTATAGTTTTAAAAGCACAAGACCTATCTTAAAGCATAACAAAAAATTAAACATAATGAAAACGATTTTTAAGACTAAAGCAACAAATAAAGGAGGTAGAAATGGGCATGTCAAGAGCAAAGATGGAGCTATCGATATGAAAATCAAGATGCCCAGTGCAGAAGGAAAAACGGATGGTGAATCTACAAACCCCGAGCAGCTTTTTGCAGCAGCGTATTCCACTTGCTTTGCAGGGGCGATACAAGCAGTCGCCAAAGACCATGATGTCGATGACCTCGGTGATTTTAGGGTGACGGCGATCGTAGGTTTTAATAAAGATAACGATGGGTTTTTTATAGATGCCACTCTAGATTGTCTTTTGCCGACCGTAGATTTAGAAAAAGGCGAAGACTTAATCAACGCCGCACATGAAATATGCCCATATAGTAAAGCTACCCGAGATAATATTACGGTGCGATTGAACTTATTGCTCGAGGGCTAGAAGAAACTAAAACTTTTTTATTGGGTTCTGAATTTTTTCAGAGCCTTTTTTGTTCCCTAGAGAACCGGAACTCCGAAACATTGCGATATCGTTCCCCAGGTTTGAGAATACAATTGGGAAAGTTATTGTGGTTGGGCGCATCGGGTAGATTTTGGGTCTCAAAACAAATTGCGGCAAAAGCTTTTGGGGTATAGACTACCATCGCAGGCTGATTGGTGACCACTTCCATTGAAATACCTGATTTTTTTGAGGAGCATTTGGCAGCTGACGAAGACTTTATATCAACGATAAGAGGGTCATCAAAACGAACGCTTCCAATGGGCTTTTCCTTCGAGAAATCATATTCCGTGTCTTTGGTCAAAAGTAATTTTCCTGTGGGTAATAGGTTCTCATAGGTCTCTGCATATTCGTGGCAGTTCAATTGTAAACGATAATCGTCGACCGAATCTTCATCGTCTAATCGAAAATACGAATGGTTGGTCAGATTTACTACCGTAGTCAGGTCTGTGGTCGCTTCGTGTGCAATGTGCAATGTATTTCCATTTAATTTGTAAGTTACGGTAGTCTTTAAATTACCCGGATATCCTTCTTCGAGATGTTTACTGAGGTACGATAGTTTTACATAGGGTTCAACGCCTTTTTGTACTTCCTCAAAAGTCCAATATTTTTTGGCGAAGCCATTCTTCCCCCCGTGCAAGTGCACCCCATTCACGTTGTATAAAGGATAATTTTCCCGATCCAACACGAACTCCTTTGAAATACGTCCCGCAAACCTCCCCACACATGCTCCCAGAGAAATTCTATCCTCTAAATATTTGCTTGGGTACTCAAGTCCCACAACAACATTGGTATAGGTTCCGTCTTCGTTCTTTAGAAGTAATTTCTGTATAATGGCGCCATAATCTAGTACCACTAAAATGATATTCTCGTTCTGAATTGTAACTTGTTTCAATGGGGTCGAATTAAAATGCGTATAAAAATACTGGTTTCTTTGCAACATTAGAATATTTCCCTCGTCTTTAAAGTAACCGTGATAAGTTCAATACAACTAAAATCGACAACGAAACCGGCCAATGTTTCAAATTGATGTAGTACAAAAGTGCAAGGCTAACAACCGAAAGGCCCAGATTAAACTGTACAGACAGTATTGCGACGGCATGTTCAGTGTCGCAATGCGCTATGTCAAAAATGTCGATGATGCAGAAGATATTGTTCAAGAGGCGTTTATCAAGGCATTTCAAAAGATTGAACAGTTCGAGGGCGATGTAACTTTCGGCGCTTGGCTTAAGCGTATTGTCATTAATAAAAGCATCGATTTTTTAAAGACGAAAAGACAAGCTTCGTTGACATTGGACGAACGCTACATGCACATTGTTGAAGATGAAGACTGGACGGTAGAAGACGGCATAACTATGGCCAACATTAAGGAAGCGATGGAGTGCTTGCCCGAAAAGTATAAATACGTGGTTATCATGTATCTAGTGGAAGGTTTTGACCATAGTGAAATCTCGCAAGTATTGCAGCTTAAAGAAACTACTTGCCGTACCCGTTTGTTAAGAGGCAAGGGGTATTTAAAAGAACTTTTAAAACAAAAAAAGTATGGCACAGGATATTAGGGAAAAGTTTAAAGAAGAAACCAAAGCCGATAGCCAACAGATGAAGGCCGGGCATCAAAAGCGATTTTTAAGACGTTTGGAAAAAGAGCTGCCCAAGCGGCGAAAATTATCTGTAACGTGGTTACGGGTTGCAGCTTCGGTAGTTGTATTGTTAGGTATTGCAGGGTATTATTATTATTATTTGGGTTCTGAAGATGTAAACCCAACAAAGACGACCGTTGTAGAAAAAAAGACAAATAAGGAAAATGAAACAGGTATTTCTCTCGGTGATCTTTCGCCTGATTTAAAGAAGATAGAAAATTACTATGTCGTAAATATCAATCTAGAACTGTCGCGGTTAGAGGTTTCGGAAAAGAATAAGACCTTGGTCGATAGTTTTATGAATCAGCTCGCCGAATTGAACGGCGAGTATACAAAGTTAAGTGCCGAACTCAACGAAATCGGCCCGAACGAACAGACTATTACCGCAATGATCAAAAACTTACAATTACGCTTACAGTTAATGCACAAATTAAGAGAAAAGTTGAATCAATTAAAATCATCAAAAAATGAAACAGTCACAGAAACAAGTATTTAAGCTAGTAACGGTTTTTTTATGCCTCATCAGTATCGAAACCTATGGTCAAACACAAAATAAAACCTTTTCTGAAAGTTTTGATGTCGTGCCAGATGCGGTGCTTGACATTAATACTAGCCATGCCGATATTGAGTTCGAAACTTGGAACAAAGACAAAGTAGTTATAGAGACAACGATAAGTATAGAGGGAGCTTCAGAAGAGGAGGCAAATGACTATTTCGAAAATGGAGGTTTCGAAATCATGGGAAATAGCTCGAGAATAACAGTAAGTACGGGTAACCATAATTCATGGGCGGTTCAAGAATTTGATGCTATGGGAGACCTAGATATCGAATTACCGGAAATGCGAGAATTCGAATCATTTGATTTCGATTTTTCGGATATGGAAGATTTACCCCAAATGCCACCGGCTCCTAACCCTAATTTTGATCATGAGGCATTTAAAAAGGATGGTGAGAAATACCTGAAAGAATGGCAAAAGAGCTTTCAAAAAGATTTTGGCGAACCTTACCAAGAAAGGATGGAGGATTGGCAAGAGAAAATGGAACACAAGCGACATGAAATGCAAGAGCAGCGTGAGGAAATGCACGAAAATAGAATGGAGGTCCATAGCGAACGTATCGAAAAACGGGCCGAAGAAAGGTCGCAGCATGTCCAGAAGCGCGACGAAGAACATCAAAGGCGAATGGCAGACCATCAGGCCCGACTTGCTCAACGTAATAGTACCCGGTCGGCCATGCACAGTCGGCCGAATATTTTTTACTTTAACTCTGAAGGTGAGAACAGAAATTATAAGGTAAAAAAAACAATAAAGATAAAGATGCCCAAATCGACAAAAATAAAAATGAACGTTCGCCATGGCGAAGTTAAATTGGCCGAGAACACCAATAACATCGATGCGACCCTTTCACATGCCAGCTTGTTGGCAGCAACCATAGATGGCGATAAAACTATGGTTATGGCATCGTATTCGCCCGTAAGCGTCGAAAAATGGAACTATGGCCAATTACATACCGATTATTCTGAAAATGTTGATCTCAAGGAAGTTTTGAACCTGCGTTTGAACGCTACCTCTTCTGAGGTTACTATCGAGAATTTATTGAAAACCGCCTTCATAAAAAATAGTTTCGGGCCGTTATTGATCAACGAGGTTTCTACAGATTTCGAAACTTTAGATGTTTCGCTCCAGCATGCAGAATTGGTCTGTGACCTCCCAGAAACAGCATTTACGGTGTATATCAACGGCACAGAATCGAAGTTTACGAGCCCTGCAGAACTGGTATTACGTAGAACGACAGATCAAGGTCGAGTTGTTCACGAAGGCTATAATCGAAATAAAGATTCCGGTAAGTCGATAATTATTGATTCGAATTATAGTGAAGTAGTATTGGAGTAACTATTCTTTTAAGGTCAAAGTCTTTAAAAATTGTAATTTCCTGCAAAAAATAAGATACTTTATAAAAGCTTTACGATACATGCAGAATTTAATCGTACCTATAGATTTGATGTGGGTGGCCAATACACAATTTTATCGTTATGCATGGCATCCAATCCCATTTGTACGCATGTTGCCGCTTTAGCACCGGAGACTATATCTGAAGCAGGTTGTTTATTTGTGATAATACTATCCTTAAAATCGATAAGGGCCTGTTTACTGGGTTCTTCGTGATTTACTTCAATAGGTATACCCTTACCATCGTCCCATTTTACGGTAGCGCCCGCAACGCCATCTACGTTGCCTAATTCTTTATTCTCTTTCCCTTCGGGATAAAACCATGCCTTGTTATAACCGAGAATGATGCTACCCTTGTCGCCGAGTACCTTTATTTTGTAATCGTCCATAGCATTACTCGTAAGGCAGGTGAACTTGGCTTTTACACCTTCAGGATATTCATATAGTAAATGAATGTTGTCATAGGTTTCCCTACCATCTTTCCAATAATCAACGCCTCCTAGACCTGTTACTTTTATAGGAGTGGCGTCGAGCACCCAATTTACGAAGTCTATTTGATGTGAACAGAGTTCGGCGACGAGGCCACCTGAATATTCACGGTACATACGCCAATTGATAAGCCTTTCAAGTTTTAGATTCTGAACTGGTCTTCTCCAATTTCCATTACGGTTCCATTGGCACTCGAAGGCCGTTATCTTTCCTATTTTTCCATTTTGAATAAGTTCTACCACATGGGTGTACAATCGCGAACTGTGGTATTGATGCCCGGTCTGAAAAATTTTGTTTGATGCGTTTTTGGCATCTACCAAATTCTGAATACCTGCAAAACCTTTGGCCATTGTCTTTTCGCAGTAGATATGTTTTCCGGCATCGATGGCGTCCATTGCTATTTTAGAATGGGTATTGAATGGTGTGGCGATCAATATCGCATCAAGATCTTTGTTTTCAAGTAATTTTCGATAATCGGTATACCCTATTGCTTTATCCTTGGTTCTGCTCAAGCCATTTTGCAAGCGAAAAGGAAGGATATCACAACAGGCTGCTATAGTAAAGTTTTCGATTTGATTAATAAAGGGAATCAATCCACTACCACGGTCTCCAGTTCCGATTATTCCGATATTCAAGCTATCGTTAGCCCCTTTGATTTTCGCACTATAACCCAAGGCTGTTGTTGATGTCGCCAAGGCCGCAGTCGCCAAACTACTTTTTGTAATAAACGCTCTTCTCTTCAATTTTCCTTCCTTTTAAACCTAAAGATACGGTCACATTCTTAGAAATAAAACAAGCGGCCCATTCAGGCCGCTTTCAATTCGTATTGAATAATGCATATTCAATGTGCATTTTCTTTTAGATAATCATTAAAATTCTTTTTGAAACGATTCAATCTCGGTATAGAAACATTGGTAATGTACGAATTGTTCGGATGCTTTCGTTCATAGTCCTGATGATAGTCCTCTGCGTCATAAAATTTGGTGAATTCCGTGACCTCTGTTGTGATAGGTGCCCCTTGATAAACATCGTTATCTCTTAAAACTCCGATATACCCTTCGATGATTTTCTTTTCTTTTGCATTTTTATAAAATGCTACTGATCGGTATTGAGGTCCTCGGTCTGGCCCTTGGCGATTCAATGACGTAGGATCATGTGATCCGAAAAAGACTTGTACCAAAGCGGTGAACGATATTTCTTCCGGGTCGTAATATACCTTGACGGCTTCGGCATGGGTTGTTAGACCTCCAGCAACTTGCTCGTAAGTGGGATTTTCTTCGATACCGCCCGAATAACCCGATACCACTTCTTTGACACCTTTCACACTTTCGAAAATAGCCTCGACGCACCAGAAACAACCACTTGCGAAATAGGCAGTTTCGTATTTTTCCAAATCTTGGGCGGTAGGTTTGACCACTTCGGCCATCTCTTCGGCAACGTGATTACTATTTTTTTTGTTGGTATTCGATTGGCAAGAGATGGTTAAAATAAATGGTAGTGCTAGCAATACTGTTTTAAGAATCTTCATTTCAATTTTTTTATGTTTAGTCTTCGTATGTACGATAACTTACTAATAGGGTTCAAAAAAACAATGCCTATCCGCAAATTTGCGGATAGGCATTAAATATAAAAAATACATATCGTTTTATAAACCTATAGTACCGGTACCAAATACCTCTACTGCAGAAACTTTAGGTTTATCTACTGTTGCTTCAAGGGTGATTGTCAATTCGCCATCTGTAACTTCAATATCGTACATACGACTACTTGCCTTTGCAACACCGTGTTCTTTAAAGAGATCATATCCAGTAAAGATTTCCATACCCTCCATAGAAATATTGAAGACCCTGCTACCTTCTCCACCTTCAAACATTTGCGGATTTTCAACGCCCCAGTAAATCTCGGCAAAATAAAGCTTTACAGTATACGTACCATTGGTTACGGGGATATTATAAGCGATAGGCCCCTTAAAATTAGTATTATTCGTAACTCTTTCTGTTAAGAAAATAGCATCCATTTCGGTATCTGTAATTTCTGTTACAAAGGGGTTGGTAAATGATGTGGTATTTTCACCAAAAAACTGGTCTTCTAAAAATGTAACAGCACCAAACGTTACTTCTGGGCCACCGCTATTGATTCTTAATAATGAAGGTCCGACGGCTTCCGTAGATTGGGTTGCTTCTTGTACAGGGTTCGAATTCCCAGGGTTGAACGTTATTTCCGTAGTATTGGAAATTGCAACATTATCCAGGGTGCCAGATATGGTAACGGTCTCTTCTACAGTGTTTGTAGTGGTGGCGGTGTAAGTACCATCGCCATTATCTGTTACTTCTGAAACAATTGCCGTACCAGTTGCGGCTAAAGCAACGGTGCCACCACTTACGGTCAAAAGATTACCATCAGTATCTGCAAGTTGTACAGTTACCGTTGATGTAGCCGTACCCTCTATTAATTCTGATGCGCTTGCATCAATGGTTGTGTTGGCATTTGTTGGATCTGGGTCTAACATTACGGTATCAAACGTAATATCGCTCGTATTGGTGATGGCAGTACCTTCAAGTGTACCCGATATGGTAACTGTTTCAGCCGAAGTGTTCGTAACGGTGGCAGTATAAGTACCGTCGCTGTTGTCGGCCACCACGGATATTATTGCTGAGCCTGTAGCTGCCAAGGCCACTGTGCCTCCGGTAGTAGTCAACAAAGCTCCGTTTGTATCAGCTATTTTTACGGTTACCGTTGATGCCGCCGTACCGTCTGCCAATACAGGTGAGGTGGTAGTAATTGTCGTATTGGCATTTGTCGGATCTGGCTCTGGTACTGGCTCCGGTTCTGGCTCCGGTTCTGGCTCTGGTTCTGGCTCCGGTTCTGGCCCCGGAGTCTCCGTGGGTGGGTTATCATCGCTGCTACAAGCTACGGGCACTATAACAAACGACATGAATAACAAAGAAAACAGGAAGAATCTTGTAATTAAGTTACGTTTCATAATTCACTTATTTTTTAGAAATTAATTCTCTTTTTCAGAATATCTGTGCAAATTATTCAAATTGCGGGCGCATTACAACTATATTTTAATTTAATCGACAAACGACTAGAGTTTATCGTCAGCATTAAGGGTACCGATTGTGTGATAAAGCTTACTTGATAAATCCGTAATTCAAACAGTTTGAATTATTAAAATTCGGTATTAATAACATTTTTTTATTCAAACATCTTTTTTCTTTTACATTTAGAAGCAGTAAACCTTAATTTTGCGCTATGTGGCGCCCCTTGGACTTAATGAAATCTAGTAATGATAGACCCTTTTCTATTCTTGATGTGGATATACCCCTTCGCAGATACACTCCAATAAACCTGTCAATTAATAATGTGGAATTAGAACACGTGAGCCTTTCTGATCCAGAACAATGTCAAACCTATATTGCCCGTATTTTGAAAATAGAAAATGCCCTGGTGGCCTATGGTGGATATTTGGAAAAAAGAAATCTGTATACGGATAATCCAAATTTTTCTTCTGCAGGAAAGCCCCTGCGCAATATTCATCTTGGCATCGATTTTTGGTCTATTGCAGGAACAAAGGTGAAGGTACCAGCAGATGGAACAGTTCATAGTTATAAGAACAATGCGATAAAAGGAGACTACGGGCCGACTATAATTTTGAAACACGAAGTGAACGGATTTCATTTTCATTCATTATATGGGCATTTATCTTTGGAATCATTAGAAAGCCTTTATAAGGGAAAGAAATTGAAAAAAGGAGCGGTTTTGGGGACATTGGGCACCGCAGATATTAATGTACATTACGCCCCACATCTGCACTTTCAGCTAATTATTGATATAGCCGATAAAAAAGGCGATTATCCTGGAGTTTGTTCAGAAGAAGATTTGAAATTCTATGTTAAGAACTGTCCGGATCCCAACCTTCTGCTTCATATGCACTGATAAATTCTTTAGAAATTGAAGTGCCAATAATAACCATCCTTTCAAATAGGACGAAAAGGAACATGGCCAAATGGTCTACGTCAATATGTTAAAGACTTCTCCGTTACCTTATCACCTAAAACCTTCCATATGTTTTCCATTACGATTTTCTGACCTTCAGCGGTCGGATGTATGCCGTCTTCAAGGTTTAATTCACGATTTCCGGCCACACCTTCCAACAAAAAGGGAATCAACCCTACATTATTTTTCTCGGCGAGTTCAGGAAACATTTTCCGAAATTCAGAAGTGTAGGCCTCACCCATATTTGGAGGAATCTGCATTCCAGCGAGAACAATTTCTGTATTCTCGTTTTTCTTTCGTACCAAGTCGATGATGGCCTGAAGGTTTGCGCGGGTCTCTTTTAAAGGAACACCTCGAAGACCATCATTAGCGCCTAGTTCTAAAACAAACACATCGACCTTTTGATTGAGCACCCAACCCAAACGATTAAGTCCGCCGGAAGTCGTTTCTCCGCTCAACCCCGAATTGATGGCCGTATAGTTCAATTCTAGGGAATCCAAGCGGCTTTGGATGAGGGCAGGAAAAGCTTCTTCGGTATCGAGACCATAACCGGCAGTGAGACTGTTTCCAAAAAACAAAATGACTTTTTCTTCCGACGTTACCGCTGTTTCGGAATCGGTGTCAGTCGCTTCGTTAACTTTGGTATCTATTTCCTTTTTGGGGTTTTCGCCACAAGAAATCACCAAGAGCACTAGTAAAAAATAACGAAATTTTAAGAGGTTCTGCATACGTTGACGGTCTGAAAATCGGAATCATTTGCTTATTTTTCCATTCTTGTCCGTTGTACGGATCAGATATGAAAAAGAAAATAGAAAAATTACATGGCAAAGATATTAAACGTAAGCCATCTAGGGAAGAGTTATACGAGCGGCTCTAAAAATTTGACCGTATTGGACGATATCTCTTTCCACATAGAGGAAGGTGAGACCTTCGCTATCGTTGGCCCATCGGGAAGTGGAAAAACGACCTTGTTGGGGTTGTGCGCAGGTCTAGATCGACCCGATACCGGTACGGTAGAACTCTGTGGTACCGAGCTTGTCACATTGAGCGAAGACGAACGCGCATTATTGCGAAACAGAGAGGTGGGCTTTATTTTTCAAAATTTTCAATTGCTACCGACCTTGACGGCTCTCGAAAATGTAATCGTGCCGTTGGAGCTTCAAGGCGCTTCCAATCCCGGTAAGGTCGGAATGGACCTTTTGGACAAAGTAGGTTTGGCCGATCGCTTCCACCACTATCCAACGCAGTTATCAGGTGGGGAGCAGCAACGTGTGGCTCTGGCAAGGGCATTTTCGAGCAGACCCTCTATTTTGTTCGCCGACGAACCTACCGGAAATCTTGACGAAGAGACCGGCGAAAAAGTTGTGCAATTATTGTTCGACCTGAACAAAGAAGCGGGTACGACCTTGGTCATCGTATCACACGACCTTGAACTTGCGCAGAGATGTCAACGTATTCTTCGATTAAAAGGCGGAAAGATTTTGACGAACGAAACTACGACGCTATCGTGAGTATGGATCATAGGATTGTTAAAAAGGCCGGTTTTGATTGGTTGCTCAAAATGGCGTGGCGCGATGGTAAGGCCAGTGGCAAAAGGTTACTCTTATTTATGGCCTCGATAATTCTGGGAATAGCGGCCGTAGTTTCCATTCAATCGTTTGGTGATAGCCTGAAAGAGAATATTGCCCTGCAATCAAAAGCTTTGATGGGTGCCGATTTTATTATCGATAGTAACCAACCCCCGAACGAAAGGGTACAAGAAATTATCGACTCCCTTGGTGGTGCCAATGCAAAAGGGGTCAGTTTTCCTTCCATGGCGGTCTTTCCGAAACAGGGAGCAACGAAACTGGTTAATATAAAAGGGCTGGAGGGTGCTTATCCGTTTTATGGGGAGCTGGATACGAGCCCAGTTTCCGCCGCCACGGAATATCAAAAATCCGGAGGCGCTCTGGTCGATGCCACTTTAATGTTGCAATACGGTCTTCAGCATGGCGATTCGGTGAAAATCGGTAACATTGGTTTACCCATTATCGGTACGCTGATTTCCGCACCCGGGAGCACGGGGATTTCGACCTCCGTGGCGCCGCCGGTTCTGATTCCCTATCGATTTATCGAAGCGACTGGTCTTGTGCAGGTCGGAAGCCGTGTCGGCTACGATTTTTATTTTGTGGCCAAACCGAACCAAGATTTAAAGGAGTTGGACATAAAAATCGACCCGCTGCTCGATGCCGAGAACGCAGATCTCGATACACATACCTCGACGGGGCAACGCTTGGGCCGTCGCTATGAAAATTTCGGAAAATTTTTGAACCTCGTTGCTTTTATCGCCCTTTTATTGGGCTGCGTGGGCATTGCCAGTTCGGTGCATATCTACATCAAAGAGAAATTACAATCCGTGGCCGTGCTTAAATGTATCGGGGCGACACGTAAGCAAACGTTTTTGATCTATCTCATACAGATTGCAGGCATGGGGTTGGTCGGTGGCCTCATCGGGTCGTTCGTTGGGCTGCTTTTGCAACAGTCTTTCCCCTTGTTTTTGCAAGATTTCCTGCCTTTTGAAGTGGCCGTCTCGTTCTCGTTTCAACCTATCATATTGGGACTTTTGCTCGGTCTTTTTATGTCAGTGTTATTTGCGCTAACACCTTTGTTGGGCACTTGGTACGTTTCTCCATTACAGGTTTTACGAATACAGGAAAATGGCTCAAAAAAATCAAGGAAAGCCAACCTTTTGGTGCTATTGGCTATCATGGTCTTTATCTTTCTCTTTTCGTTTTGGCTTCTGCAAAATTGGAAATATGCCATGTCCTTTGTTATAGGAATTTTGGTCGTTTTTGCCATTTTGGCCGGTATCGCCACCGTGTTTATGAAGGCTATCAAAAAATACTTTCCGGCATCTTGGGGCTTTACGGCACGACAGAGTCTTTTGAACCTTTTTCGCCCGAACAATCAGACAATGGTCTTGGTCTTGGCTATTGGTGTGGGTACGTTCTTGATCAGTACGTTATATTTTTCCAAGGATATTCTGCTAGCCAAAACTTCTTTGGAAAAGACCGAGAACACCCCTAACTTGATTTTAATTGATGTACAGACCGAACAAAAGGATGCTGCTGCGCAAAGTATTGTTGAAATGGGATTACCCTTGCTAAACAACATTCCTATCGTGACCATGAGGATGCAAAAAATTAAAGACCGCTCGGTAAACGATATTCGGCTGGATACTTCTT
Source organism: uncultured Flavobacteriaceae bacterium (assembly GCA_964600075.1). Taxonomy (GTDB): domain Bacteria; phylum Bacteroidota; class Bacteroidia; order Flavobacteriales; family Flavobacteriaceae; genus CAZRIE01. The sequence goes on from CAZRIE010000054.1 coordinate 26,253, forward strand.
CTACGATCAATCAGTGGATATTGAACCACGAGTTCCGCGTCACCTATCGCGATTCGCTGATCCCTTCAGAAACTTCGGAAGCCGGGAGCTGGCCTGCCGAACCCTCAGAAGCCAACTTGGTTCCGATATCCCTTTCCGATAATGTGGCACGCGATGCACAGGTTAAACTAGGGGATAGGCTAACGTTCAATGTACAGGGTGTTTTGATGGAAACCGAAGTGGCCAGTATCCGTGCGGTAGATTGGGGCCGTATGCAACTGAATTTTTCTATTTTATTTCCGACGGTAATTTTAGAAAATGCCCCCCAGTTTCATGTGCTGACAACGAACGCTCCGAACGAAAAAAAGTCCGCGGAAGTACAAATAGCGCTGGTACGTAAATTCCCAACGGTATCAATAATCGATTTACGGCAAGTCTTGGGTATTGTCGAAAATATTCTCGATAAGATTTCATGGGTTATCAATTTTATGGCCTTTTTTAGTATCCTAACGGGTATCATCGTGTTAATCGGGTCAGTACGAACGAGCAAATACCAACGCATAAAGGAAAGTGTATTGTTACGTACATTAGGTGCAAAAAGCAGTCAAATTTCAAAGATTGCAGCTTTGGAGTATCTTTATTTGGGCCTTCTTGGCAGTGGTATCGGAATACTACTTTCATTAATCAGTAGCCAGTTGTTGGCCTTATTCGTTTTTAAGACCGCCTTTATACCTTCATGGGTGCCGTTTCTTGTCGTATTGCCCGGCATCACGTCCTTGGTATTGCTTATCGGTCTTTCGAACAACAGAAGTGTTTTAAGAAGTCCGCCCTTGGAAGTACTGCGGAAAGAAGCTTCATAAAAAACAGGAAATCGGTATATTGGTTGTATGGGTTCCCTTTTTTTTAAACAGATTTTAAACGAATTCGTCATATGGAATTTAGAAAAATACCAAATACAGACCTGAACATCTCTAAAATAGGAATTGGGACCTGGGCCATGGGCAATGATTTTTGGGGCGATGTGGATGACAAAGAATCCATTGCTGCCATCGAAGCGTCGCTGGATTCGGGAATGAATTTTATTGATACGGCGCCGGCATACGGTGCAGGCCATGCGGAAACGATTGTGGCCAAAGCTATTCAGGGAAAAAGGGATAAGGTCATCATTGCTACCAAAACAGGCGTAGTTCGTACCTCGGATGCTTTTTTGAGGGATTTAAAACCGGAGACAATCTTAAAAGACATGGAAGAATCGTTGACGCGGTTGAATACTGACCATATCGATTTATATTACATTCATTGGCCCGATGTCAATACACCACTTGAAGATTCAGTAAATACATTGATTAAGTTATATCAGCAAGGTAAATTCCGGTATTTGGCCGTTTCTAATTTTACCATCGAATTGATGGAGCAGATTCAAGACATGACCGATATTGTCTGTTTACAGCCCAATTATTCGATGTTGAACCGAAAAATTGAGGAACAGATTGTTCCCTATTGTGTCGAAAATGAACTTGCCCTTATTACATATGGTACTTTGGCAGGTGGACTGCTGACGGGAAAGTACCGTGAGCTTCCGAACTTTGCGGAAGCCGATGCCCGTAGCCGGTTTTACAATTACTATCGTAAAGATATTTGGCCCCAACTACAAGGGCTGTTGACCGTTTTGGATACGGTTGCCGAAAAACACAGCTGCACCGTTGCTCAAGTAGCGATTGCATGGTCGGTACAACAAAAGGGAATTACTGCTGCCTTGGTCGG